>JANNRQ010000033.1:0-9209 GCA_031401495.1 Gemmatimonadota bacterium
AAACGCTCTGGGCGACATGTTCAACATGTTTGACGAGGCAAGCGATCCAGTCGGGGTCGGTCATTTCGACTTTGTTCGAACTGCAATCGTTCAGCATCGGGAGATAGCGCGAGAAACGTGGCAACTGACGATTCGAGCCGGCAAGCCACCCGCGGCGGTCTATCGCCCCTCACTGCGGGTGTTCCCCGAGCGCATTCCAGGCCCCGAGTACCCGAGCCACTACCTCACGCGCTACGTCAGCACGAACGGCGGCGTCCGCTTTCACAATCGCTACATCAGCGTCGCTCCAGCGCTCATCGGCGAGCACGTCGGGTTCGAGGAGGTTGCCGACGGGCGCTGGGCCCTCTACTTCTACGATCACTTGCTCGGCCATCTCAATGAACGAGCAGGCCACATCCACGGCGTTCACATCCGGCGGAAAGTGATCCGCTCAACCACCTAGACTGTTACCGATGTCTCCGGTCTAAGTGTTACCTATCTCCCCGGCCGTTCAGGCAGCACGGCGAGAATCGGTGGTCCGACCTCTGGTTCAACACCCACCTTATCTTTGTCGAAGTACCGTCCCCTCACGACACCACCCACGCTTCACGCGCGAGAAAATCCCATGACTTCACCAAAGAGCGGCCAGCACTTTGCCAGCCACGCCCGATGGGTGCCCGGCTACCATTTTCTCACGGGTACTCTCACAATCGTCGTGTTCGGCTGGTCGATGTACCGGCTGGTAACTCAGCGCTCGGCGGACACCGTCTTTGGCGCGATGCTCGGATTCTCACTGCTTGCGCAGGGCTACTATCTCCGGGCGTTCCCGCTCGCCGTCCAGGATCGGCTGATTCGGCTTGAAGAGCACCTCCGGCTCGAGCGACTGCTGCCTGCAGACATGAAGTCGCTGATCCCGCGATTTTCGTCGGAGCAGCTCATCGCCATGCGATTTGCGTCAGACGAGGAACTCCCCGCGCTCGCGAAGAAGGTGCTGGACGGAGGCGTTTCCCAGCGCAAGTCCGTGAAAGCCATGGTGCAGAATTGGCGCCCCGATCACATGCGGGCGTAACACGTGATGATTCGCCGTCTCTCCGACCTCGCCGCCGCGGCGCTCGTCCTCGGCGCCCTGCTCAGCGCCCCGCTCCACGGCCAGCGCACCATCAAGGTCTTCATCTCCGTCGACATGGAAGGCATTGGCGGCGTGGTGACTGACCAGCAACTCGGCCCCACGGGCTTCGAGTACAACCGCTTTCGCGAGTTCATGACCGCCGAGGCGCTCGCCGCCATCCAGGGCGCACGCGACGCCGGCGCCACGGAGTTCGTCGTGGCCGACGCACACGGCAACATGCAAAACCTCCTCATCGAGCGCTTTCCCGCCGGCGTGACCATCGTGCGAGGCTCGCCACGGCCGTTGAGCATGATGGAAGGAATCGACTCGACCTTCGCGGCCGTGATGTTCATCGGCTACCACTCTGCCACCACCAACCCGCAGGGCGTGCGCGCGCACACCATCTCGTCGGCCACGTTCGCCGCGATTCGCATCAATAGCGAGCCGATGGCCGAGTCGTCGATCAACGCGATGATCGCCGGCCACTTCGGCGTTCCGGTGGTGATGATCTCAGGTGACGAGCAAGCCGTCGGCGAGCTGCAGCGCCTCACCTCCACGGCGGGCTCGGCGAACGGCGGCGCCGAGGGCGCGGTGGTGAAGCGATCCATCTCGTTCCACGCGGCGGCGGTGATGACGCCGGAAGCGTCGCAGGCGCTGATCCGCACCCGGGCGCGCGCCGCGATCACTCGGCTGCGCGACTTCAAGCCGGTGCCGGCGGCGGGGCCGTTCACCCTCGAGCTCACGTTCAAGAACTACACACCCGCCGAGATGATGGCGTACCTCCCGGGCACGCGACGGGTCGACGCGCACACCGTGAGCTACCGCGCGGCGACGATCGCCGACGTGTCGCGGTTCATCAGTTTTGCCACGGGGTATCGGGCGGACCTTTCGCCGTAACGTTCGCAGGCTGTCGCATCCGCTGGCCCGCATGGCGTCGAAGACTACAGTCGCGCCAGGTACGTGAGCTTCACCAGGGCCGCGCGTGGCTGCCGGGCACGGAGCACGCCGTCCTCCTGTTCGCCGTTGAGGACCACGAACAATTCGGACCCGGGTCGGTACATGTACCCGAGCCGCGCGTTGGCGCGCAACACCCGATCCAGCGCGTCGTATTGCACGTTGGTGGACATCGCGGCGCGCGTGTTGAAGGCATAGCCCAGTCGCACCGCCGTGACATTGGTGATCAACTGGCCGGCCGGAACCCTGGCGTCATTGAACGCTCGCGTCACACCCAGCGTCCCGCGCGCGCCCATCGCCACGTTCAGTGTTCCATTCACAAACAGCAGCGAGCCGCCGTAGAACTCCTGGTGCTGTGCGTGCATGAAGAAACTGACCGGCCGCTGCGTCGCTGTGCGAATGAACACGCCAGTCTGGCTGTTGTGAAATCGCCCCGGCGCGACGGGAAGTCGGTCCGCCAAATCGAACGAGTCGTCCAGGACGGTCACAGCCTGCAAGCGATAGAACGTGACGCCCTCGCCTGAGTTGAACGTGAACTCGACAGCCGGTCCGATGCTGCGGTCCTGTAATGCTCCGTCCGTGCGCGTTACATGCGACAGGAACGTGTAGTTCTCGATTCGGCGGAGTCCCAACACCGACGGGCGAAAGGCAACGCGCAGCGTGGCGTCGTTCCGCTGAATGTCCGTGCGCGTGGCAAATCCCATTGGCGGCTCGGACGACGCACCAAAGACCATGCGCTCCGCGCGCAGCCCCCAGCGTTCCACTTGTCGGTCGGCGAGCAGGCGATACGCCATCCGGTCGGAGAGCGCCGGGACCGGCGCCGCTGGAGGCGGGCCCACGGCAGCCACGAACCCCTGCACGTTTGTAGTACGCGTTGGCCAATACTGGAAGTCCAGTCCGCCGGTCCCCTGCGTAGCGCCGGCGGTTTTGGCCGCGTACATCGCGCCCAAATAATTGCCCGTGCCGACGTCGCGCTTGAACCGGGCGACGCTGTACGCCGACCGGCGTTCGCCGAGCGCGGCCGACGTTTGCATATGGAGCAGTCCGAATGTCTGGCCCCCTTCTCGCCCGGTGACGCGAACGCCGCCCAGCACGGGAATCTCGCCGGTGTCAGCGATGCCGATGCGTCGCGAGAAGAACATGAGCCAGGGCGGCGGCTCGAAGACGCCGCGATTGCCAAACTCGAAGACGCCAGCGTTCTCGAGAAAGAAATCGCGCTTTTCCGGAAGAAACAGGCTGAAGCGAGTCAGGTTGATCTGCACGTCATCGACGTCGGCCTGGGCAAAATCCGTATTCGCAGTAGCGTCCAGCGTCACACCCGGGCGCACCTCATACTTGAGATCGAGCGCAGCATCGGCGGGGGTTCGGCGACCGTCCACATCGCCGCGGACCGCCCGACCGATCGTTGACGCCTTGAGTTCGATGCCGGCTCCCACTTTCGCCAGATCGCGGATGCCGGACAGTTCGCCAGCCTCGCTCACCTTGAGAAAGCCGGCGTTGTCGCGGGACCAAGAGCGCCACAGCGCATGCTCGTTCTTGCGGCGGATGACGCGGTATACGTTGATCCCCCAAGCGCGCCCGTCGTCGGGATGCCGGATGGAACGTAGGGGAATCTCGAACTCCGCACTCCAGCCCGAGTCCGTGCGCGTCGCGGCTACGCGCCAGACCGTGCGCCACGCAACGTTCACCTCGCGGCCCTGGTCGGTGATCTGGGCGTCGAACTCCGCGCCGTTGGCATTGGTGGCGAATACGATGGCGTTGCGGCGATCGCGAAACGGGTCCAACAGGATGGCGATGCCGTCGTCGCCGGCGAATTCCAGCTGGCCGGTGAAGGGCCCTACTGACATGAGCTGGTCACGCGCCAGGATTCGTGCGATAACCCCAGCGGGTTGCGCGTCAAAAGCCTGCACCGCGACATACAGCGTGGCGCGATCGTACAACACGCGCACCTCTGTTCCTTCGGTGGCGGGTGCGCCGACGTTCGGGTCATTCTGCCGCAGGCCGCTGATCGGAGATGCAGTCGACCATGCGGCCTCGTCGACGCGCCCGTCCACGACAATGCGAGCGCCAGCCGAAATGCGGGTCGCCGAAGCGGCCGCTGCTTCCACCGCAGGCGGCGACTGCGCGAGCACCCAGGGTGTCGCCAGTGTGGCGGTCAATGCCGCAATGCGGAGAGCGGTCAATCGAGTCAGTCCTTGTGATTCCTCTTTGGTGCCGCGGCGCCGGTGACCTGCGCTCCATCGCCAGGTCGCCACAAACTAGGCGGACACCTGACCTACTGGAACGCGGTGCTATTACCTTGCGAGCCGCGGGCCTTTCGCCGACACGTCTAGAACGTAACGGACGCACGTTACCTGTCGCCTTCAGTACCTCTGCGGGGAGCGTTCCGGCCGGATGACATTCACCGTCGCTCATGACTGACGCCGGGTTGCCCCCGTTCAACCCGGTGGACCCGGAATTCCAGGGCGATCCGTATCCGGTGTACGCGCGCTATCGAAGCAGCGATCCCGTACACCTTGGACTGGCGCCCATTCCGTCGCTGCCGCGATGTCACTACGTCTTTCGCTACGCGGATGTCGCGGCCGTCCTGCGCGACAATCGATTCGGGCGCGAGCGCCTCCGTGCGGGAACCATGGCGCCGTCCGTGACGACGGTCATCCGCAAGGTCGCGCGGCAGATGCTCCTCTTCGCCGACCCGCCGCGGCACGACCGCCTTCGCCGAGTGGTGGAGGCGGCGTTCAGCCCGGAATTGCACGCGCGTGCGCGTCGTCGCGCCGATGAGATCGCGCCCGTCTTGCTGGATATGGCGTTGTCCCAGGGCACGCCCGACCTCGTCACCGGATTCGCCATCCCGTTCCCGGTGCTCGTGATGTCCGAAGTGCTCGGCATCCCGGCCGAGGAACGGGCGCGGATCAAGCGATGGTCCACCGATATCGTCGCCGTTACGGATTTGCGAGCGACGGACGCCGCCCTTGAGCGCGCCAGCCGGGCCGCGGCCGAGGTCGTGGAGTACCTCGCCGCGCTCGTGCGCGATCGCCGCCGCTCTCCCCGCGACGACCTCCTCAGCCGGCTGATCGCGGCGCGCGTCAATGGCGATGCGTTGAGCGATGAGGAGATCCTCGCCAACGGGTTGCTCATTCTGGCGGCGGGACACGAGACGACCGTGGGCCTCATCAGCTACGGTGCGAAAGCGCTGCTGGACCATCCCGACGAGGCCGCCCGCCTTGACGGACACCCGGAACTCGTTGGCCGCGCCGTGGAGGAACTGCTCCGGTACGTGAGTCCCGTGCAGATGACGTTCCGCGTCGCGCGCGATCGCGTTGAGCTGGGCGGGGCCACCATCCAGCCGGGCGAGGCCGTGGCGCTCGTGATCGGATCGGCCAACCGGGATCCCGAGGAATTCACGGACCCGGATCGGCTGGACGTCGGGCGCGGCGCCCGGCGCCATCTCGCATTCGGGGCCGGCCCGCATACCTGCCTCGGTTCGACCCTCGCCCGCGCCGAGGCGCGCGCGGCATTTCAGGCGCTGGCGCCCGAACTCGGGTCGCTCTCGTACGATCCCCGGAGCGTCACCCGTTCCGACAATTTCCTCTTTCGCGCTTTGGCCACCCTGCACGTGCGCGTGGCGTAAGGGCGGCCCGCACCTACCAGGCCGGGGGCGTTTGCAGCAGGCGCGTGGCTTCGTCGGCCGTGACGGCACGCGAGAAGAGGAACCCCTGTCCGAACTCGCAGCGCATGCCACGCAGCGTGGACGCCTGGGCGTCGGTTTCCACCCCCTCCGCCACCACGCGCATGCCGAGGTCGTGCGCGAGGTCCACGATCGTGCCGACGATGCTGGCGTCCCGGGCCTGCGGCCCCATCTGTGTGATGAACGAGCGGTCAATCTTCACGCTGTCAGTCGGGAATTTGTGGAGATATGACAGCGACGAGTAGCCGGTGCCGAAATCGTCAATCGAGATACTGACGCCGAGTTGCTTGAGCTCGCGCAGCACGAGGACCGCGTTCTCGGCGTTCGCCATCATCGTGCCTTCCGTCAACTCGATACACAACAGTCTCGCTGGCGCGTGGGCGTCCGTGATCGCCATCCGCAGCATGCTCGCGAAGTCGACCCGAGCCAGCTGGTGGGCCGATACGTTCATGTGCACCGGGAGGGCGGCATCCCCGAATTCGTCGTGCCAAGCCCGCAGCTGACGGCAAACATCGTGAAGGACCCACGTGCCGATCGGGATGATGAGTCCCGTATCCTCCGCGAGCCCAATGAACTCGGCCGGCAACAGGAGGCCGCGCTGCGGATGATTCCAGCGGATCAGTGCCTCGAACCCGCTCAGCGATCCGTGGCCAAGGCTGACCATTGGCTGATAGTGCATCTCGAACTCGCCGCGCTCAACGGCCCGGCGCAAATCGTGCTCCACCGCCATTTGCTCGATAGCCGCCGTGCGCATGCTCGCGTCAAAGACCTCGAACCGGGCGCGTCCGCCGTCCTTCGCCCGATACATGGCGAGGTCGGCGTCGCAGAGCATCTCCTCGGGCCTGCCGTACGACATCTCGCTCGTGGCAATGCCGATGCTGAGCGTGGCATAGATCTCACGATCCCCAAGCTGCAAGGGCGACTCGAAATCCTTCTGCAAGCGATCGGCGACGGCCCGGGCCTCCTCTGGCGTCACGCCGTCCAAGAGCATCGTGAACTCGTCACCACCATGACGGGCCACCGTGTCGCCCGGGCGCAGTGACCCCTCGAGCCGCCGCGCCGTGGCGATCAGCAGTTGATCGCCGGCGGTGTGGCCGAGTGAGTCGTTGACAACCTTGAACCGGTCGATATCCAGGAAGAGCACGGCGAACGGCGGCGCGCTGGTGCGGCGCGACCGGCGCAGGAACTGTCCGATGCGGTCAACCAACAGCGCCCGATTGGGCAGCTGGGTCAGGTTGTCGTGAAATGCATTGTGCCGCAGTCGGGCCTCGGCCTCCTTGCGTTCGGTGATGTCGCGGGAGTTCACCACCACGCCACGGATGGCCGGATCGGCCAGCAGGTTGCGGCCCACTACCTCGAGCGTGCGCCACGATCCGTCGCCGTGCAGAAACCGCAGCTCGAGGCGCGTGGTGTGCCCGTCCACGCTCACGAGTCGTTGAAATTCCTGTTTCGTTGCGGCGTGGTCGTCGACGTGCACGAACTCAAACACGTTTCGGCCGATCATGGCCTCGGGCGCGTAGCCGAGCACCCGCTCCAGCGAGGGACTCTCGTACTGGATCTGCCCGTCAGCACTGAGCACGGTGATCGTGTCGGTGGCGTTCTCGATCAACGATCGGAAACGCTGCTCGCTCTCTCGCAGGGCGCGCTCGGCTCCGACCTGCTCCGTGACGTCCTCGACGATGCCCTGGTAGCCGACGATCTCATCACGCGCGTCGCGCATGAAGGTGCTGGTCAAACGGCACTCCATTTCGCGCCCGTCTCGGGCGCGCAGACGGACCGCGTAGTCCACAACTTCGCCCTGCTCCTCGATGAGTCGCGCGAACTCTTGCCGGTCGCCCGGATTCACGTACAGGTCCGTCGCTCTCAAGTTCGGGATATCTGCTCTGCTGAATCCGAACATGTGAAGCGCGGCGGGATTGGCATCGACAAAGCGGCCTTCACGTGTGGTGACGTAGATCGCGTGCCGTGATTCCTCGAACAAGCGCCGATACTGCGCCTCGCTTTCGCGCAGGGCGCGCTCCATGCGTTGGCCGTCGCTCACGTCCCGGAAGCTCCAGACGCGGCCTACGATCTCCTCCCCGAGCCGCTGAGGCAGCGAGTACCGCTCGAAGGTCCGACCGTCGGTCAATTCGATGATGTCGTGGCTGTGCTCTGCGGGGTGGTCGTAGAGGTAATGGACCCGGGCCAGGAAACCCTGCGGATCGGTGATTTTGCTCACCGCCTCCGCCAGGGCGGCATTGTCATCTCCGCGCGCTAGCACAGCGTCCGAGATTTCCCACATGCGCGCGAATCGCTGGTTGAACCTGACGATGCGGCCCGTGCGGTCCACGATGAGGAGGCCGTCGGCCGTAGCGTCAAGCATCGCTTCGAGTAGCGAGATCTTCTGGCGGTCGCCATCGGGCTCGGCGCGTTGCACCACCCTCGGCCCTGGCACGCGCGCGAGCGACTTCAGGCGGGGCATCAGCCAACCCCCTCGATCACGCAAGGCTCCCGGCGCGCGCGCACTGCACGTAACCCCTTCGTCGGGACGCCTGGGGCGGTCATGCCCTTGAGTATCGGTCGGGCAGCGTACTCCTGTAGCCCAGCGCTTGATGGGCCTATCGCACCGTCCAGGAGGTGGACAATTCGTGCGTGCCCCACGCGAAGCGCAGCTCGCCGTTGGCGGGCGTGCCCTGGGCGGACGGGATCAGCCACATGCTGAAACTCTCCACCGGCTGATTCAGCACACGGTGACGCAGGTCCACGCGCACCAGATCGTGTTCCGCGCGATAGTCCGTGCCCCACTGACCGGTGTTCTTGTTGATGATCAGCTTCCAGCCAGCCGCCGTGGGCAGCGTGTACAGCGTGTACTTGCCCTTGGGCACCGCGTGTCCGCCGATGACGAGGTCCAACTCAGCGTCGAAGCCGGTCGCCTCGTTGGCACCCAGCCGCCATACAGAGTCCATGGGTACGATCCCGCCCGCGTGCAACGTGCGGCCACGCAAGTGTGGCTGGCCATAGTCAATGCGGATCCGCGCCGACGACATGCCCTGCGCGCCGCGCGGCGGATTGAGCGTCACGACCGTGGTGGCGCGAGTGCTGGGCGCGGCGACTAGGGCGGGCTGCTGCGCCGAAGCGGTGCTGGCGACGACGGCCAAGACGAGAATGGATCGGTTCATTTGTGGTGTGTGGTGGTTTGTCTGAGAAGCGTACCATAGCGTGTCATCAGGCCACAAGCTTGCTCGCGACGCCGGGGAAATCGCCTCGCGACCTGGCGCTTAAGGTCGAGCGATCTGCCCCGGCTAACTGGCCGGCGCCAGCTCTCGCAGCAGTTGTTGCGCGCACATGTACCCGGGCGTGCCGGCGATCGAGCCGCAGGGATAGGCACCCGCGCCGCAGTAGGCGAGGTTGGCCCACTGCCCGAACTGATAGAAGCGCCGCTCGGGGTCGGCGGCGTACTGCCGCTCGAAAAACGTCTGCCCTCCCACCAGCATGGTGTGA
>JANNRQ010000034.1:0-10466 GCA_031401495.1 Gemmatimonadota bacterium
AAGACCGAGATGGACGACGCCATGAAGCGGCTCGACCGCGCTCTTGCTTCCATGTAGTTCGAGTCAAACTGCAACGGCGAACGACGAATCAACGACAAAACAACAGAAAAGTTCAGATGGTGTAGCGCGCTGGAGTGAGCCTCGCTCGCGGAGCACTCTGCAGTTCTTTGTTGTTTTGTCGTTGATTCGTAGTTCAGCCGTTGCCGTTGCTGTTTGTTCAACCGGGATGCAATGACTGCTGATCCGAAACTGACGAATCCGGACCTCGCGCCTGTAGACGCGGCGAGGCGGACGTGGAACTGGTGGCACATCGCCTCGCTCTGGATCGGCATGGCGATCTGTATTCCCACGTATACGCTCGCCTCGAGCCTCGTGGATCGCGGCTGGACGTGGCAAGCAGCCGTCGGCTCCGTGGTGCTCGGCAATTTCGTCGTGCTCATCCCGATGGTGCTCAACTCGCACGCGGGCACCAAATACGGCATTCCGTTCCCCGTCATGGCGCGCAGCGCATTCGGCGTGCTCGGCGCCAACGTGCCCGCGCTCCTCCGCGCTGTGGTCGCGTGTGGCTGGTTCGGCATCCAGACCTGGATCGGCGGCTTCGCGATCTACAAGCTGCTCGAAGTCATGTGGCCCGGGATCGCAACGCTGCCCGGCGTTCTCCCCGGCTTCGTTGGACTCGGCACCGGCGAATTCCTCTGCTTCATGTTCTTCTGGGCGATCCAGGTGTGGATCGTCATGCGCGGCATGGAGAGCATCAAGCTGCTCGAGACGTGGGGCTCGCCGTTCCTGCTCGCGGTCGGTGCCGCGCTGCTCGTCTGGGCATGGATGCGCTCCGGCAGTTGGTCGGTCATGCTCACGAATCCGGCGCCTGTCGCGGGAGCAGCGGCTGGCACCGGCGCAGTACTCGGCGCAGGACTCACGAGTGCGGTGGCGTTTTGGGGGACAATGGCGCTGAGCATTCCGGATTTCTCGCGCTTTGCCCGCACGCAGAAGGATCAGATCGTGGGCCAGGCGGTAGGATTGCCTGCTACAATGGCCGCCTTCGCGTTCATCGGCGCGGTGGTTACCAACGCCAGCGTCGTCATCTTCGGCACGCGCATCTCGGACCCGATCGCACTGCTCGCGAAGATCGGAGGGCCGGCGATCGTGATGCTCTCGATGTTGGGTCTCTCGATCGCGACTCTCACCACGAACCTCGCGGCCAACGTTGTCGCGCCCGCCAACGACTTCTCCAACGTCGCGCCGCACAAAATCCGCTTCAAAGGCGGGGCGCTGATCACCGCGGTCGTCGGCATTCTCATCATGCCGTGGAAGCTTTACAACGACGCGGCCGCGTACATCTTCGCGTGGCTCATTGGCTACGGCGCGCTGCTGGGCCCCATCGCTGGAATCATGATCGTGGACTACTTCGTGATTCGCGCTCGCGAGCTGAACGTGGACGCGCTGTACCAGCGCGGCGGGGAGTACGAGTACAGCAAGGGCGTCAACTGGATCGCGATGCTCGCGCTGGCACTCGGAATTGCGCCCAACGCTCCGGGCTTCCTCAACGCCATTGGGGTCATCCTCCTTCCTCCTTCCTCCTTCCTCCTTCCTGTCTACGACTGGGCCTGGTTCGTTGGACTCGCCGTCGCCGGCGCCGTCTATTACGTGGGCATGCGCCTGTCGGCTGACCGAAGCACCAAGCACGAAGCACCAAGCACGAAGCACCAAGCACCAAGCACCAAGCACAAAGCACGAAGCACCCTGGCATGACCCTCCCCGCCGAGCAGCTCGCCAGGAACTTCGCGGAGATCCACCCGCCGCTCACCGGCGACGCCGCGTTGCTGGAAGCCAACAAGTGCCTCATGTGCTACGACGCGCCGTGCACCATCGCGTGCCCCACGCACATCGACGTGCCCGCGTTCATCAAGAAGATTGCCAGCGGCAACATGCGCGGGTCCGCGCGCGTCATCCTGGACGCCAACCCGATGGGCCACTCGTGCGCCCGCGCCTGCCCGGTGGAAGTGTTGTGCGAGGGCTCGTGCGTGCTCAACGACCGCGACGAGGAGCCGATCAAGATCGCCCTGCTCCAGCGTCACGCCACCGATTGGGCCCTGGAACACAAGTACCAACCGTTCACGGCGGGAAAGTCCAATGGCAAGAGCGTCGGCATCATCGGCGCCGGCCCGGCCGGCCTCTCGTGCGCGCGCGACCTGCGCCGTTTCGGTTTCGACGTCACCATCTATGAGGAACGCGATCAGCCGGGCGGGCTCAACACATTCGGTATCGCCGAGTACAAGATGCGCCAGCCGCTGGCGCTGGCCGAGGTCGGCATGGTGCTGGAACTCGGCGCGGTGCTGAAGACCGGCGTCCGCGTCGGCCGCGACGTCACGATGGACCTATTACTTAATACTTACGACGCCGTTTTCGTCGCCGTCGGCCTCGGCGCCACGCGCCAGCTCGGAATCCCCGGCGAACAGCTTGCCGGTGTCAGCGACGCCCTCACGTTCATCGAGCACCTCAAGAGCCACCCGCACGACCAGACTCCCATCGGCAAGCACGTCGTCGTCGTCGGCGCGGGCAACACGGCCATCGACGCGGCCACGCAGGCCAAGCGGCTCGGCGCCGAACGCGTCACGCTGGTGTACCGCCGCGGCGCGGAGGACATGTCCGCGTACGACTACGAGCAGGAACTGGCGCGCAAGGATGGCTGCGAGTTCCGCTTGAACACGGTGCCCAAGAAGATCCTCGGCGACGCGAAAGTCACCGGCCTCGAATGCGTCCGCAGCGAACTCGGTGTGGCAGGCGCTGATGGCAAGCGCGCATTCAAGGAAGTGCCCAACAGCGCCCACGTCATCGAGTGCGACACGGTCTTTCGCGCGCTGGGTCAGTCGCCGCGTGAGGAGCTGGCGAAGGCCCTTGGGCTCCGCATTGACGGAACGCGAATGGTGTCCGACAATCCTAAAGTGCTCGTCGGTGGCGACGCGGGCAGCGGCGGCGCAGAGATCGTGAATGCCGCCGCTGATGGAGTGGTTGCGGCGAGACGCATCAACGAACTGTTGTGTTGATCAAGGAGCAGTGTGATGAAAGCCGGCGTCCTTGTTGGTGTGGCGACGTTCGTGCTGCTGGCCGCATGCGCTTCAGGCGGTAGATCCGCCTGCGAGCCAGTCACTGGCGACTACCTAGAGGCCGGCCGTGTGTACAGCGACTGCGAAGTCAGCCGGCCTGCAGAGTTGAAGGGTTGGCCCCGGTTCGAGCGCCCGCAACGCATGGGTGGTGCCCAAATCTGCTACGTGGCGTGGTACGACTATGTGGTCGATACGTTGGGTCAACCAGTCGCATCCACCCTCAAACTCATCAGTACCAACAACAATGAATGGGCGGAGATAGTGCGGCAGGATCTCAGCGAGGCGCGGTATGAACCGGCGATGAAGGATGGCCGGCTGGTTCAGCAATTGGTGCGCTTCAAAGCCCAATTCCCCAGGAGCGCCCAGCTGTCGCCAGGGGAGCGGCCCAAAGCTCGGGACCCCGAAGGTGGGGGGTGCGGAACATCGCGGCGTTAACGAACCCAAGGCAGCGCCCGTTACTTCGGCACCATGAGCGTGAACGGCGGCACGTAGGCCTGTAGCATCACGACGACGCCAACGAGTATCGCCAGTGCGATCGAGTGGAAGAAGACAAAGCGCAGGATTTTTCCTTCCTCTCCGTACCACTTGGTGGCTGTGCTGGCGACGACGATGCTCTGTGCGTCGATCATCTTGCCCATGACGCCACCGCTGCTGTTGGCTGCGGCCATGAGCACCGGTGACAACCCGAGTTGCTGGGCCGTGATCTTCTGAAGGCTGCCGAACAGCACGTTGCTCGCTGTGTCCGATCCGGTGAGGGCGACGCCGAGCCAGCCGAGCAACGTGCCAAAGAGCGGGAACAGCCAACCGGTCTGCGCGAAGGCAAGTCCGAGGATTGCGTCGAGGCCTGAGTACCGCGTGAGGTAGCCCAACGCCAGCATCGCGATGATCGTGAGCAGCGAGCGCCATGTGATCAACAGCGTGCGGCCGTACACCTGCACCAGTTGCTTTGGTTTGTACCCCATCATGAAGCCGCCGATGATCGCGGACACGAAGATCGCCGTGCCGCTGGCCGAAAGAATGTTGAACGTGAATACCGCGCCCTCGGCGCTGGGCAACGCGACCACGGGCGGCACGCGCTCCACGATCATGTCCAGCCCCGGCATCGGAAACCTCGGTGCGTAGATCCCGTTGAGCCACGCCTTGACTGTTGGCAGGCCGCAGATGAACACGACCACGCAGAGGATGATCCATGGCATCCACGGCCTGATCGCCGACTCTCGGGTCTCGGGTCTTGGGTCTTGGGTCTCGGGTCTCAGGTTCTTGTGGGTGAATCTCACAAAGAGGGCGACGCAGAGTATGCACATCGCGCCTGCCACCACGTCCACCAGCGTCGGTCCGTGATAGTTCGACATCAGAAACTGCGGAATCGCGAAACTGAATCCCGCCACGAGCAAGGTGGGCCACGTCTCCTTGAGCCCGCGCCGTCCGTCATACGCCGCAATGAGCCAGAAGGGCACGATCACCGAGAAGATCGGCAACTGCCGTCCTACCATCTTGCTCAGCAACAGCGGGTCGAATCCTGTGACGCCCGAGAGCGCGAGAATTGGCGTACCCATCGCGCCGAAGGCGACCGGGGCCGTGTTGGCGATGAGCGAAAGTCCGGACGCTTGCAGCGGCGAAAAGCCCAGTCCGATCAGCAGCGCGCCGGTGATCGCCACCGGCGTGCCAAATCCGGAGGTGCCTTCGAAGAACGCGCCGAGCGCGAACGCGCCGAGCGCGAACGCGATGAGGACGAGCTGAATGCGCTTGTCGCCGGACAGCGCGCCGATGCTGTCCTTCATTTTGTCGAACGAGCCATGCTCCTTGGTGAGCTGATACAGGAAGATCGTGTTGAGCACGATCCAACTGATCGGCATCGCGCCGTAGGCTGCGCCGAGTCCCGTGGCTGCGAGCGCCGTCTGCACCGGCATACCAACGATGACGGTTGCGATCGCGATCGCGACGGCCAGCGCGATGAGCGCGGCCACGTGCGCCTTGATTTTGCCGGACGCGATGAGGCCCAGGAGCACCACAACCGGAACGGCAGCGACAAGCGTCGAGAGCCAGGCAGATCCCAGCGGGTCGTACGTTTGCTGCCAGAGCATTCGAGGATTCGCCGGGTGAGAGTCGGCACAAGGATGTTGGTCGCGCCCGCAGACAGCAACTACAACTGCATATCGCGGATTCCGCGCGGATAACGCGGAGCGGCAGGCGGGCTCGAATAGCTCCGCGCGAGCCCACGCGTCTACATCGGAGTGGCGCTGAGCGCCGTTCGTGCGCAAGATGTATTCGCGCATGTCGCGAACGAGCTCGGATCTGATCGTTGCCGGTTTCCGATTCGCGTACATCGGCGGCATTCGCGATGCGCTGTCTTCGCCCACGAGGACCCGATGGCTGACCTGTCAGTGAACTTCGCGGGGATCAAGTCCCCCAACCTGTTCTGGCTGGCCTCCGGCCCGCCAACCAACACGTACGTCCAGGTCGCCAAGGCCTTCGACGAAGGTTGGGGCGGCGCCGTGTGGAAGACCATCGGCGAGCCGATCATCAACGTCTTCTCACGCTACGGCTCAATCGACCTCGGCAAGACCCGCATGGTCGGCTTCAACAACATCGAGCTGATCAGCGATCGGCCCGTGGAGGACAACCTCAAGGAGCTGGCGCAGGTCAAGAAGAAGTACCCGAAGAACGTTGTCGTCGCGTCGCTGATGGTGGAGAGCAAGCGCGAGGCGTGGCATGAGATCGTCAAGCGCACGCAGGACACCGGCGTTGATGCGTTCGAACTCAACTTCGGCTGCCCGCACGGCATGAGCGAGCGCGGCATGGGAGCCGCCGTGGGCCAGGTGCCGGACTACACGTGCCAGATCGTCGAGTGGGTGAAGGAAGCGTCCACGATCCCCGTTATCGTCAAGCTCACGCCCAACGTCACCGACATCACGTATATCGCACGGGCTGCGGTGAAGGGTGGTGCAGACGCGCTCTCGCTCATCAACACCATCAACTCGATCGTTGGCGTTGACCTCAATTCCTTTGCCCCGCGCCCGTCGGTGCAAGGCAAGGGAAGCCACGGCGGCTACTGCGGCCCCGCGGTGAAACCCATCGCGTTGCATCTCCTCTCGGCCGTCACCGGTGACGAGAAGGTGAAAATTCCGGTCAGCGGTATCGGCGGCATCTCAACCTGGAACGACGCTGCAGAATTCATCGCACTAGGCTCGACGACGGTGCAGGTGTGCACGGCCGCGATGCACTACGGCTTTCGCATCGTCGAGGATCTCTGCGACGGACTCTCCAACTGGATGGACGAGCAGGGTTACAAATCCATCGAGGATTTTCGCGGACGCGCGGTTCCCAACATCACCAAGTGGGAGAACCTCAATCTCAACTACCATTTGGTCGCCACAATCGACCAGTCCAAGTGCATCGGTTGTGAACTGTGCTACACCGCCTGCGAGGACGGCGCGCACCAGGCCATCAAGCGTCACGCACGCAATAACGGCAACCCCGTTGTCGAGATCATCGACGAAGCGTGCGTCGGCTGCAACCTGTGTTCGCAGGTGTGCCCGGTGGACAATTGCATCACCATGACGGAAGTGCCGAACGAATTCGCGGCGACCTCGTGGAAGGAGTTCACGGCGGGCACGGGCGAATTGGCGCCAAGGTCCGACGCGCATCACACCGCGAGCTGGCCCTCGCGCCAATAGAGTGTCCGGCATGGCTACGGCAGGGTTTGGCCCGCGTTTGTTGGCGACGCTCGATCGCTGGAGCCGGATCGGCGTACCGGACTTCGGCGACGACTTTCAAAGGGCGCGGGCCGCCAACGCGCTGAACATCGTACTGATGGGGCTGTCCGCCATCACGCTGATTGGCGCGTTCGGCATCGTGCGCTACGCGACCGCGCGGCTCACGCCGGAAGCCATTGCCGCGACCACGCTCACGGCCGCGTTCGTCATCGTCATCGGGACGTCGCACCAATTGATGCGGCGCGGCCATGTGACGCTCGCGAGTCAAATCCTGCTTGGCGGACTGTACCTGATCTTCTCGATTCGCATCGCGCTCTCTGGCGGCTATCGCAGCCCTGCAGGCCTGTCGTTCGCGCTTTTCTGCACCATCGCTGGGCTGTTGCACGGGTGGCGCGCCGCGTTCGGGGCACTGGTGATGTGCGGCGTCACGCTCCTCGCATTGATTGGCGCCGAGGTGCTCGGATTCCGATTGCCGCTCCTTCTGATGAGCGCCCCGGCTGTAATTGTCTTTTCGTACAGCACGTCGCTCGTCGTGTTCGTGATCATGATGGCGTTCGCCTGGACGCGCGAAACGATGGACGAATCCGTCCTGAAGGAGTTGCAGGCCCGGCAGGTAGTGGATCAAGTGCGCGAGAGCGAAGATCGCTTTCGGCTATTGTCCGAGGCCGGGTTCGAAGGCATTGCCATCACGTCGGCGGGGGTCGTCATCGACACCAATGCCCGCCTGGCGGAAAAGCTCGGGTACGAACCCGGGGAGCTCGTGGGCAAGAAAGTCAGCGACATGGTGGCGCCGGAGCACCGTGAGCGCGTAGCCCAGCACATCCGATCCGGATCGGCGGAGGCGTACGAGCATCTGGCGCTCCGGAAGGATGGAACCAGAATACCTGTGGAAGTCCGTGGACGGACGACGAAATTCCGCGGTGCCGACGTCCGGATCACCGCAATTCGTGATCTCACCGCGCGCTATCGCAGCGAGGAGGCGAGACAGGCCCTCGAAGAGCGGCTGCGTCAGTCGCAGAAGATGGAAGCCGTGGGTCAGCTTGCCGGCGGCGTGGCGCACGACTTCAACAACGTGCTCATGATGGTCGGCGCCCAGTCAGAGCTGCTTCAGTTGGATGAGACGATTTCGCCGGAGACTCGACAGGGCGTCGGCGAAATCCTCGCGGCGGTAAAGCGCGCCGCCAGTCTCACGCAGCAGTTGCTCGCGTTGAGCCGCAAGAAGGTCATGCAGACAACGGACATCAACCTGAACGAGTCCGTTGCCCACACCGTCCAGATGCTGCGCCGCGTGATTCCCGAGGACATTCCCCTCCACGTACGCTATGCCACACAGGAGCTCCCGATTCGCGCGGACGAGAGCATGCTGGAGCAAGTGTTCATCAACCTGGCGGTGAACGCGCGCGATTCGTTGGGTCCCGGCGGACGCATCGACATCGAGACGTCGCTGCGTGAGGTCGACGCGACGGTAGTGCGCGACATGCCCTACGCACGCGAAGGGACGTATGCCTGTCTCACCGTGTCGGACAACGGTTCAGGAATTCCCGCGGACGTGCTCCCGCGAATCTTCGAACCCTTCTTCTCCACGAAGGACGTTGGGAAGGGCACCGGACTTGGTCTCGCCACCGCTGACGGAATCGTGGCGCAGCATTCCGGATGGATCGCGGTGGAGTCCACACCCGGGAAGGGCTCCGCGTTCCGCGTCTACCTGCCGATCGACGCAACGCCGCGAACATCGCCGGCCGCCCGTCCGGAAACCGGGCCGTTGGCATCGCAACCCGAGACCATCCTTCTCACCGAGGACGAGAGCGGCGTGCGCGAGGTGTTGCGCACAGGCCTTCAGCGCCTTGGCCATCGCGTCCTGACGGCGGCCACGGCGGCGGCAGCCCTCAGAGTGTGGGACGACGAAGCGGGCCGCATTGACGTGCTCGTCACCGACGTCGTCATGCCCGGTGGTGCGTCCGGGTGGGACTTGGCGCGCGAGTTGCGTTCGCGGAGCCCGGCGCTGCGCGTGATCTGCATGAGCGGTTACAGCGCCGGCGTGTCGAGTCCGGTGTCGGCTGACGCTGAGGGCGCCGGGGACTTCACCTTTCTTCAGAAGCCGTTCACCCTCGAGAATCTCGCAGACGCAATGAGCGTGTCGCTTCGACGCGTGAGCCCCGCGGGTACGCCGCCTGTTTCCAAGGCGTAGTGTCGCGGAAGGTCGCAGTTCATCGGCGCGGCCTGTTCAGTGCGTGATGTGCGTGTCCCGGGTCCCTACGCCCCGAACTGCCTGAGGTGATGATCGAGATGACGGTGCTGAAGCAAGCTCCACTGCTCGCCGTTCAACTCAAAGTTCGCTCCGCGCGGCCAGTCGCTCTCGAGCGGCGTCTTGTGAAAGCGGTCGAGCATGCTCAAGCATCGCGACTTCTCGGTCTGGAAATCGAAGTGCTCGGAATCCTTGACTCGCATGTCCGGTCGCGTCGGCGCGCCTTTGCCCCACGGTCCGTACAACACCAGAAAGCGGGCCAGCCACTCCGGGAGCGGCATCGTCTTCTTGGCTGTGTGCTCGCCCAGCGCCTCCGCCAACGCGAAGTTCACGTGGTGCAGCATCTGGTCGATCGTCATCTTGCCCCACTGACGAGGAGAGTCGGGCGTGAGCGACTCGAGGCGTTTCCGGAATGCGTCAGC
Source organism: Gemmatimonadota bacterium (assembly GCA_031401495.1). Taxonomy (GTDB): domain Bacteria; phylum Gemmatimonadota; class Gemmatimonadetes; order Gemmatimonadales; family Gemmatimonadaceae; genus DASPMP01. Next base: position 9,491 of record JANNRQ010000034.1, read on the forward strand.
GACCCCTTGGTCGTGGATACGTGGCATTGGCGATGGGCTGGAGAGTCCGATTCGGCGGCGAAGCCGCCGCGTATTACGTACTACTGCTGGTCTACGGCGCGTCGAGGATGAAGCCCATGCCGCGCTTGGCCGTGATCTTCACGTCGGCCTTGGCGGTAACGAGCTTCTTGCGCAGGCGCGTGACGTGAACGTCAACAACGTTGGAGCCGGGGTCGAAGTGCATGTCCCACACCTTCTCCAGCAGCTCGGCGCGCGAGACCACCACGCCGCGGTTGAGCATGAAGTGCTCCACCAACTGGTACTCCTTCGCGGTGAGCGAGCACGGCGCGCCGCCGACCACCACATCACGCGTGAGCCGGTTCACGACGAGGTTGCCGCAGACGAGCTGCTCGGTGCGCTTGGCGCCGCCGCGGCGAACGAGGGCGCGCATACGAGCGCGGAACTCCTCGATGACGATGGGCTTGGTGAGATAGTCGTCTGCGCCGGTGTCCAGCGCGCGCACGGTCGTCGCGGACTCTTTGATGCCCGTGAGGACAAGGACCGGCGTCGTCTTGCCCTCTTTCCGAAGCGCTTGCAGGACTGTCAGGCCGTTGCGGTCCGGCAACGCGAGGTCGAGCACGATCGCATCGTAGTCGTTGACGAAGGCGAGAGTCTCCGCCTCGTTGCCCGTGCCAGCCAAGTCTACAGCAAAACCCTCTTGCTCGAGGACTTGCTTGGTCAGCAGGGCCATCGTCTGATCGTCTTCAACGAGTAGAGCTCTCACGGTGTGCCCCCGCAGGTATCACATCGAACGCTAAGCAAAACTGCCACATCACACCATGACGTTACCGTCATTCGCTAGTTGTCGGATCTAAAGAGGTTGTTCACGCCGCATCAGGAAGTGGAGGAGCGGTGGAACGCGGCCGAGCGACCGATGGGGTCGTTCGACGTTGTAGGAATCTAGGAAGTCCGGGAGTGCGGCGGCGCGCCGCGTGGA
>JANNRQ010000035.1:0-1978 GCA_031401495.1 Gemmatimonadota bacterium
GACTCGACTTCGTCGTCGAAGAGTCCGGTGGTGTCGTCTTCCTCGACGATTTCACTGTTGCGCACTTCCTGCACCAGCGACCACAGCATCTCCTTCAGGTCGTCGAGGCCCTGTCCTGCGGCGGATGAAATGGTCACGATCCGCAGTGCGGCGGGCGCCGACACCTCCGGCAACGCTTCGTCGTCGGGAAGGAGGTCGCGCTTCGAGAGCACGAGGATGTGGGGCTTCTCGCCCAGCACTTCGCTGTAGAGCCGAACTTCGTTGCGCAGGCCGTCGTAGGTGGCCTGGGCATCGGGGGAGTCGAGCGGGACCAGGTAGGCAAGCACGCGGGTTCGCTCCACGTGCTGCAGGAACTTGAGTCCGAGTCCCTTCCCTGCGTGCGCTCCCTCGATAATGCCGGGAATGTCGGCCACCACGAACGAGCGGTGATCGCTGAGTGGCACGACGCCAAGATTGGGCGACAACGTGGTGAACGGATACGCCGCGATCTTCGGCCGCGCGGCGGAAATCACCGACAACAGCGTGCTCTTGCCCGCGTTGGGTTGACCCACAAGGCCGACGTCGGCAATCAGCTTGAGCTCAAGCTCGAGCTTGCGCACCCGCCCTTCCTCGCCCGGCTGCCATTCGCGCGGCGCCTGATGGGTGGCGGTCACGAAGAACGCGTTGCCCTTGCCGCCGCGTCCGCCCTTGGCCACGAGAATCGTGTCCCCTTCGTCCATCACCTCGCCAAGAAACTCATTGGTGTCCGCATCGCGAATGATGGTGCCGGCGGGCACGGGCAGGACAATATCTTCGCCGGAGCGCCCGGTGCGATTGCCACCCTCGCCGTGCTGCCCGCGTTCCGCCTTCCAGATGTCCCGATACGTGTAGTCGAGCAGCGTGGTGAGGTTGCGATCGGCGCGCACGAACACGTCGCCGCCGCGACCCCCGTCGCCCCCATCGGGACCACCCATGGCCACAAACTTTTCACGACGGAACGAGGAGTTTCCCGATCCACCGGTACCTGCTTCGACGTTGACGATGACGCGATCTACAAACATGAGCAACCCGACGACGATGACGCGGCCTGCGCCGCAATGAACTGCCGATGCTGCGACGCGATGCGCGCGTCGATCACGCTACTTTCCCTGCACCCTCGCCCACAGCGCCGCGTACCGTGCTGCATCATCCGCCGTGAGCAGATCGGCGATCGTGGCCAATGCGGCCGACACCACCGACGCCGATGCTCCCGCGTTCAGCGCGCCACGCAAATGGGAATGCAGTTGACGATCCTGACGCGCGACGGCGCACGCAGCTACCACACACAATTCTCGGCGCGCCAGATCGAGCTGCGGCCGTCCCAGCACCTTCCCGTACCCCTCAACGATCATCCATGCATCAAGCGCCGGATGCAGCGCGCGGATGTTCCGACGGAGTGCCTCATACGATGGACCGTACACGATCGCGCACGTGTCTTCCCCGCGCGCGGTCCACGCGGTCTCGTCGTAACGCTCTCCCTCATCGTCCGCCGGGGCAACGCGTCCCGAGATCCGCCGCCACTCGCGGGTAGCGTTGAGTGCCCTCGGGAATCCGGCAAACAGATAGGTCTGCAACAACAACTCTTCGATCCACTCCGGTCGCACCACGCCATTGGCCGCCGAAAGCGCCGCTCGCATGGCCGGTTCATCCCCGCCGGAAATCAAGGCGCCCGTGCGGACCAGCAACAACGTCTCCGCGTCCAACAAGTCCAGCATACCACCATCGTCGTTCGCGCGTGTCACCGTTTCGTTGCTGCGCGCAGCATTTGATCGCTGCTGATCGGCGGCACTCATGACGTCCCGTCCGCGACCACGGTCGACGAGTCGCCAACGCGCAATGCGCTGACGCGAATCTCACCAACGACTTCGCCGCGTGTATTGCGCACCTGACGGCCGGTGAGCTCACGCAACGCGTCCGGCAGCGGATTCGGGAGTTCACCCAGCGCCGCAAGGATGGCCAG
>JANNRQ010000036.1:0-16727 GCA_031401495.1 Gemmatimonadota bacterium
GGATTCTCGAGAAGAACGGATTCACCATCACACCCGGCGTCTCGGGAATCCCCACCGCGTGGGTCGCCGTGTGGCGCTCCCCTGCCGGCGCCAAGCCGGTGATCTCGCTGGGCTCTGACATCGACGGCATTCCTCAGGCGAGCAACAAGCCAGGTGTGGGCTACAAAGATCCGATCCTGAACGGCGCCCCCGGGCACGGCGAAGGACACAACTCCGGCATGCCGGTGAACATCACGGCAGCAATCGCCGTGAAGAAGATCATGGAGCGCGACAAAATGCCGGGGACGATTCACCTGTGGCCCGGCGTGGCGGAAGAGCAGCTCGCGACCAAAGCGTACTACGTGCGCGACGGCGTATTCAAGGACGTAGACGCAGTCCTCTTCACACACGTCGGCAGCGACCTCGGCGTTTCGTGGGGCCAGTCCGGGCAGCTTGCGCTGATCAGCGCCGAGTTTTCGTTCAAGGGCATCAGCGCGCACGCCGCCGGTTCTCCGCAGCGTGGGCGCAGTGCATTGGACGCCGTCGAGCTGATGAACGCCGGCTGGAACTACCGTCGCGAACACCTCCGCACGCAGCACCGCTCGCATTACGTGATCACGGACGGCGGCGACCAGCCAAACGTCGTGCCACCGAGCGCGTCCGTGTGGTACTACTTCCGCGAGACAGACGAACAGGGCGTGCGCGCGCTCTTTGCACTGGCCGACACGATCGCGCGGGCCGCGGCGATGATGACCAGCACCACGCTCGACACGGTGCGTATCCTCGGCTCAGCGTGGGACGGCTACTTCAGCAAGCCGATCGCGATGCAGATGTTCGAGAACATCAAGATGGTCGGCAAGCCGAAGTGGGATGACCGCGATCAAATGCTCGCACGTGGCATTCAGCAAGACTTGGGTTCGGCGGTTCGCGGATTGGATACGGCAATCGCCCGCGAGCCCAGTGGCCCGGTCGTGAATCCGCAGGGCGGCGGCAGCGACGACATCGGCGATATCTCGTGGAACGTCCCGACCGTGACCCTGCGCTTTCCGTCCAACGTGCCGGGACCGCCGGGACACCACTGGTCCAGCTCGATCACGATGGCAACGCCGATCGCGCACAAGGGCGCAACCGCGGGCGCCAAGGTCCAGGCGATGACGATGCTGGACCTCTTCACCAAGCCTACCGTGGTCGCACAGGCGTGGGATTTCTTCCGCTCAGTGCAGACGGCGAACCGGAAGTACACGCCGCTGATTCGCCCGGGAGACAAGCCGGCGATCTGGCTGAACACCGACATCATGGCCAAGTACCGGCCGGAGATGCGGAAATTCTACTACGATCCAACCAAGTACAAAACGTATCTGGAACAGCTCGGAATTACTTATCCGACAGTGAAGGCTGAGACGGCGGTTCCGTAATCTCGGCCTTGGCACCGGGCTTTCTGTACCAGAACGCAATCGCCATCAGGAAGCCTGCGGAAACCAGGTCAGCTGCGATCCTCGCGCCAACGGACGCGAGGCTACTCGCGCTGTAGAGCGCCGTCCCGGCGGCGGCGATAGCCAAGCCGAGTCCGCTGTGGCGCAGGATTGGCTGCCTGCGCGCACGCCCCACCCACACCGCCGCAACGCTGGTCGCCGCGTAGTAAGAGACGCGCAGCAGGGTGGACACTGTGGAGTTCACCGCGCCGATGATCTCCTGGTGCACCCACGCGAATCCCCAGATGACGCCGAGTCCCCCGGCCAGCGCCTTTCGCTCGGCGTCCCGCGCGAGTTTCCAGGCAGCGAGCCACGCGCCCGCCACGGCGGCGGCAGAGGCTGACGCGGACGTCAGGAGTGGCGTGTACTCGTACGGAGCACGCTCGGTGAGAAGCCCGAACGCACCGACGGCTCCCCACGACATCGCGACGACACCGCTCCCGGTCCACCACGCCGATGGCCGCCAACGATCAGCCGCGAACGCGGCCGCGCCGACGAGCGCCGCTACCGCGAACATCGACGGCGGCGAGCTCACTGTGAGGAGCGCCACAGAAGACGCGGCGAATAGCGTGGTCGCGAACGCAGCTCCGTCGCGAAGCCCGTTAGCGGGATAACGGATGTGCGCCGCCAACATCGCCGCCGTCCCGGCGCCAAGCGCGATGCCATGCGCATGCGGCCACACGTCTGCACCAAGGGCGACCAAGGCAGAGAGCATGAAGGCGATCGGTACCACCCCCGCGTCGAACCGGTCACCGCTGACCACGACAGCGTCGATGGGTTTGTCGTCCGAGTTCGCGGCGTCGAATGTGAGGAACACGAGCCCGAGCCACGCGACTCCGGCGGCGGCGATCGCTTCCGCCAGCGCCAAACGCGACATTGGCAACCCGATCGACAAGCCGGCCCGAATGCTCGCGGCCGCGGCGAGGACTCCCAGTGCGCGCAGCCTCAGGCGCCGCTTCCATCCCCCGCTCCACCGCAGGACGCCGAGCGCGCCAACCGCGAGCGGGAAGGCCATCGCAAGCAACGGCCCGCGCGCCGTCTCGGCGCTGAGCATCAGCGCGCCCGTGTACAGCGCTGCGGACAGGACGAACAACCGTCCGGCGACGTTCCACGCGCGATTGCCGAGTACGGCCCCGCCAGACGCGAGAACGCCGACACCGTACGTCGCGAGGAGTGCCGTGTTCCCGCTGCCGTCCGACGTGACGAATGGCGCCAGCGCCGCGCCGAAGAACCCCACGCTCCATAGCGCCTCATCGTTCTCGCGATGCGCGAAGGCCTCGAGCGCCAGCGATGCGGCTGCCGCGAACACGAACGCCACGCCGGTCGGGACCAGGTGCAACGACGGCCCGGCACCCCACGCGCACACATGCACGATGGCGAGCGCGATTCCGATGAGGCTCGCTCCAAACGAGCGTTCGCGTGAGCGGAGCCAAAATCCCCACGACGCGAGCCCGGCCGCCGCGAGCAGTCCTAGTCCGACGCGCGACGCCGGCCCCAGCCAGCCGTTGGCGATGGCCCACCCGACGAAAGTGCCGACCGCGGCCAGCGCGGTGGTCGTGGCGAGGACCAGAGTGCCGTAGCGGCCGATGATCGCCTCCCAATCCCGCTGTGGCGGGCGCACAAACGGAGATTCGGCGAACGCCGGCATCGGACGCGGCAGCGTGAGCGGCACGAACGGCGCAAGGTCTGTCGGCGGTCCCGGTGTCGGACGCTCGGCGGTGTTCGGCTGAAGCGCCATTTCTGACGACGCACGCGCCTTCAGCGAGCGCACTTCGCTCTCGAGCATCGCAAGCCGACGCTCGAGTTCGGCGATCAGGTCGCGATCGTCACGGCTCACGGCGACGGACGAGTGTCAGGATGGTATAGGCGGCCACGATCTCATCACTCTGGTTTACAACCTCGACATCCCACGCAACCACACCCTGCGGAATCCCCGCCCCCATGCCGGAGCCCGCGGCCGGTGTCTCCTTCGCGGTCTTCTGCTTGACCGTCAGCTTGGCGCGTATCGTGTCGCCGGGGAACACAGGCTTCGTGAAACGGAGGCTCTCGAGACCGTAGTTCGCAAGCACAGGACCCGGTGCCGGGTCGACAAAGAGGCCTGCCGCAGCGGACAGAACGAAGTATCCGTGCGCGACCTTCTTCTCGAAGATGGACTGCGCCGCAAGCCCGTCCTTGTGCGCGTAGAAGTGATCCCCGCTCAGGTCCGCGAACTTCGCGACGTCTTCGTCGGTGATCGTGCGGGCGTCAGTGACCAGCGTATCGCCGATTGCGAGTTCGTCGAAATACATCCGGAACGGGTGCTTCTTCGCGGCCGGTCGCGCGCCGCCGGTGATGTACTGCCCGAACACCGCCGCCAGCGTCGTGGGTGAGCCCTGCACCGCCGTCCGCTGCATGTAGTGCAGCACGCCCCGAGCTCCGCCCAACTCCTCGCCGCCACCGGCACGTCCGGGACCGCCGTGCACCATGTGCGGCATCGGCGATCCATGCCCGGTGGACTCCTTTGCGCTGTTCCGGTTCACCAGCATCACTCGACCGTGATACGCAGCCGTTCCCAGCACGACATCACGCGCTGTCTTGTCGCTCGCAGTGAACACTGAGCCGACGAGTGAGCCGCGCCCTCGCCTGGCGAGTTCAATCGCCTCGTCCAGCGTCTTGTACGGCATTACGGTGTTGACCGGGCCGAACGCCTCGACGTCGTGCGGCGCCGGCTTGCTGAGTGGCTTGTTCGAATAGAAGAGCAATGCCGGGAAGAAGGCACCGCGTTTGGCGTCGGCGCCTACTACCTCGATGGCATCGGGGTCACCGAAGACGCGCTCAGTCTGCGATGCAATGATGTCCGCGTTACGCCGCACGTCGGTCACTTGGCCTCGCGTTGCGAGCGGCCCCATGCGGACGCCTTCGACGCTTGGATCCCCCACCCTGGTCGACGCCAGTCGCTTCGAAACCGCCGCAATGAAATCGCTGACCATCGCCTCCGGCACAAACGTGCGACGGATGGCCGTGCACTTCTGCCCCGCCTTGGTGGTCATCTCCTTCGCGACTTCTTTCACGAAGAGATCGAACTCCTCGGTGCCTGGAGCGGCGTCGGGACCCAGCATCGAGAAGTTGAGTGAGTCTGCCTCCATGTTGAATCGCGCGCCGCCGCCCAGGATCGACTTGTGCGCTTTGAGCTTCGCGCCAGTTTCCGCGGAGCCTGTAAAGGCGACCGCGCACTGAAAGTCCAAGTGATCGAGCAGGTCGCCGGCACCGCCGCAGATCAACTGGATCGCGCCGCGCGGGAGAAGCCCCGAGTCGATCATCGCGCGGAACACGGCCTCGGTGAGATACGAGGTCGCCGTCGCCGGCTTGACGATCGCTGGCACGCCGGCGAGCAGTGTCGGCGCCAACTTCTCCAGCATTCCCCACACGGGAAAGTTGAATGCGTTGATGTGCACTGCGACGCCTTCCAGTGGCACACAGATGTGGCGACCGACAAACGTGCCGCCCTTCGACAGTGGCTCCGTCGCGCCGTCCACGAAAAACGTCTCGTCTGGAAACTCGCGCCGCCCCTTGGACGCATAGACGAAAAACGTTCCGAAGCCGCCTTCGATATCCACCCACGAATCGCCTTTCGTCGCGCCAGTCGCGGCGGATACGAGATAGAACTCGTCCTTGCGGCTCATCAGGTAGGTGGCCACCGCCTTGAGCATCCGCGCGCGTTCGTGGAACGTCATTTTGCGCAGGGCGGGCCCGCCGACATTGCGCGCGAACTCCACCATGCCCTTGAAGTCGAGACCCGCACTCGAGGCGTCGCCGATGCGTTCGCCGGTGATCGCGTTGAAGAGGTCGGTCGCCGGGCCGGTGGCCTCAGACCAATCTCCTTTTGCGTAGTTGCGCAGCCTGCGCGCCGGCGCGCCCACTGGTCCGATCGGCGTGTAGTCGGTCGCCACGCGATCAGGCCTGCTCGACGACCATAGCCATACCCAGCCCGACTCCGATGCACATCGTGCACAGCGCGTACCGCTTGTCGATCCTTTTGAGTTCGTGCGCTGCCGTCAACGCGAGCCGGGCTCCGGACATGCCAAGCGGATGTCCGAGCGCGATGGCGCCCCCGTTTCGGTTCACGCGTGCGTCGTCGTCCTCGAGGCCAAGCTCGCGCAGGCACGCGACGACCTGCGCCGCAAACGCCTCGTTGAGCTCAATGACGTCCATGTCCTTGAGCGCGAGTCCGGCGCGCTTGAGCGCGAGCTGCGTCGCCGGTACCGGGCCCATGCCCATCAGCCGGGGTTCAACACCCGCGACCGCGATTGAAACGATACGGGCCAGTGGTTTGAGTCCGTGGAGCTTCACGCCGCTATCGGATGCGACGATGAGCGCTGCCGCGCCGTCATTGAGGCCTGACGCGTTCCCCGCCGTCACAGAGCCCTTCCCGTCAGTCCGAAACGCCGGCTTCAGCTTGGCCAGCGTCTCGAGCGTCGTATCCGGACGCAGGAACTCGTCCTGATCCACGATTTTCGGGTCGCCCTTCTTCTGCGCGATCTCGACCGCAACGATCTCCTCGGCAAACCGACCCGACACGCGTGCCTTCGCCGCCTTCTGCTGCGACGCCATCGCGAAGGCATCCTGATCGGCGCGCGAGATGCCGTACTTCTCTGCGACGTTCTCAGCGGTCTGGCCCATGGAGTCGGTGCCGTACTGCGCCTTCATCTTCTCGTTCACGAAGCGCCAGCCCAGGCTCGTGTCGAACATCTCGATGTCGCGGGCGAACGCTTTCCCGGCCTTCGACATCGCGTACGGCGCACGCGTCATGCTTTCCACGCCGCCGGCAATGAAGACGTCGCCGTCGCCGAGTTTGGCGGCGCGAGCGGCCGACGCGACCGCGCTCAGGCCCGACGCGCACAGGCGATTCACCGTCTCGCCCGGGACCGTCACCGGCAGACCCGCGAGCAACAGCGACATGCGCGCCACATTGCGATTGTCCTCGCCCGCCTGATTCGCGCAACCCATCACCACGTCGGCTATGGCCGCCGGGTCGATGGGATACCGGTCGAGGAGTTGGCTGATGACGCGTGCGCCGAGGTCATCGGGGCGCACCTCACTCAAGGCGCCGCCGATGTTGCCGATTGGCGTTCGAACGCCGCCGCAGATGTATGCCTCAGCCATGGTCGCGTTTGGTATCGTAGGTGGTGCCGCGGAAAACCGCGACCACAACATCGCTCTGGTTCGTCACGATGATGCGATAGAAGCCGAGCTTGTTCGATTCGCTTTCGAGCGTCGCCTTGGCCGTCAGCACATCGCCAACCTTGACCGGCGCCGGGTACGCCATCGAGTTCTCAATGGCGACGTTGACCGTGCCGCGAGTATTGCACGCGAACGCCAGCGCACTGTCCGCGAGTGAGTAGGCGATGCCACCGTGTCCCACACCGAACCCGTTCACCATTTCCTTTCGCACCGTCATCCGGAGCGTCGACCGACGTGGCGCGATTTCCAACGCTTCGATGCCGAGCCACTGGCTGAACGCGTCCTTCGCGAGCATGCCGTTCACAACGCGCTCAGCGGTCGCCTGGTCGGTCGCCGGTTTGTCCGTCATGGATAGAATCGCGTCCCCTCGCGCGCCATGCGTTGGAGCAGCGGGGACGGGCGATAACGCTCCCCCTTGAACGTGGCGCGAAGCGCCGACATGCGGTCCGCAACCACGCCGATGCCGATCTCGTCAGCCCACCGCAGCAGACCCTTGGGATAGTTGACGCCCTTGGTCATTGCGAGGTCCACGTCGTCGCGCGTTGCGATTCCCGTTTCCACAGCATCCGCCGCCTCGTTGATGAGCATCGCGACTGTCCGGTCGACGATCCGTTGGCCCAGCGCGCCATCCTGAGACGGAGCCGGCTGCACCGCGCCCGTGCCGTATTCATAGTAGCCGCTGCCCGACTTGCGGCCGAGCTTGCCGCTCTCGACGAGTCCCCGCTGAACCTCCGACGGCCGGTAGCGAGGATCATTCCCCAGCGCCTTGAACACGCTCAATGTCACGGAGTAGTTCACGTCGTTGCCGATAAGATCCATGAGCTCAAACGGGCCCATCTTGAATCCGCCCACCTCCTTCATGGCCCAGTCGATCGTGGCAACATCGGCGATCCGCTCCTCGAGCTGGCAGAGTGACTCGCCATAGTAGGGCCGCGCCACGCGGTTGACGATGAATCCGGGCGTGTCGCTCGCTCGGACGGTCGTCTTGCCCCACGTGTCCACGAGCGCGCGCGCGGTGGCCGCCACGGTGGCGCTCGCCACCGTGCCGATCACCTCGACGAGGGGCAGCACGTTGGCCGGATTGAAGAAGTGGAGCCCAATCACGCGACCGGGCCCCTTGGTCCCCTTCGCGATGTCGGCAACGGACAGTGACGACGTGTTCGTCGCCAGGACGCACTCCGCGCTGACGCTAGCCTCGATCGACGCAAACACCCGCTGTTTCACGGCGAGATCCTCAACGATCGCCTCGATGACGAGTCCGCAGTCCGCAAACGTCTTGGCGTCACCGGCAACGAAGCGCAGCCGGTCGAGCGCAGCCGCCGAGTCCGAGGCGGTGAGACGCTTCTTCTCGACATCGCGTGCGAGATTCGCCGCGATCGTGGCACGGGACTTCTCGAGCGCCGGCGCGGCGCTGTCGACGACCACCACGTGGTGCCCAGCCACTGCAGCGACGTGCGCGATGCCCGTTCCCATCGCGCCGGCCCCGAGCACGCCGACGCGCGTGTTCTTGTCGAGCGATGCCCCCATCAACGACCCGTGTACACCGGCTTTCGCTTTTCGAGAAACGCCTTCACGCCCTCGGCGAAATCCTCGGTGCGGCCCGCCTGGCCTTGCGCATCTGCTTCGACGTCGAGCTGTTCATTAAGCGTGTTGCCGAGCGACGCGTTGAGCGCCTGTTTGATGAGCGCGAGTCCCTTCGTCGGCATGGTGGCCAAATGCTTCGCCAGCGCCATGGCCGTCTCGAGCAGGACCGTGGGCGGCACCACCTGGTAGAGCATGCCCCACTCGAGCGCCTTCGTCGCCGGCACTTTCTCGGCCAGCATCATGAGCGCGGTTGCGCGCGCCGGGCCTACGAGACGCGGCAGGAAGAACGTGCCGGCCGTGTCAGGCACGAGACCCACCTTGCTGAAGCTCTGGATGAACGCCGCGTCTTCCGCGGCGATAACGAGGTCGCACGCGAGGGCGAGGTTCGCGCCCGCTCCGGCCGCGACCCCATTCACGGCGCACACCACCGGCTTCTCCATCCCGCGGATGGCTTTGACGATCGGGATGTATCGCGTCTTCACGATGTCGCCGAGGTCCATCGAGTTGCGGACTCCGGCAGTGGCCTCGCTGAGGTCCTGGCCGGCGCAAAACCCGCGCCCGGCGCCGGTGAGCAGCACCGCGCGCACGTCGCGGTCGGCCGCGGCGGCGTTGAGCGCCTGGAGCAGCTCCTCCGCCATACGACGGTTGAAGCTGTTGAGGACATCCGGGCGATTGAGCGTAATCGAAGCAACTCCGTGCTCCACCACGCTCAGGATGAACTCGGCCTTTGACACTTGGTTTCGGGTCTCTGGTCTTGGGTCTTGGGTCCGCCGTTGTTCGCCAGTCAAACTAACCCGCGGCATAGAGTTGCGTCGCCACGGCGGCTCCTAGAGCTTTCCCCCTCGAATGGCATCTTCCCTTCGCAGGACCGAGTCCCGCCACGCCAAGCCAGCGCCCGCCTTCGACTGGCGCCGCATTGCGCTCAACGCGCTTGTCTCGCGCGGCCTGGACGACCTCGAGGAAGAAACCAATCGGAACCGCACCAAGGTGCCGAAGGAGCACCTCGTCCTGTATCAGTTTTCGGCGCGCGGGCACGAGGTCGCGCAGTGCATCCTCGGATCGCTCATCAACCATCCTAAGGACGCGGTGAGCGCGTATTACCGCTCCCGGCCCATGCTCCTCTCGATCGGGCTCACAATCGAAGACGCCGCCGGCAGCCCGCTCGGCCGAGCCGGCGGTTTCAGCGACGGACGCGATATCGGGGTGGTCTGCAACCTGCCAAGCGACAACTCGCCGATCGTGCTGCCCATGTCGGGCGATGTCGGGTCGCAGTTCACGCCCGCTGCCGGATGGGCGCAGTCGATTCAGTACCACCGCGACGTCCTTCGCGACAAGGCGTACGACGGCGCAATGGCGGTCGTGCTTGGCGGCGACGCATCGGTGGCGACCAACGGATTCTGGTCGTCGCTCACCATTGCCACGACGCTGCGCCTCCCGATGCTCTTCTATATAGAAGACAACGACCTGGGTATCTCCGTGCGCGGCGAGAAGCAGACGCCCGGCGGTAACATCGCCAGGAACCTGGCGGCTTTTAGCAACCTGATGGTGCGCGATGGCGACGGCACCGACCCTGAGGAGTCAGCGCGCCTGCTCAAGGAATGCGTAGACGCCGTGCGTCAGGGCGACGGCCCGGCGTTGGTGCGCCTCACGGTCCCCCGCCTCAGCTCCCACTCGGGCCCGGACAACCAGAAGGGATATCGCACTGAGCTGGAGATCGCCGCGGATGAAAAGCGGGATCCCCTGCCCAAGCTCAAGCAGTTCATGGTTCCGCGGACACTCGACGCCGATGCATGGAAAGCGGTTGAGGCGGAGGCGGCTGACGCGGTGAGGGCCGGCGTGGGCGCCGCGCGCGAACGTCCGGCCCCGGACCCGAGCGGCGTCAAGCGTTTTCTCTATGCCGAAGAGCCCACGCCCGGCGACGCAACGTCGCTCGGCGGACTCTCACGATCCGAGATTGTTGCATTGGGCGGACGATCGATCGCGAATGACAGCGGAGAGCCCCTGCGCTTTGCAGACGCGGTGCGTCGCACGCTCAAGCACGAACTCAGCGTCAATCCGAAGGTCGTGATCTTCGGCGAGGACGTGGGCCGCAAAGGTGGCGTCCACCTCGTCACTGAAGGACTGCAGCGCGAGTTCGGTGAAGCGCGAGTGTTCGACACGAGCCTGTCAGAGGAAGGCATCATCGGCCGCGCCGTAGGGATGGCGATTTCGGGCCTGATGCCAGTCGCCGAGATCCAGTTCCGGAAGTACGCGGACCCGGCGCAGGAGCAGCTCAACAACTGCGGCACGATGCGTTGGCGCACGGCCAACCGCTTCGCGGCGCCGATCGTGGTGCGGATGCCAGGCGGTTTCGGGAAGGATGTGGGCGACCCGTGGCACTCACTCAGTGGCGAAGTGCAGTGGGCGCACGCCTACGGGTGGCAACTGGCGTACCCGTCCAACTCGGCGGACGCCGTTGGGCTCCTGCGCGCGGCAATGCGGAGCCAGAACCCGACAATCTTCTTCGAGCACCGCTCGTTGCTGATGACCAGCGACGGCAGCGCGAAGTATCCTGGGGACGACTACGTCCTCCCCTTCGGGCTCGGCGCCACTCTGCGTCAGGGTACCGAGATCACGGTGGTGACGTGGGGTGCGATGGTGCACCGAGTGCTGCCGGCCGCAGAGCGCTTCGGGAACACTGTCGAGGTCATTGACCTTCGCACGATCGCGCCGTGGGACCGGGCGCGGGTGCTGGAGTCGGTGAACCGCACCGGGCGTTGCCTCATCGTGCATGAGGACAACCTGACGGCGGGGTTCGGGGCAGAGATCGCGGCGACCGTGGCCAAAGAGGCGTTCTGGAACCTGGATGCGCCGGTGGATCGGCTCGCGGTGGAGGACGTGCCGATGCCGTACCACCCGGTGCTGTTGAACGCCGTGCTTCCGGACTCCGATCGGATCGCACAGCGCATCGAAGCGCTGCTTCGGGCCTAGAGAAGACCTGACTCGACTGCGATGACACGGATCACTTCGGAAGGATCTGATCCTGTATGCGTGAGCGACCGGCCATCCGCTTGAACCAAGGCTTTGGGCCAAAGTGGAAGAGCAAGCCCACGGGAAGGGCGGTTACACACAGGTAGTTGAGCACCTGTCGCCGCTCTGAATCCCCGATTGCCGCACCAGCCTTGAGCTCGACCACGACCGTCTCGTTCACCATCAGGTCAACACGATACTGTCCGACTGATACTCCCAGGTATTTGACGTCAAACGGCACCTCACGCCGAATCGCCAGTCCGCGCGTTTTCAGTTCGTGACTGATGGCGTTGGCGTAGACCGCTTCAGCGAAACCATACCCCAGTTCGTTGTATACCGTGAAGAAGGCGCCGATGATCTCCCGAGTAAGGTCTTCGTGCACCAAGGTCACGGGCCTTGAATCAGATCTTTCAGACGTTATCGGTGTCATCGTAGTTGACCAAGGTCTTCCCTGACCCCGCAACAGTCGTGACAAAGTCGCAAACACCGTCACCGAACCATTTCGCGCTGGGCCTTTTTCTCGCATGCGCCTTGGCAAGCCCCGGTTCGACGCAGCAATCAACTGCCAACGGCGCTGTGCGTAACACAGTCGCCGTCGTGGTCAAGGAAAGACCAGTGATCGACGGCAAACTGGACGACGCGGTCTGGCAGTCCGCTCCCGCTCTCTCCGGTTTCAAGCAACGGGAGCGGGCTGAGGGCGAGCCGGTCACTGAGCGCACCGAAGTCCGTGTGCTGACGGACGGCGAAGCACTCTACATCGGCGCCTGGCTCTACGACCGGGACGCGTCCGGAATCGTCCCCGGCGAAAAGATCCGCGACGTAACGCTCGACAACAGCGACGCGTTCGTGCTCATCTTCGACACGTTCCTCGACCGCCAGAACGGCTTCCTCTTCGGCACCACGCCCGCTGGCATTGAGTACGACGGCCAGGTGTCAAAGGAAGGTGAAGGGGGCGGCATCAGTGTCACGGGACGCACGCGCGCGGAGTCCGGCTCGCTTGGCGGTTTCAACGTCAACTGGGACGGGACGTGGACCGTGAAGACGTCCCAAGATTCCGAAGGTTGGTACGCTGAATTCAGGATTCCCTTCTCAACGCTGCGCTATGGGAGCGGCTCGCAACAGACTTGGGGCGTCAACTTCCAGCGCCGCATCCGCCGCAAGAACGAAGACGCGTTGTGGTCGTTCGTCCCCCGGCAGTTCAGTATCTACCGATTGTCGCGCGCAGGATCGATCGACATTCCGGAGGTACCCGCGCCCCGGCTGGCCACCGTCACGCCCTACGTGCTCGGCAGCACGAATCGGTCCTATGTGCCGAGCGTCGCCATCGGTAGCACGGGGGAATTCGGTGTGGACGCCAAGTACGGCATCACACCGAGCCTGACGCTCGATCTTTCGTACAACACGGACTTCGCCCAGGTGGAGGTGGATGAGCAACGCACCAACCTGACGCGGTTTTCGCTCTTCTTCCCCGAGAAGCGTCCGTTCTTCCTTGAGAACGCAGGCGCGTTCTCCGCGGGAACACCGCAGGCCGTGGACCTCTTCTTCACGCGCCGCATCGGCATTGACTCGCTGGGCCGTCCCGTGCCGATCGTTGGCGGCGCTCGTGTCTCCGGCCGAGTCGGTGACTTCACGATCGGCGCGCTCGAGATCGTCACCGACGACGTGCCCGGGATCGTCAACCAGCAGTCGTATACGGTCGGCCGCATCACGCGCGAGCTGGGGCCACGTTCCCGCCTGGGCGTCATAGCGATTCAGCGGTCCGACCTGGATAGTTCGATGAACCGCAACGGGACGTTGGGCGCGGACGCGCGCTTCGGTCTCAGCGAGGCTCTCACGATCGACGCGTGGGGCGCCAGGACCGTGACGCCATCGCGTACCGGCGATGACTGGGGCTTCAGCACCCGCGCGAACTACACGACTGCGAACTGGAACAACACTTTGCGAACGATCCGGGTCGGCGAGGACTTCAATCCTGAGGTCGGATTCATCAACCGTTCCGGCGGCTACCAGTACTACGAGCTGCTCGTGATGCGCCTGGTGCGCAACGCCAATATCAAGTGGCTCAAGGAGTGGAACCCGCACGCGAGCTACCGCGGCTACTACAGGCAGGACGGCGACCTCCTAAGCAGACAGTGGCACATCGACATGACCAAGGTCGACTTCGCCAAAGGTGGGCGGTTTGGACCAGACCTGAACATTTTTCGTGAGGGACTGCGCGACACGTTTCGGATTGCGTCCAATGTGAAGCTTCCGCCGGGACAGTACGACTTCCCCGTCTTTGGTCTCGACTGGTCGACAAACGCGAGCCGGCCGCTATCCATGGCGCTACGTACCGATGTGGGGCAGTTCTACAACGGCACGCGGCGCGGAGGCACGGCGACCGTGACGTACCGGCGCGGCGCCACGTTATCGTCATCGTTCCTCTTCGACTACAATGACGTCCGGCTCGATCAGGGCAGCTTCATTCGCCAGATCATCGGAACGCGCGTTGCGTACTTCTTCACACCGCGCCTGTCGGTGCAGTCGCTGATGCAGTACAACAAGGAAGCCAAGGTCTGGACCGCGAACACCCGACTCGCCTGGCTCAACACAGCCGGCACGGGCCTCTTCGTGGTCTGGAACGACGGCGAGACGGCCGACGGCTTCTTCCGTTGGCAGGGCCCGCAGACGCGATCGCTCGTCGTGAAGTATGCGCGCCAGTTCGGCACCGGTGGCCGTTAGTCGACAAGGGCTCCCTATCACTGCAGGTGACGCACGAATACGCTTCACAATCTGCTAAAAAGAGGGATCGTGAAGCTCATCCCCATTCTGGTATTCGCGTCGCTGCCATTGCTCAGCGCGTGCGGTGGGAGCGACAGCACCAGTCCGACTGGCGTCTCGGGCGCAATGTCCTTTGGCCACACGGGCGGCGGCGGACCCTTCAGCGCGGCTGGGGCGCTGGCAGCATCGTCAACTGAAGCAACGCAGCACTTGACTCAATGGGCGGCCGGAGTCGTTGCCACGGAACTCAACAGCACGTTTGTCCTGGCCAACTACCCGCGACCGGGTGGGCTCGCGGATCTAGCGGTCCTGGCCATCGGTCGAATGACAACCGGCGTTGCCACGGTCGATCGCATGTGTGTGCCGACCGTCAGCGTGGCGTGTACCAATCTTTTCTTCGTGCTCGGCTCCCCCTTGGGCGACTCGGCACCGTCATCCTCGTGCTTTCTGGAGTCCGGCACCGTCACGATCGCCTCGATTTCGAGTTCCGCCGCCACGGGGAGCTTCTCCGGCGTGGGCACTTGCCTCAATTTCACGACCGGTGCTTCCGTCGCCTTCACGGTGACGAGCGGCTCGTTCGACGTGCCGCTACTGCCGAGCATTCCGGGCGCCACCTAGATCGGCTTGAACTCCTCGAACGGCTGCTGGCAGGAGGTGCAGACGTGAATTGCCTTGCACGCAGTCGACCCGAACTCGCTCTGCATCTGCGTCGCGGCTGACCCGCAATAGGGACAGCCCACGGCCGGACGGCGCCGCCCGATGGCCACCGGCGCATCATGCGCCGCAGCACCCGGCGGCGCGATGCCGTACGCGCGCAGCTTCTCGCGCGCCAGCGCGGGCATCCAGTCCGTCGTCCACGCCGGCGAGTGCTTGGTCGTGATCTTCACTCCCTGCGCGCCGTGAGCGCGAAGCGCCGCCTCGATGTCCTCCTCGATGACGCGCATCGCGGGACAGCCCGAGTAGGTCGGTGTGACGGTGACGTGGACGACGTCGCCGCGAACGCTCACGTCGCGGATAATGCCGAGTTCCACGACGCTGAGCACCGGAACCTCGGGATCCATCACTGTGTCCAGCACCGCGAGCATCCGTTCGCGAGAGACCGCCGCCTCCGTCTGGCTCACCAGGTGGCTCCCGGATGCTGACGTTGCAGCGTCTGCATTTCGGCAAGCATGTGACCAAGGTGCTCCGTGTGCTTCCCGGTGCGACCCCCACGCTGCATCCAGTTCACGACCGGCACCGTCAGTCCGGCGCGCTTCAGCACGTCGTCCACTTGTGCGCGCCACGCCTTGTCGAGTTTCGACGAATCCGGCGCGATCCCCGCGCTCACCAGGCGTTGCTCGACCTCATCCGTGAGAAACAGTTCGCCGGTGTAGCGCCACAGTTCGTTCACCGCGTCTTGGGTGCGACGATGGCTCTCCTCGGTGCCGTCGCCCAGTCGCAGCATCCAGTCGCCCGAGTGACGCACGTGATAGCGCGTCTCTTTGTGCATCTTCTCCGCGATCCCGCCCAGCTCGGTGTTCTTGCTCGCTTTGAGCGCGTCAGTGAGCACCAGCGCGTGTGCACTGAAGAAGAACTGGCGGGCGATCGTGAACCCGAAATCGCCATTGGGCAGTTCGACGATGAGTGAATTGCGATAGTCCAGCTCGTCGCGCAGGAACGCCAGGGCGTCGGCGTCGCGGCCCTTCCCTTCGGCCGCGCTGGCGGCGGTCAGCAGAAGATTTGCCTGGCCAATCAGATCGAGCGCGACGTTGGCGAGGGCGATGTCTTCTTCGAGAATCGGCCCGTGCCCGCACCATTCGGACACGCGATGGCCAAGGACGAGCCGGTCATCGGCGAGGCGCAGGAGGTACTCGAAAAGATCGGACTGCGACACTGCTAGAGCCGGATGCCCGGCTTCGTCTTGTAGAACTGCGGATGCCGGTAGGCCTTGTCGTTGCCGGGGTCGAAGAATGGACCCATGTCTTCCGGCGTGGACGCGGTGATGGCGTTGCTCGGCACGACCCAAATGTTGATGCCTTCGCCGCGGCGGCCGTACACATCGCGCGCATTCTGGAGCGCCTGCTCCGCATCGTTCGCGTGAACGCTGCCGACGTGCGCATGCGGCTCAGCGTTGCCTGGCTGCATGAAGACCTCCCACAGCGGCGCCGGGGATTCACTCATGCTGCGGAATTCCGGGTTCCGAGCGCCGAGCCCCGCTTGACGGCGTACGCGTCTGACGCGTCGCGGACCCACGCACCGTCATCGTGCGCTTTGTTGCGCGCGGCGAGACGCTCGCGATTGCACGGCCCATCGCCCTTCACCACACGCCAGAACTCATCCCAGTCTATCGGACCGAAGTCCCAATTCCCGGTCTCGTCGTTGTACGTCAGCTTCGGGTCGGGGATTGCTAGGTCGATCGCCTTGGCCTGCGCGACCGTAAGGTTCACGAAGCGCTGACGCAGGTCGTCGTTGCTCTTCCGCTTCACGCCCCACTTCGTCATTTCCTCGGCGTTCTGCGAATCCTTGTCGTGCGGGCCGAACATCATGAGCGACGGCCACCACCAGCGGTTCAGCGCGTCCTGCGCCATGCGATGCTGCCCCGGCGTACCGGCCGACAGCGTCGTCATGATTTCGAAGCCCTGCTTCTTGTGGAAGTTCTCTTCCTTGCAAATGCGCACCATGGCGCGCGCGTACGGGCCGTAGGACGCCTTGGCGAGCATCGTC
>JANNRQ010000037.1:0-18385 GCA_031401495.1 Gemmatimonadota bacterium
GAGCGGAACGGTGCCTTCGCTCTTGAAGCCGATGTCCAGGACCACGACGTTGTCGCGGACGCTCTGGACCTTGGCCTTGACGATCTCGCCTTCGTCGATCGAAGCGAGTGAGCCCTGATACAAATCCATCATCCGCTCATAGTCAGCGGACGTGTATTCGTCTTCGTCGTAGAGTTCGGGACGGCGGTTGGCAAGGGGGCGGAGTGTGGCGCGTTCCAGATCGCGCTTCTCTTTCGCCGTGCCGGTGAGCGTGGTGAGGGTGTCGGGTGACATGAAGGGTGGGAGCACCAATTGAGGGTTAGACAGCAATTCCAGCAGAGCCATCTAACCTACAACCTTCACCTACCCGATGGAAGTCTCGCGGCTATCGCGACTTAGGATGGCCGAACATCAGCCTGGCGACCTCACCGAGCATGGAGCGAAGGGGTTCCGCCGCCTATCCATGTGGCAATTATACCGAGTTTACTATGGTTTATCACTCCGACCGATAAAGTCGATAATATGCCACAAAAGGCGCCAACGATTTGACCTCTCCGCGACGGTCGCGATTAGTCACACAATCTCGATGCCGTCAGAGAACCTTGAAGCCAGACTCCCCTTTGACGGCTCGGTCGAAAGTAACGACCTCGTCGGCCCCGGCGGACAGGGCTTGCTCGCGAATCATGTAGTCGGCGAAGTCGGCCTTCCCTTCGCGATACGCAGCCAGTGCGCGGCGCGCGATCCCGGAATCGGCAACCACGACGGCCTCCGCGTCGAGAATCAGCTCAATGGCCGCCGCAATCTCCTTGCGCGAACGTCGTTCGCGACGGGCGAGCACCCAGGCACACTCGCACAGCACGATATCGGCGACGAACAGTGGCGTCCGATCCCGCCGAGCGCGGACCAGCAGGCGTCCCACCGCGTGCGCTTGCGCCGCGTCGTCCTGAATGATGTGCCGGACGAGCACGTTGGTGTCGAGCGCGATCACGCGTCGTCATCCAGGCTGGCAGGGTTCATCTCTTCAATGGTCAGCGGCCGCTTGCGCCGCACCCTGGTCCGTAGAAAACCGGCCAAGCTCTCAATGGAGTGCTTGCGCGTCATCAACGCGACGGAGCCATCGTCCCGGACGTCGAAGTAGACCGTGTCCCCGGTCTCGAGATGCAACCGCTCCCGGACCGCCTTGGGGATCGTGATCTGTCCTTTGGATGTGAGCGTGGATTCGGCCATCATGACCCCATTTTTTTTGACGAGTTCCTTACCAAAGGTAAGGAACTCCTGAGGCCAGTCAAGCCTTTCCTCGCTTGCCGACGACGAAGGCTTCCATGGCGTAGTACTCGGCCAAGCCCAGCCGATCAGCGCGGGCGGCGGTGTCGATGTTCCGGGCTTCGACGCGCTGCCAGAACTCACGGTCGTCATGGGCACCCGGGAACGGCGCCGAATCCTTTTGCGATTGGTGCTTGAATATGGCGGAGATTTTAGCGCGCAGTTCTTCGTGTGAAAGGGGAACCAGCACCGTTGCCTCGGTGACGGGCCACTCCTGCCAGGCGCCGCGGTAGTACCAGCTCTCGGGCTCGGCACCCTCGTATTGCGCAAGCGCCCGCTCGATGGCTTCCATGCACATGCGGTGCGTCCCATGCGGGTCGGACAAGTCGCCGGCGATGAACACCATTTCGGGCCTGTTCTCATTCAGTAGCGCGAGGACGATGGCGACGTCAGCGTCCCCCACCGGCCGCTTGCGCACCTCGCCGGTGCGATAGAACGGGAGGTTGAGGAAGCGCGCCGCTGTGCGCGTGAGACCGACGGCCTCCAGCGCACTCACCGCCTCCGATTCGCGGATTACTTGCTTGAGGTCCTGAACCACAGGCGAGTCCACCTGGCCCGGCTTCTTGGCCGTGAAGCCCGATTCAACCTCCTGCCGGACGGCGTTGGCGCGCTTGGCGTCGAGGCCCAGCGCTGGGGCCGCACGCTCCACGAAGTCGAGGTGGCGCCGTACGTCGTGATCAAACACTGCGATGTTGCCGCTGGTCATGTACGCCACGGCGATCGCGTTGTCGTTCTGGCGCAACTTGCGAAGTATGCCACCCATCGAGATGACGTCATCGTCCGGGTGCGGCGAGAACACGATGACGCGCTTGCCCTTGGGCAGGAGGCCGCGGCCCCGCACCTTGTCGCGCAGACGGGTAAAGATCTCGCCGTTGACCACGCCGGGCGCGCCATGAAGGGCGAGCAGTGGCGACAGATGATGTTCGGCGTAGTCGCTCGCCGTGAGCTTGAGCACCGCCTTGCCCGTGGCCTCCGACAGCCATACGACCGCGCGTTCGGTCATGGCTGGCGTCCAACTCACTGGCTCCAAAACCCACGGCGTGGCGATGCGCATGAGGTCTGCCGCTGCGGAGAGATCCAGATAGACGCACGCGTCGCTGTGGCGTTGGAGGAACGTAGCCGCGACCGAGGGGTTGGCCTCCCCTTCCACCGCGCGTTTCACGATGCCGGACTTGTGCTCGCCGGTGGCGATGAGCGCGACTTCGCGCGCCGCGAGAATCGTGGCAACACCCATCGTGATCGCTTCGCGCGGTACGTTGTCCTCACCGAAGAAATCGCCGGCCGCGTCCTTGCGCGTAATGGAGTCAAGCATGACGAGCCGTGTGCGCGAGTCCGCGCCGGAACCGGGCTCGTTGAAGCCGATGTGACCGCTCTTGCCGATACCCAGGATCTGGAAGTCGATACCGCCAGCGTCGGCGATCGCGCGTTCATAGGCGTCACATGCGTGTTCGACCTTGTCGCGTGACACCGTGCCGTCCGGGATGTGAACGTTGTCCCTCTTCACGTTCACATGGTGGAACAGGTTCTCCCACATGTAGCGGCGGTAGCTATGCACGCTCTCCGCCTGCATCGGGTAGTACTCGTCCAGGTTGAAGGTGATGACCTTGGAGAAGTCCACAGTGCCCGCCTCGTGCCTGCGAATGAGCTCGCGGTACACGCCCAACGGCGTGCTGCCGGTGGCAAGGCCCAGCACGCAACGGCCGCGGGCCGCGACGGACGTCCGGATGACCTCGGCAATCCGGTCGGCCAGCATGCGGGCCAAGTCGTCGTGGTCGGGAACCACCACGGTGCGGATTCGTTCCCGGTCGCGGGCGCTCTGTACGGTCTGTGTGTCGGGCACGGGTTGAACACGAACGTAATCCGCCACAGGTGCTTGTACTAGACTTCCAGCAGTGGCCACCCTACGGGCGTTGGCAGCACCGCTGCTGATCACTGGCGCGCACTATGCGGGCGCGCAGGCTGCGCCGCCGCCAGCCGCGGCGCAGAATCCGTCGCCTATGGTGGAAACGTCGCGCGCGCACGAGCGCCTCAGCCAGCGTGAACTCGGCGGCGTCCAGAGGTCGTTCGTTGGGCCGGGAGCCAAGCCCGTGGAAGTGTGGATTCCCGATCGGGTGAGGCGCCGTGATGTTTTTGACTTGGTGCTCCACTTCCATGGCGCGGCATGGCTGCCACAGCAGGCTGTCGCGGCGCTCGGTGGGCCGACGGTGGCCGCCGTCATGAACCTGGGAAGTGGCAGCGGCGTATACCAGCGGGCGTTCACCGACGCGGCGGTGTTCGATTCGCTGCTCGCCGGCATTGCGCGAGAAGTGTCCGCCGCAGGCGGCCGGAACGCGCGAATAGGCGACATCACGCTCGTCGGGTTCTCCGCGGGACACGGCGCTGTGCGGGCAATCGTGCGCGAACCGCGACATCGTGCCGCCGTGCATTCCGTTCTCTTGCTGGACGGGATGCACACGTCGTATGTGCCCGAAGGAACGACGATCGCAGCGGGCGGATCGCTCGATACTGCGAACCTCACGGCGTTCAGGGACCTCGCTCGCGCGGCCGTGCGCGGTGAGAAGCGGTTCGTCATCACGCATTCCGAGATATTTCCTGGCACCTTTGCGAGCACGACCGAGACAGCGGACTGGCTGCTGGCCGCAACCGATCTCAAGCGGACGCCGGTGCTGTGGTGGGGACCGCGCGGCATGCAGCAGACAAGCGAGGTGCGCGCCGGCAGGTTCGAAGTGATGGGATTCGCCGGCAATTCAGCTCCCGATCACATCGATCACTTGCACGCCATGCCCGAGGCGCTGAAACGGCTCCTCAAGTAGAGTCGGATCTCGCGTATTTGGCTGCGCGAGGCAATATTGGCAGCGAAGCCAATCAGTCCTGGAGCGTCCCGCATGCGCAACGGAATTCGCGTCGCCAGCCTCGCACGTCGTGGATTCGTGATCGCGATGCTCTTCGCAGCAGCTTGTGCCTTCCCAGTCCTTCGCCGGGAATCTGGCGTGACACGACATGTGGCGGCGCTGCCGAGCGACCCGGACTCTGGAGTCGTCGTTCCTGACTCGGCGGCCGTCGAACTCCGAGGGTATTCGTTCTCGCCGCACGTCGAGATCCTGACTTGGACGACTGACGACGCCAATTTTGGACTGCGCGCACGATTGCGTCGCGACGGCTCATTGGTGCGGGATCACCGCTTATACGTGAACACCTATACGTCGGTGTCCGCCAACGCACGCTTCAACTCGGCGCTCACTCCAACGCGCTCGCTACGCGTCACCGGTGTGTCGCGGGACGATCGCGCATGCGCCGGCGGCACCTGCCTGCCCCGCGAGACGTTTGGCGCGCGCATTCCAGACGAGCTGTTGCGATCCAGCCGCGACAGCCTGCCGGTGAAGTTCTACGCCTCGCGGAGCGGCCACGAGATCGTGGTCACCCTGCACCGCGATCTGATCAACGTGTACCTGACGACCGTGGATTCGGTGTCGGCAGCGCTGCGCCGGAAATAGCAAGGCCTGCACAGGCAATGAAAAAGGCCCCGGCTTCTGCCGGGGCCTTCTCGTTCCAGCTGATCCTACCGGTTGGCCGTTTGATCCAGGATTGGTCGGCTGGCTGCCGTGGTGGATACGACCGTGATATCGCCGCGCGCGCCGATGGTGTACACCCGCCCGGCCACGAGCGAGACGGCCGTGCGACTTATCGCGTTGGTGCCCACGCCTGCATAGCGCGCTCCCAGGTCATACGAGCTCGCGGGAACGGATGTGAATGCGCCCGCGGCCTTGTACGCGATCTGCGCACCCACCGGGACCTCGACGAGCGTGGTGGTGTTTCTGGCGTAGAGCGTCATGGGCGCGGCGTTGGAAATCGCATGGACGAATCGCACGTACGCGACCGTGAAATCGATCGCGGCGGCGAACGGATCTTCCACCACGAACGCCTCCACGGTCTTGCTGGTGGTGTTGTAGAACCCGCTCATGTAGTACGAGTAGGCTTTGCCGGCTTCCAGCGTGTCGATCACGGTCGCGATGGTCAGGTTCTTGTCCACCGTCGCCGCGATCTTGCCGGTGAGCGTGAACGCGCCAGGTGCGACGAGGGAGTAGTAGCCGCCGCTCCCAACGCCGCCGTAGATCGTTCCCGTCGTGGACTCGACGCCAGTCGCAGACGAAATGGCGGTAAGCTTGTCGGCGTTGCCGTAGAAGTCGACGCCCGGCGCGTTGACGCCGAAATGGAAAAACTTGATCCGTGCAATTGTCGCCGGAACGGGGTCGGCGATGGTCACCTGTTGCTCGTCGCCGCAGGCCGAGAGGGCGGCAGCGACAGCCAGGGTCCCAAGAACTCGATAGCGATTCATGGTCGGATTTACGGTTGGATGATCCAGAGCTTCGCCGTGTGATAGTCGGTGGCCAAGCCGCCAATGGCGGTGAGCGCGTCAATGTTCCAGATATACTCGGAGTTGTACCGCGGCCGGATGCGCTGCACGATCTTGCCAGCGTTGTCCGGATACAGCGTCGTCGGCGGCGTGAACCCTGGGAAATACTGAACACCGCTGGCCGGATCGATGTCGGTGTAGTTGAAGCGGCGCATGTCCATCCAGATCTCGTTGTGGCCCCACCCGAACTGGGCGATGTACTTGTGCATCATGATGTGCGTCATGGTCAGGTTCGCCGCCACAGAAGGCACCGAGGCCGACGCCAACAACGCCGCCTTCTCCGCCGCCGAGATCTGCGTCGGCGTTTGGCCGTTGTCGACATTGCGCGAGTTGACCCAGTCCACGTGGGCCGACACGCCGTTCCGGAACGCGGTGAGCGCCGTCGGCTTGTCGTTGGCGCGATACGCGGCTTCCGCCTTCACGAACTGGAGTTGGGCGTAGGTCATCGCCGGCATCCTCGCCTTGTCGTCGAAGAGGTACCGGCCCGGCAATTGCAACCCGCCGACGCCCACATAACCCATGAAGTTGTTGGGCGTCTGCGCTGCGAGCAGTCCGCCACCCACGACGTTGATGTCGAGGCCACGATACACGCCGTCCGGCGCTGGTGACAGCATCCGGCTCATGCGCGGGTCCACCACGCCGCCGAACGCCGTTCCGTTCATCAGGTTCACTACGAACTGCGTCTGGCGGTAAGTGGTGAGGTTGTTGCGTGTGCGGCCCCAGAAGTTGTAGTCGGTGCCATCACCCTGCGTCGCCGGATAGATCAGCAGCGCGTCGTCGACGTTGCTGACGAACGACGAGTCCACGTCGGCGATGACATTCAACGGAGCGTACGCTGCCTTATTGGTGAAGTGGTTGCGACTGATCGCCCGCAGGCCGAAGGCGAACTTGCGCCACTTGTCCCTGTTGCCGGCGTAGATCTTGTCCGTCCGGCCCATATACGCGGCGTCCACGGCGCCATCAGTGCGCCGGAGGTTCGTGATCGCCAGGCCGAGCAGGCTGTCGACCGCGGCGTACGCTTCCTGCTCCGTGTCGTAGTCAAACTTTAACCGGTTCTGGTCAATGGCTTGGTCAATGATGATCGGGCCGTGCACGTCCACGAGCACCAGCCATCCCCACGCCTTGAGCGCGTAGCCGACACCCAGCAAGTCCCAACGCTGCTCGACTTCGGCCTTGGTCATCATGTCGACCAGGTTCTGTCCGAAAGACCAGTACACGTCACGCCACTGCTGTGCGCCGTTGTCGCTGGACGGATCGTAACCCATGCGGTCCCACGTGCTGAGAGCCGCGCCGGGCAACGTCCACTGCTGCGTGTACCGGCCGATGAAGCGGCCGTCAAACTGTGGTGACGTCACCAGCCAGTGCAGCATCGGCGACAGGTACAGGTTGGCCGAGACCACCTGCGGTGCGTTCGGATTCTCGTTGACGTCGAGGAAATCTTTACAGCTTGTTGGGATCGCCAGCAGCCCGACGGCGAGCGCGGCGGCGCGGATGCTCTTCATTGGAGTAGTCATGGTTAGTACGCCAGTCTCACGCCGAAGGTGAACGCGCGTGGAACCGGGAAGTTGCCGTAGTCGATACCGGCGGCGTTGGACCCTCCCACCGCGGCAGTATTACCATTCACGATTGGATCGAGACCGGAGTAGTTGGTCATGAGGAAGAGATCTGTGCCGGTGATGAACACGCTGGCCTCGCGACTGCGCAGATACTTGCCCGGCACGTTGTACCGGAACGTGACGTCCTTGAGCCTCAGCCAGTTGATATCCTTCTCGATGAACAGCTCCTCGCTGATTGCGGTATAAAACGCCGGCTGCACGGCCGGGATCACGACGATGGTGTTCTTGGTGGGCGTGGCCGAATTCTCCTTGCCGTCGCGCAGCACACCCTTGATGATGCGCGGTTGCTCGCGGTCCAGTGTGCGTGTGCTGAGGCCGCGCGCTGTGAGGAACTGTTCCGTCGCGTTGTACACGTCGCCGCCCTTCCGGAGATCCACAAGGAAGTCGAGCGACGCCCGCTTGTAGCGGAAGGTGTTCGACACACCCATGGTGAAGTCCGGCTGGCGATCGTACCCGTAGTCGATGAACGTCGTGGACCGCAACGGCAATCCGGTGGTTGGGTCGATCAGGACATCGCCGGCGGTGTTGCGGAGGTAGAACAGGCCGGTGAGCGATCGCGTGGACAGCCCTTTCTTCGTGCCGTTTCGAACGTTGCCAAAGAGCCACGTGTCCGAGACGTACGACTCCGGCAGATCGTTGGGCAGTTTCTTCACCTTGCCGTACGAGTGCTCGAAGTTGACGACAGCGTCCCATGAAAAGGCGCCCCTGATCATGGGCGTTCCACGCAGCGTTGCTTCAAGGCCTTCGTTCTGCGTTTCGGCGCCGTTCAAATTGAAGAGAATGAATCCGGTGCCGTAGCTGCCGCGAATGTCGTTCACAATCTGGTCACGGGTCTTCTTGCGGTACCAGGTGACGTCGAGCGCCATCCGGTCCTTGAAGAAGCCGAGTTCTGTGCCGGCTTCGAATGACACGGCGAACTCAGGCTTGAGGCCAAGATTCGGGCCCGTGAACCCGTATCCGTAGCCGCCGTAACTCGTGGTTTTGTACTCGAGCGACGGGCGGAACGCGTACGGCCGGGCATCCTTGCCGACCCGCGCGTAGCCTGCGCGCAGTTTGCCGGATGACAGGTACTTCTGGAGCCCCTTGAACGCGTCCGTGAAGATGAAGCTCGATGTGACGGACGGATAACGGAAGGAATTGCGCTCTATGGGGATCGTGGACGTCCAGTCGTTTCGCCCCTGTAGCGTCACGTAGAGCCAGTCGCGCCAGTTGAGCCTCGCACTGGCGAAGGCGCTCTGGAGGCGCCGCTGGGAAATAGTCGTTCGATTGGTGCGGCTGCTGGTGTTATTGATCGAGACAAAGTTGGGATCCAGGAAGTCCTGGCCCTTGAGCGCCTCAGTTGAGGACTTGTAGTCGGCCACCGCGTGCCCCGCCAAGCCGTCGATGGACAGGTCCTTCGTCAGGGCGCGAGCGTTGAAGCTCAGGACCGTCTGCGCCGTGACGTTCCGCGTCTGGTCAGTGGCTTGGTCCAGAACGCCGTTGAACGTGTTGCCATACGCGCTCTCGGGGTGCCTGAGTACCGAGTTCCCGTTGGTGTAACCGTCCACGCCGATGTTGGTCTTCAGGACGGCGAAGCTGACTGGTGTCAGCGACAGGCCAGCGTTGGTGACCAAGCGGTTGGTCGTCGCATTGATCTTGTTCTTGTTGACGTTGAAGTACGGGTTGTCCGTCTCCCCCGACGCCGTCAGGGCCGTGAGGCGTCGGCGCGTGCCAGCCGGCGAGAGCCAGTCCTTGGCGTCGTCCGTCTGGGGCCAGAGCATGAGGCCGATGAGCGGACCGTCGGTGCCCTTGTACACTTGATCGTTGTTCTGATAGGTGTAGGCCATACTGAGGTCGGCTTGGATCCACCGGTTCACGCTCGCCTGAGACCGACCTGTGAGGTTGATCTTGCCCAGCGCTGAGCCCGGAACGACGCCCTGCACGTTGTCCGAGTTAACGGCCAGGCGATAGTTGATGCGGCTGTCCGTCGCCGCACCACTGAACGCCAACGAGTGCTTCTGCGTCACCGCCGTGCGGAAGAAGCCGTCGATGTTGTCGTAGAACGTGGTGCCAGCGGCGTACGGCGCGCCGAAATACTGGAACAGCGACAGCGTGCCCCCTGCGACAGACGTGGGGCCATACGTCTTTTGCAGCTCTGGGCGCGCACCGGTGGTCTCCATGCGAAGGCTGCTGCTGTACTCCATTGTCGGCGCACCGGCGATGCCGCGCTTCGTGGTAATCACGATGGCGCCGTTCGCCGCGTCGATGCCGTAGAGCGCGGACGCCTCCGGGCCCTTGAGAACGACGAGGGTCTCGATGTCGTCCGGGTTGAGGTCGGAGGCGCGGTTGCTGAAATCCACGCCGCGGTTGGAGAACGCCGACAGCGAGCCAGGCGCGTCGGATGCCAACACGCCCGTATTCAGCGTCTTGTTGTCCAGCGGCAGGCCATCCACGATCATGAGCGGCTGATTGCTGCCGCTGATCGAGCTGACGCCGCGAATGGTGATTTGTGTGGACGCTCCCGGCACGCCGGAGCTGCTCGTCACTTCGACGCCGGCCACGCGGCCCTGCAGCGCATTGATGAAGTTCTCGCGCTTGGTCTGCGCGATGTCCGCGCCGATGACCGACTGCTGTGACGTCCCCAGTGCGCGCTGCGACGTGGACTGACCGAGCGCGGTGACGACGATTTCGTCGAGACTGGTCGCGACGCGTCGCAGGGTGACGCTGATCTCGGCGTCGTCACCCACGGTCCGTTCGACGGGGGCGGTGCCGAGGTGCCGGAACTGGAGCACCTGGCCGCGCTCGGCGCGAACGGAATAGGCGCCTCCCGCGGTGCTGACCGTTCGAGCGAGCGTGCCTTTCACCTGAATCTGGGCACCGGCGATCGGCTCACCCGACTCGTTCGTGATCTTGCCGGTGACGGTCTGCTGTGCGAATACCGGCACAGCCAGAAACGCCGTGCCCAATAGCACCGCAAGAACTCGGTTTCTCATAATGTGTGCAGCCTGTGGATGGTGAACCGCTCGCAATTTCGGCAACTCACGAAACAATGAAGACTTTTGCTGCTTCCATATACGACAGCTTTTAGGGGCCGTCAATCGGAAAAACACTTACGGCTGTTTCTCCTGCTCGCGGCGCAGGCTTGATCTCGCCAAGGCAACGATCCGCCGCACCTGCTCATCCTGGGTCAGGAACGTTGTGTCCAGGATCGCCGCGTCGGGCGCCTGCGCGCTTTGCTGTGCGTCCTTGGCATCGCGGTGGACCAGTCGATCCGTCTCCTCTGCGATTTCCTCGTCCGTCGGCGCGCGTTCCAGGGTCTGGATCAGGCGCCGTCTGGCCCGTTCCCACGGGTCGGCCACCAAGTAGATCTTCACTGCGGCGTCCGGAAAGACCGACGTTGCCATGTCGCGGCCGTCCACCACGATCGAGGCGCCACGTGCCAAGGCGCGCATCTGTTCGTTGACCCAGGCGCGCACACCTTGCATTCGCGCGACGACAGATACGCGTGAAGTGACCTCCACGCCGCGGAGTTCTTCGTCCGCCGGCTTTCCGTCGATCTCCGGCGTGAACGACCGCTTCCCCGCAGCGATCGTGACGCGCTTGCTGGCAGCGTCGAGGACTTCGGCTTCGGTCCATTGCGACGCGTCGTGCGTCTTGCCGGTTCGCAGGCGGGCTGCGGTCGCCGCGCGATAGAGGGCGCCGGAATCGGCGTGCATGAAGCCGAGTTCTTCCGCGACCCACTGGGCCGTGGACGACTTGCCCGACGCGGACGGGCCGTCAATGGCAATCACGATCTTCTTGGTCATTGCGGCAGATCGCTCGCTTCGCTCGGGATGACGGAAAGGTCGCTCAGGATGTCACCGTGGAAAGATCGGCCCAGAAGCCGGGATAAGACACCGAAACGCAGTCGCGGCCCGATATGGCTATCTCGTTTCCTGGCAAGGCGCCAAGGACCCCGAACGACATCGCAATTCGATGGTCCGCGCGCGGATCCACCTCGCCCTCAAGCGCGTCGCGTGAACCGGCGATCATGAATCCGTCCTCGAGCTCGCGCGCGCTGCCCCCCAGTGCCTTGAGGCTTTCGACGATCGTCGCAATACGATCGCTCTCCTTGACCCGGAGCTCTGTGGCGCCGCGAACCGTGGTTTCGCCGTCCGCGCGGGTCGCGAGGCATGCCAACAATGGCAGCTCATCGATCATGGACGGAATCTCGTCAGGCGCAACGCTGATGCCTCGCAGCAACGACGGCCGTGCCACAATGGTGCCGATGACCTCTCCGCCCTCCTCCCGCCGATCCTCGAAGTCGAGATCGGCGCCCATGCGCTTGAGCGCGTTGTAGAAGCCGGTGCGAGTCGGGTTGAGACAGACGTCCGTGAGCCGCAGTTCGCCGGCGCCGGCCAGAAGCGCGAGTGCCACGAAGTAGGCGGCCGATGACGGATCGGCTGGCACGTCCACGTCGGCCGGGCGTACCACCTGCCCGGCGTGAACGCCAGCGGAGTGAGCGCTCACGCGGACATCGACGCCGCGCGCACGCAGCATTCGTTCCGTGTGATCACGGGAGCGATGCGGCTCGGTGACCGTCGCATCCACGCCGCCCAGTACTGCGGCGAGAAGGATGGCGCTCTTGACCTGCGCGCTGGCCACGGTCGAGTTCCAGTCGACGCGCCGCAAGGGGCCGCCGAAGACGGTCATCGGCAATCCTCCCTCGGCGCTCAGCGAAATGCCAGCGCCCATTTCGCGCAGCGGCTCGGTGACGCGTCGCATCGGCCGTCGGGAGAGGCTGGCGTCGCCGACGAACTTCGCTGTGACACCCGCACCGGCCACAATGCCCGCCATCAACCGCGCCGTGGTGCCGCTGTTCCCGCAGTCGAGCGCGTCCTTCGGGTTCTTGAAATGGCGCGGCGACTGCCCGGTCACGAAGAACTCGCCCGACAGCGGGGGGATTGCGGCGCCGAGCGCGCGCAGCGCGCTTGCGGTGGACTTCACGTCGTCCGATGGCAGGATGTTGGTGATGCGCGACTTTCCCTTCGCCACGGCCGAAAGCATCAGCGCCCGATGGGAAATCGATTTGTCGCTCGCAGCGCGGATGCTCCCGCCGACGCGGAGCTTCTTCACCGCAGCCACGCCTCGAGTGCGGTGGCCGTATCGGTCTTATCGTCGCGGTACTTCACGATCACCGGGGTCTGAAGGGACAGTCCGTGCTTGGCACCCCACGCCGCAGTGACGGCGCGCGCGCCCGGCACGACGACCGCGTTCTCCGGGATTTCGAGCGGCTCGTCAGCGCTCGCACGAAGGACACGCTCCCTGGGGAGGTCGAACACCGGTGTTCCGCGCGTGAGCACGACGCCCGCCGCCAGCACCGCCCGCGCGCGCACCACCGTGCCCTCGTACACGCCGCAATTGCCGCCGACGAGCACATCGTCTTCGATCACGACAGGGCTCGCGTTCACCGGCTCGAGCACGCCGCCGATCTGCGCGGCCGCGCTGATGTGTACGCGCTCACCGATCTGTGCACATGAACCGACCAACGCGTGCGAGTCGATCATGGTCTTGGCGCCAACGTATGCACCGACATTCACGAACATCGGCGGCATGCAGATCACGCCTTTGGCGATGTAGGCGCCGCGCCGAACGCTGGACCCGCCCGGCACCACGCGAATGCCTTCCTTGGCACTGAACTGCCGCGTCGGGAAGGTGTGCTTGTCCACGAAGCTGAACTTCGCGCCTTTGGACTTCGACGGCACCGACATGTCAGCAACGCGCCCGATGCGAAAGCCGAAGAGGATGCCCTGCTTCACCCACGGCACCGCGCGCCAGACGCCCTGCTCGCGGACCGCGGCTCTGATGTCGCCGCGCTCCAGCGCGCGAAGAAAGTCGTCAAAGGCAGAGTACGCGGACTTCGTAAGGCTCGCACTCGGCGACAGCGCGAACAGCTTCTCCATCTTCTGTTGAAGTTTCATCACAACGCTCCGGCTGTCTTGAGTGCGGACCGCACCGCGTCAGCGTGCTGCTCCGCGAGGGGAACGAGCGGAAGCCGGAGATGGTTCCCCAACTTGCCGAGCATCGCCATCGCCGCCTTCACCGGAAGTGGGTTGGACTCGATGAACGCGGCGCGCATCCAGGGGAGCAACTTCATGTGCAGCGCGCGCGCTGCGGCAAAGTCGCCCTTGGCGGCGAGTGCCGTCAGCTGGGTCATCGCCTTGGGGGTTGCGTTGGATATGACGGAAATGATTCCGTCCCCGCCAGCCGCCATGACCGAGAGCGTGAGTTCGTCGTCGCCAGAAAGCACAGAGAAATGCGACGGACGGTCCTTCAAGATGTCCGTGATCTGGCCGAGATTGCCGCTGGCTTCCTTCACCGCAACGATGTTGGCGACATTAGCGAGGGCGAGCGTCGTCTTGGCTTCGATGTTGCTTCCCGTGCGTCCGGGCACATTGTAGACCACGACCGGCAGGTCCGTGGCGTCGGCCACGCGCTTGAAGTGCTCGATCAGTCCGCGTTGCGGCGGCTTGTTGTACATCGGGGACACGTGCAGCAGGTGTGTCGCGCCCGCCGACTTCATCTCTTTCGACATCGCGACGGCCTTGGCGGTGTCATTCGATCCTGCGCCCGCGACGATCGGGACCCTGCCCTTCGCCTGCTCCACGACGATTTCGACCACGCGCCGATGCTCGGCTGCCGTCAGTGTCGCGGCCTCACCGGTTGAGCCGCACGGGACCACAAAGTCGATGCCTTCGGCAATCTGCCAATCCACGAGACCGCGCAGCGCCTTCTCGTCCAGTTCACCGGATGCGGTGAAGGGAGTCACCAGCGCGGTGCCACAACCCACGAGTCGCTTCATCGAATCACGTCCTGCATTGTGAACACTCCAGTCTTCCCGATCAGCCAACGCGCGGCATGCAACGCGCCTTCGGCGAACACCTTTCGATCACGCGCGGTGTGCACGAGACGAATCTGCTCGAACGGTGCGTCGAACAGAAACTCGTGCGTGCCGGGCACCGATCCAACGCGAACGCTCGTCACGGGAATGTTTGTGCCCCATACCGGCGCGACCATTTCCTCCAGCGCCTTGGCCGTGCCGCTTGGCGTGTCCTTCTTGGCCGCGTGATGCGTCTCGGTGATGTGCGCGTCGAAGCCCGGCATCGTCTTGAGGATCCTGGCCGCCGCCTTCACGATCTCGCCGAAGGCCGCGATTCCCGGCGAGAAGTTGGGGGCAACGAGCAGGGCTCCCTTCTTCTCAACTGCCAGCGCGTCCACACCGGCGCGCGATTCGTACCAGCCAGTCGTGCCGACCACGATTGGGCAACCTGCTTCGATCGCAGCCTTGATGTTGGCGGGCGCCGACCGCGGAGACGTGAACTCGACGGCGACCTCGGCATCCGCGAGCGATGCGCGCGACACTGCGTCCTTCTTGCCGAGCTTCGCGACGACCTCGAAGCCGCGCTCGCGGGCCAGTTGCTCGACCGCGCGGCCCATCTTGCCCATCCCGATGATCGCCAGACGCGGCATCAGCGCTTTCCCTCGAAGAATTCGGCGTGCAGGCGGCGCAGGAGCGCGTCGACCTCGTCGCCATCAACCACCATCGTGAGATTGATGCCCGTGGCGCTGAGGGACAACATGTGCAGTCGCGCCGTCCCGATGCACGCGAGCGCTCGCGACATGGCGTCGCTGCTCTCGCTCAGCGCTCCGCCCACGAGCGCGACAATTCCGCGTTGCTGCTCGATGGCAACATCGCCTAGCTGACGCAAGTCGCCAATGGTCTCCTCGAGGCGGGCGGCGTCGTCCACGGTAACGGACACGGAGACCTCGGACGTCGAAACAACATCCACCGACATTTTGTGCCGCTCGAAAATCGCGAACAGCTCGCGCAAGAACCCTTCGGTGAGCAGCATGCGCGGTGAACGGACTTTGACCAACGTGACGTTGCTTTTGCCGGCGATGGCGGTGACGGGCCGACGGGGTGCGTCAAACGTGATGGACGTTCCCCTGCTCTCCGGCTTTCGCGAGTTGAGCACCCGGACGGGAATGCCGAGCCGCACCGCGGGAGCAATCGTGTACGGATGCAATACCTTGGCGCCGAATGACGCCAGCTCCGACGCCTCCTCGAAGGCGACGCACTCAATGGTGCGTGCCGATGGAACCACGCGGGGATCCGCGGTCATCATGCCATCGACGTCAGTCCAGATCTCGATGGCCTCCGCCTGAAGCGCCGCGCCGAGCAGCGATGCGCTGTAGTCAGAGCCGCCCCGACCGAGCGTGGTCGTAATGCCGGCCGCAGTTGCGCCGACGTAGCCGCCCAGGACCGGCACCCTCCGGTCCTTCACGAGGGGCGCCAGATGCGTGCGAGCGGCTTCGGCGATCGCGTCCGTCTGCGGCTCGGCTCGGGTGTATTGCGCATCCGTAATCATGATCTTGCGCGCATCCACCAACTGCGACGGCACGCCCATGACATTGAATGCGGCCGCGATCATGATCGACGACATCCGCTCCCCGAAGGACGCAACGGTATCCAGACTGCGCGGCGTGAGGTGTCCGAGCACCGACAATGCCTCCGCCAAAGACCCGATCTCGTCGCACATGGCGCTCAGCTCGAGTGCCACATCCTCACCGCCCGGACCGGGCAGGAGCTGCCCAGCGACCTTCAGGTGCCGATCGCGCACACCTTCCACGTGTGACATCGCCGTAATGAGTTGGCCGCGTGACGCCTGCTCTGCGATGTCGATCAGGACGTTGGTCGTGCCGGAAAGGGCTGAAACGACCGCGATCGGTCCCTGACTCAAGCGCGAACGGACAATTTCGGCAGCGCGACGAATCGCGTCGGCGTCGCCAACCGAAGTGCCCCCAAACTTGCAGACGATCACGGCTTGGCGATGCGCCCGGTAGAGGCCATCAGCTCCGCGTTCAGGACGGAGGCGCCTGCGGCGCCGCGAATGACGTTGTGACCGAGCGCGACGAGCCGGATGTCGAGGATGGGGTCGCGACGTACGCGTCCAACCGTCACGGTCATTCCGGCACCGGCGTCCACGTCGCGCCGCGGCTGCGGACGATCGGGCTCCTTGGTCAACACGAGGGGCCGTTCCGGCGACGACGGGAGGCGGGTGGCTTCGGGCGCGCCTCTCCAATTGGCCAAGTGCGCTTCTACTTCGGATGCATCGCCTTTTCTGTTCAGTTCGATGGACATACACACCGTGTGGCCGTGCTCGACCGCAACGCGGTTCGTGTGCGCACTGACCACCATTGGCGCGCTCTGGATGTGGTCGCTCTCGCGCAAGCCGAGGAACTTGCAGAACTCCTCCTCGATCTTTGGCTCCTCATCCTTGATGTACGGAATGACGTTGCCGAGGATGTCCAGCGACGCGACACCCGGATATCCCGCGCCGGACACAGCCTGCATCGTGACTGCGAACACGCGCCGAATGCCGAAGCGCTGCTGAATCGGCGCAAGCGCCATTGCCCCCACGATCGCGGCGCAATTGCCGTTGGCCACGATTGCGCCCGACCAACCGCGACGCTTCCGCTGAGCGGCGATAACGTCCAGGTGATCAGGGTTCACTTCAGCGATCACCAGCGGCACGTCCGGCTCCATGCGATAGTTGCGCGCGTTCGTGAGCACGATGCGATCGGACTTTGCGAAGCTGGGCTCGGCGTCAGCAGCTGTTGCCGCATCCAGCGCGGAAAAGACGACTGGCGCGCGGATGCTCGCCGGTGAGCACAGTTGCACCGTGAGGCCGGCGATCGCCGCGGGAATCGGCGAATCACCGAGCCATCTTGTTGCTTCGGCGTACGACTTCCCGGCCGATCGCTCCGACGCGCCAACTTCGATAAGCTCGAACCAGGGATGACCCGCGAGCAGGCGCACAAACGCCTGACCCACGGCGCCCGTCGCGCCGAGCACGGCAACCGGCAGCCTCGAAGCCCCGAACGGCGACTCGCGCGTCACGGATTGAGAAGTGTTCGCACGATCCGCTCGTACGCGTCCACTGCCTGGCGCAGCTCATTGAGCTCGATGTACTCGTCCGGCGTATGCGCGACGTGAATCGAGCCGGGACCGAAGAGCACCGGACGACCCCAGCGCGTGAGCAGCGGGATGTCTGTCGTGTACGCCACGGGGGTGATCGCGAAGCCGGGTAGCGTCTCGAATTTCTGCGCGGGGATGTGCGAGCCATACTCGACCTCGGCCTTCTTTCCGACCCACTTCTCGAGCGCCTTCTTTACTTTCGCCACGTCGCCGACCAAGCGGAACATCAGCTCTGTCTCAGCAAGTTCCGGGACGATATTGCCGGCGGTGCCAGCGCGGATCGTTCCGACGTTGACGGTCGTCTTGCCGAGCACCTTGTCGGACGGAAGCTTGAGCCCGTCGATCGTGCCGAGGAGCTTGACCATTGGGACGATTGCCGACTTGCCGAGTTCTGCGTAGGCCGAGTGCGCCGCGCGTCCGCGGAAACGCAGCGTCGCACGCAACGACCCTTTGGCGCCGCTGGCGAGTTTGCTCTCGGTCGGTTCGCCGTTGACGAGGTGCTTGCTGGTCGGGGACAAGCGGTTGGCAGCGCGCGCTCCGTCGGACCCGGCTTCCTCACCAACGACGAGCAGGAGATCGACCCGTTCTTCGCCCGCTTTGGCCAGTCGGTCGGCGGCGACCATCATCGCAGCGGCGATGCCCTTTGCGTCGCACGCGCCCCGCCCATACAGGCGGCTCTTCTCGAGACGCGGCGAGACGTATGGCTGCACCGTGTCGAGGTGCGTCGAGAGCGTCACTCCGCGGCCCTTGCGGGAGGCCCAGACGTTGGCGCGGCCTTTCCCCTTTCCAACTTCCTGAAGCTCGACGTTCCAACCGCGAGCGATCAGCCAGCGTGAAACGAACTCAACCGCCGCGCTTTCAGCGCCGGTAGACGATTCGATCGCAAGCAGTTCGGCAGCAAGCGCAACGACGTCAGTCATGTAACTCTATGCGAGGAGCAGGATTCGAACCTGCACGGCCTTGCGGCCAAGGGATTTTAAGTCCCATGCGTCTACCAGTTTCGCCATCCCCGCCGCTGGTAACATGCAGACCCTCCCTATGGAGAAACGCAACGGC
>JANNRQ010000038.1:0-5041 GCA_031401495.1 Gemmatimonadota bacterium
TCACGGGATACATCGAGGTCTGGTACAATCAGCAGCGGCGGCATGCGTCTCTCGGGCAACTCGCGCCCGTTGAGTACGAACGCCGGCTCGCACAGCTTCGCAGTGCCTAACCGAGTGTCCACGAAATCGGGGCAGGTCCACACGTGCCGTTCATCCGCCAAATCCGGGCGGTTGACCCCCGTCATCTAAAACCAAGGAAATCAGTTTCGCCGTGGCAGTACCGCCGTCTCCGCGACGATCCGCTCAATCCGCGTCATCCGCGTCCAGTCAGTTGTAGTTCACTCTGCCCTGCTGCCTGACTTCT
Source organism: Gemmatimonadota bacterium (assembly GCA_031401495.1). Lineage (GTDB taxonomy): Bacteria > Gemmatimonadota > Gemmatimonadetes > Gemmatimonadales > Gemmatimonadaceae > DASPMP01. The sequence goes on from JANNRQ010000038.1 coordinate 305, forward strand.
TCAGTTCCACAAACCTGACCGCCCCGGGTTTCTCTCCAACCCACAGCGCTGCATCGCGCGCTACTTCCGTGACGCCCGCCGGGAGCGGCATTGATGCGGGGCCGATGAGCCGTCCGCCCTGTCGCACCGAGTTGACGATGGACGCGACCTGAGCCGCTGACATCGAGCCGTCCAGGGCCGCCGCGCGCGCCGACTGCGGAGCGAGCGGAAGCCTGTCGCCACACAGGAGGATTCCCGCGGGCTCGCCGCCGAACGTGACCGGCGGATTCATCAGCACGAGCGGCGTCTCCGCGACGCGCTGCACCGGATCTGTCTGTGCGCCCCACACGCCGCTGAGGACGGCGAAGCCCTTGGCGTCGGTGAGCTCGAGAAAAGCGGCAATGCGAACGCCCAGCTCGGTGTTGGCCGCGACGGGCGGTGTTGGGCGTGCGGGGACCTCGAACGTCGTGATGCCAGACGCGATCCGGAACTCGGCGCCGCATGATGGGCAGCCGAGTGTGCCCTCGAGAATGTGCCGGTCAACAACCTTGCCGGTGGCGACGACGAGTTGCGTCTCCTCATGCGCGCGAGGACAGCGAAGGCTCTCGATCAGGTCAACAAACACAAATGCAGATCCCTCGCTTCGCTCGGGATGACATCAAGAGTGCGAGAGGCGCAGTTCGTCGATGTTCACGGACGCCGGACGTGTCGCCGCAAAGAGTACCGCGTCGGCAACGGCGGAGGCTTCGAGCATCAGGCGCCGCGGCGTGAATCCTTCACGCGAGTCCGGATCCACTTCGTCCCACAGGTGTGTGTCTACCGGGCTCGGTGAAATGAGTGTCGCGCGTATCCCGCTCCCCCGCACTTCCTCACGCAACACCTCGTGTAATCCGCGCACGCCGAACTTGCTCGTGGCATACGCGGCGTTGTCCACGAACGCGTGCCGATCGGCAATCGAGCCGATGGTGATGATGTGCCCAGAGCCGCGCTCGCGCAGGTCCGGCAGGAAATCATGCATGAACGTGAATTGCGACGTCAGATTCACCTGCAGCGTGTTGGCGAACTCGAGAACCGAGGTCCGCTCGACCGCGGCGAGCCCGAACCGCCCGGCATTGTTCACGAGAATGTCGGGGACACCCTTGAGCAACGCCCTGATCTCCCTGATGACGCGTTGAACCGCGACGGCGTCCACCATATCGCCGACCACTGCGTGCGCCCGGTCGCCGAGTTCGGCCACCGCGGACTTGAGCGCCGCCGAACCGCGCGCGACCAGCACGACGCGCGCACCCGCCGCGTGCAGACTGCGGGCGCACTCGAGGCCAATGCCACGCGACGCGCCGGTGATCACGGCGGCCTTGTCGCGCAGGGGACCCGCGCCGGTCGCCACGTTGGTGGCGCGGCCAACCTTCGTGCGCCTACCGGCCATCGTATTCCACGTAGTTGTTCACCGTCTCCCAAAGGACGAGGCGCGAGAGCTGCGCGGGCTTGAGCGCTGGCTCCAGGACCCTCCAGAATGCAACCACGATGTTCTCCGTGGTAGGGATCGTGTCCTTCAGGAAGTCAACTTCGACGTTCAGGTTGCGGTGGTCCACCTTGGCCACCACATGCTCCTCGGCGATCGCCTTGATGCGCGACAGGTCCACCACATAGCCGGTCTTCTCATCCAACATCCCCTTCACGGACACGTCCAAGATGTAGTTGTGCCCGTGCCAGTTCGGGTTGTTGCACTTGCCGAAGAGGCGCTGGTTTTCCGCGTCAGACAACGCGGGGTTGTGCACGCGGTGCGCTGCGCTGAAATGCAGGCGGCGCGTAATGGTGACCTGTGGAGATCCGGCCATGTCAGAGTGCTCCCCGCAAAAAGCAAACCCCGTGGTCACCCACGGGGCTCGCAAAGAACGGAACAGAGAGGGTTTTAATGAAGCCCGACGGTAATAATGAGGCTCTCACCACACCTTCCGCCTTCCCCCGCACTGGGGGCATGACGTCAGCATAGATTGTCGAACCCGCCAGTTGGACTTATCGGCTCAAAAACAATTCTCTCCGTTCCAAACATCGTTGAACCGCTAATGTACGTTCGACCGTTTGGGAGGTCAACAAAATGGACCTGGGACTGATCGCCGCCGTCGCCATGCTGCTGGTCTGGGCGGGCCTGACGTTCATCATGAACAACGCGCCCGGAGTGACGCACGCGTTGTTGATCGCCGGCGTGTCACTCTTGATCTGGCGCATCGTCATGCGAGACGGGACAGCAACACCTCCGACGCCACCTCGGCGCTGATATCCACGACCGACGCAGTGAGGCTGTCCACCGCGCGCCCGTCGGTCTTGTAAGGGCCCCAGATCGCCGAGTTGCCCTTCGGGTGCAGCACCACCGCCGGCTTGCCGAGCGCGCTGCACACGTGTGAGATGCTGGTGTCCGGCGTGAAGACGACGTCGGCGTGAGCGACGATGGACATGGCGTCGCGAATGCCCGTGTCCTCCACGAGACGCCCACCGCCCTCCGCGGCGATCTGCGCCGCGCGGCCGCGATCTGCCGGTGAGCTGACGACCACGACGTCTGCGCTGGGCAGCTTGGCGCGCACGGCGCGAATGACGGCGGAGAACCGAGCGTCAGGCCACGCATGGTGCGCGCGCCCAGCGGACACGTTCACCAGCACGCGCTTGCTGTTGGGGGCGCGATGGTCAGTCTCGCCGTTCCAGATCCGCTCGCCGCGTTCCAATTCCTCGGTCGTGAGGCGGATGCGCGGACGCAGATCGACGTTGGACGGCTGCAACCCGAACGCAGTGACGAGCGCGCCCAACTTGTCGACGATGTGGTCCGCGCTCTCGCGCGCCGGCACCGGCAGCGTGTACGCGAAATCGTTGCCGAGCGCCTTTACGCCGATGCGGTAGCGCGCGCCGGCCGCGATCATGAGCAGGAGCGTGGTCAGTGACGGCGCGGTGACCATGCAGTCGATCACGGCGTCGTATTTGCGATTGCGCATGTCGAGGAACGCCGCCGGGAAGCTCAGGGGCTTCTTGCGGTCGAACACGACGACTTCGTTGACGTATGGCTCGTGACGAAGCACGGGCGCGTTGATGGGCGACGCCAGGACGTCGAGCTGGATGGTCGGATACGACTCGGCGATGGCGCGCAGGATGCCGGTCGACAGAATCATGTCGCCGATGCGGTCGTGGCGCAGGAACAGCACGCGGTAGTTGCGATCGCGCCAATCGGGCCGTTCGCCACGGGCGCCCTCTGGCAGGAAGGCGGCGATGACGGATGTCGCGATGCGCTTCCAGAGGCGCTCAAGGCCTTTCAATCGCAAGCGGCTCAGATCTCCGAGTTCAGCTCAGGACATCATGATAGCTAACCGCTGGAGGCAACCCTCGTGCCAGGCTGCGCTCCGCACGTTAGGATCGGCGGTTCTTCGAACCGCGTCTTGCTTTCAATGCGCGAAGGTCACTGAGGTCCTTCTGCCGACCCGAAGCAGCCTTGTTCCTCTCGAGTTCCGCGCGCCCGATTACGCGCATCTGGTACCCTTCGATGTCGGTGCGTTGCGCTCCTTTCCAGACTTCCGCGAATGTCACACCGTCGATGGCGTTCAGGAGGTCGATGCGGTGAGGCGGCTGTCCGAACTGCGTTACCGTGTCAGGCGTAAGTAGCGCTTGTTCGTCAATGATGTTCTCAGGAGCGCCAAACTCCCGCAACGCAGCAGATAGGCGAGCCACGTTCGCTGCCGTGCAACGGTAGAGAAAGTCAATGTCGCCGGTCGCCCGGATGACTCCGTGCACCGCCATGGCATATCCGCCGACGAGCACGAAATCGACCTTGTTTTCGATGAGCGTGGCGATGAAGTCGAGAAAGTCCTGCGAAAGGGCCCCGCGTGCTTCCCCGAGTCCGCCGTTGGTCATGGCAGGCTGCGTCGTTCAGGACCGCCGCGTCGATCGCTTCGCAAGACCAAATGCCTGATTCGATACTTGGGAGACTGCCGCCAGGCGATCATGTGCAGAGTCCCCCCCCAGGGGCGCTTGACCGGCCCGGTGGGCTTGAACGCGCGCACCCGTCCACAAGCGGCGGCGCACGATAGCTCGGGCAGCTCGTTCGACATGAGCGCTAACTGAATCTCGGACATGCGCTGCCGCACCGTCGGGGCTTTGCACCACCACCGAAACACCGACATAGCCAAGTAGTTTCAGCGCGGATTCGAGGCTCACGTTAGGCCGCTCACCCCGCTCCAATTCAGCGACCAGGCGCGTGCTTACGCCTGCGCGACGCGCGAGCGCCTCCCTGCTGAGCTTTTGCAGCTTCCGTGCGTGGTGCAGAACTTCGCCGAGCTTCCCGGATAGCATGAGCGTTTTCCTCGAGACTCCTGAGGAATCTCAATCTAGCCTTGCGGTCACCGGGTGGCAACCCCTTTATGTGCTATCCCTTTATGTGCCACCAAGCGACGGTCGCTGCATGCCGCGCCAAGAAGAGACATTGGGGCCGGCGGTGCCGATCCCTACCAAGCGCCGAGCCTGATGCGCTCGTCCGTTGGCTCGGTCGCGAGAGTGGAGTAATACGCGTTGGCGATTTGGCGCGCAGATTCCAATTCGCTTGGACTCTTCGCGTTCGCGATCGCGCGAGCTACGTCGGAATAGTGGAGGCGACGCATATGCCTTTTACACTAACACACCCATCGGGAGGAAACACGTGCCGCCCATCGTGCCGCCGAAGGTGCCGTCGATCACGCGCGACGAGGCGGTCGCGTTCTTGTCGGCCGCGGGCCTGACGTC
>JANNRQ010000039.1:0-21843 GCA_031401495.1 Gemmatimonadota bacterium
AGTTCAAGGCGCGCCTGGCGGCCGCAACGCCGCCGCCGGTGTCGCAGGACCCGGTTCTGGCGTCGAACTTTGAAGGCGAGTTGAACCGCAACCTCGCCGTGTTGTTCGGCAGAGCATGATCTCCGCCTCACAGGCATGTCACTAGTCAACTATCAGTCGCGCGAGATCACCTGCAAGATCGTCTACTACGGACCGGGCCGGTCCGGAAAGACGACCAACCTGCACACGATCTACGGTCAGGTACCCGAAGACCGGAAAGGGAAGATGGTGTCGCTCGCGACCCAGACCGACCGCACGCTGTTCTTCGACTTCCTGCCGCTCGACCTGGGCACGATTTCCGGATTCACGACCCGCTTTCAGCTCTACACGGTGCCGGGCCAGGTCTACTATCAGGCGACGCGGAAGCTGGTATTACAGGGCGCGGACGGCGTCGTGTTCGTCGCCGACAGCCAAGCGCGCCAGTTGCAGGAGAACATCGAGAGCTTTCAGGACCTGCACCAGAATTTGTCCGAGCAGGATGTGGATCCCCGCTCGGTGCCGCTCGTGATCCAGTACAACAAGCAGGACTTGCCAAAGGAACTCATCCTGACGACCTCGGAGCTCGCGGACGCGGTGAATTTCCGCGGCGTTCCCGACTATCCGGCCGACGCGCTCCATGGTCCCGGCGTCTTCGAGACGCTGCGCGGAATCTCAGAGCTGGTGCTGAAGCGGCTCAGCGCCGGTTCGGCGCGGTAAGGATTCGGCCATGCAGGTAGACACGCGTCACAAGTTCGAGAACTACGTCACGGGATCGGCCAACCGCCTGGCGGTAGCCGCGGCCAAGGCCGTCGCTGAGCAGCCCGGCCTGACGTACAACCCGCTCTTCATCTACAGCGGGTCGGGTCTGGGCAAAACGCACCTCATCAGCGCGATCGGCAATCTGGTGTTGGCGCGCGATCCGAAACAGAACGTGGAGTACCTGTCCCTCGAGGACTTCGTGGAGCAGCTGCACGCCGCCATCGCGTCCAACGAGGCGGACCGTTTCAAGCAGCGCTACGGCCGGGTGGACCTGCTGCTGCTGGACGACATGCAGTTCCTCACGGGGCGACGCGAAACGCAGTCGGAGATCCTCCGCCTGATGAATGCGCTCTCGGGCACCGGGCGACAGGTGGTCATGACCAGCGACCGGCCGCCATCGGACATTCCCGACGTCGACGAACGGCTCATTTCCCGGTTGTCGAGCGGCCTAGTCGTGGATATCGGACAACCTGATTATGAAACACGAATAGCTATTCTGCGCGCTCGCTGTGACGATCGCGGGGTCCGATTTCAGGCTGGCGTCATCGAAGAATTGGCGAACCTGGAGTTCAGGAACATTCGAGAGCTTCAGGGCGCACTCAATAAGATTATTGCGACACAAACTCTGGGCGGCGACCACATCGCGCCCGACCATATCAAGGCGATGTTCGGCGGTGACGCGGCGCCGGGCAGGCCGTCGGTGCCCGTGCGGCGGTCCACACCGGTGAAGACGCCTGTCGGCCGTCCGGGCCTCGACTTCCAGTCGTTCGTGACCGACATCGCCAGCGCCGTGGCCGCCCACGTCGACCCGTGGAAGATCAAGGTGGCCGAGGCCGTGGCGTTCTGGACGGGCGAAGGCTACCGGACCGGCACGCTCGAACGCCTGCTGCTGGACGGCGGGCCCAAGGCCGACTACGAGGGCGCCCTGCGCGAGTTTTTCGCCGCGATCGAGAAACTGCGTCTGCTCGAAGGCCAGGCGACCGCGGTGGATCCCGCGCTCGGCTCCAGCGATGTCTTTCGCGATCCCGAACGTCTCGCAGAAGCTGAGGCGCTCACGTCCAAGGCGCTGAAAGGGTCCACCCCGCCGCCGGGACCGTCGGCGGCGTTCACGCGCGCGGGATTCGAGGTCGGGTCCAGCAATCAGCTCGCCACGAAGGCGGCCGACGCCGTCATCGCCGAGCCCGGCAGGAAGTACAACCCGCTGTTCATTCACGGGCCCAGCGGCGTCGGCAAGACGCATCTTGTCAACGCCATCGGCAACGAGATGATCCAGGCCACCGGGGGCGCGTCAGTGGTGGCGTGCGTCAGCGCGCACGCGTTCATGGATGAACTGATCGCGGCGCTGCAGGACGGCAGCGTGGACCGGTGGCGCTCGCGGTACCGTGGGGCCGACGCGCTGGTCATCGACGACGTGCAGTTCGTGGCCGGCAAGGAGCGGACGCAGGAAGAGCTCTTCCACGTCTTCAACACCCTACATAAGGAAGGGAAGCAGCTGGTCTTCGCGAGCGACCGGCCGCCCAGGCTGTTGGACGGGCTCGAGGATCGCCTGCGGTCACGCTTTGAGGGCGGGCTCGTCGTGGAAATGCAGGCTCCTGACCGGTCGCTGCGCGAGAAACTGTACGCGCATTACATGGATGCCCACGAGACGCCGGAGCGTGAGGGGCTGGTGTCCTACCTCGCCGACCGCGCTGCCGCCAACGTGCGCGAAGTGATCGGCGTGGTGCATCGCGTGGTGGCGGCCGCGGACCTGGCAGGCGCTCCATTGACCGTGTCGTTCGCGAAAACAGAGCTGGAAGGCTCCGCACCCCAGGGCACACCGGATGTGCGCGCTGCAGACACGTACTTCCTCGACGCGGAAAAGATCGTGTGGCACCTGCCGGATGTGTCGGCGCGTCTCATCGAGGATCCCAAGTAATGGCGATCAAGGGATCGCTCCGCGAAGCGTCGCTGCCGGACGTCCTTCAGCTCCTGTCGATGGGGAAGAAGACCGGCTGCCTGGCGGTCACGCACCGGAACAACTTCGGGTACATCTACTTCGACAAGGGCCGCATTTCGTACGCGTCGATCGTGAATCGGCGCGATCGTATCGGCGACTTGCTGGTGAAGGCCGGCTCGATCTCGCCTGAGCAGCTGCAGCAGGCGATCGACACGCAGGGCAAGCACCGCGACAAGCGCGTCGGCGACCTGTTGGTCGAACTCGGCTTCATAACGCGAGAGGCGCTGCACGAGCACGTGCGCGTCCAGATCGAGGAAGCCGTGTACCTCCTGTTCACGTGGAACGAGGGCACATTCAATTTCGAAGCGGAGGTGCATCCGGAGCGTCAGGACCTGCTGGTGTCGATCAATCCCGAGTCGCTGCTGCTGGAAGGCGCGCGACGCGTGGACGAGTGGGGCCTGATCGAGAAGAAGATTCCGAGTTTCGACATGGTCTTCGACGCGGACTGGCGAAAGCTGGCCGCCTCGGATTTGCCGCTGACCACGGAGCAGCAAACGGTGCTGCAGCACGTGGACGGCCGCCGAGACGTGACGGCGATCATCGAAGCGAGCGGACTCGTCGAGTTCGACGTCGGCAAGGCGCTGTACGGCCTGGTGACCGCGGGTCTCGTGCATCGCGTGGGTCGCAACAGCCGAATGAACCTGCAGGCGATTCCCGAGGGGAAAGAGGAGGAGCACCGCAACCTCGGCATCGCGTTCTACCGCACCGGCATGCAGGACGACGCCATGCGCGAGTTCCAGCACGTCCTGGAGCTCAACAACGACGATGCCATCACGCGGTCCTACATCGGCCTGGTTCAGATGCGTCAGGGGAAGTGGCAGGAAGCGGTGGATTCGCTGCGCGAAGCGTGCGCCCGCCCGGCCGCCAAGCCATCGATCTACCACAACCTCGCCATCGCGCTGGAGCGGGTGGGCAAGTATCCCGAGGCGCTGTCGGCCCTTCAGGACGCCACCAAGCGCGGTGGCGCCGGCGACGCGCGCATCCAGACGTCCATCGGCATCGTCTCGCTGATGACTGGCGACCTGCACGCGGCGGACAAGGCGCTGAGTGCCGCGAAGTCTCTGTGGCCCAAGAAGCCGGCGGTGAGCTGGTATCACTACGCCGCGCTGTCAGCGGCGCTGCTCGGTGACTTGATACGTGCCGAGCAGATCCTCCAAGAGGGCCTGACCGATCACCCGCGCGGCTCAGCGTGTCTCCACAACAACCTTGCCGCGCTCCTGGAGCGGAAGGGCGCGTACGACGAGGCGTTGTCGGCCGCGGAACACGGTCTCACCGACGATCCGTCGATTCCGCAGCTGCACAAGAACATCGGCGACCTCTACTATCGGGCCAGCCGATACGATGAAGCGCAGGCAGCGTTCGAGCGAGCCGTGAAGGCCGACGAAAACATTGGCGCGGATGCCTACGCCAAGCTCGGCAACATCCGCCTCAAGAGGCAGGAGAAGGACGGCGCGATGGCGGCGTGGACGAAATCGCTCGAGCTGGACCCCAACAACAAGAGCGTCAAGACCAACCTCGACGCACTCAAACAGTCGCGCTGACAGCGACTATCGCCCAGATTCGGCACATGTCGACGAACATCGCCACGCACCGCGGTACCCTGAAAACGCTGGATGGAAAGATCGAGGCGCCGGGCGCCGACTTCGACTCGCTCAAGGGCGAGATCATCGCGTTCTACCGCCTGATCGAGCAGGAGGTTGCGGACCTCACGGCGCTGAAGGAAGACGTGAAGCAGATGGTCGAAAAGTGGAAGACCCTTCAGGCCGGTGGATCGCTGGCGCCGCAATTCACGGGCGACGCGCCGGTGGTGCACGCCGACCATATCGGCGCGTCCACCTTCATCGAAAAAGGCTGGAGCCGCCTGTCACTCGGCGACTACGAGGCCGCGGAGACTGCGCTCAAGAAGGCGATCGAGCTGTCACCCAACGATCCCCAGAGCGAGGCGTTGCTCGGCTGGGCGCAGATGCTGCAGGAGAAGTACGACGACGCGTTGCTCTGGTTCCAGAAAGTGCTGACGCGTGAGCCGCAAAACGCACTGGCGCGCATCAACGTCGGCTACATCTGCCTCAAGAAGAAGATCTTCGGTGAGGCGATCGAGCACTTGTCACGCGCCATTCGACTGGACAACGACAAGAAGGCCACGCTGTACGCGCACTTCTATCTGGGACTCCTCTACCTCGAGCGCGACATGTTCGAGGACGCCCAGACATTCTTTCAGAAGACGATCGCGCTCGGCCCGAACCTGATCGAGGCGTACTACGAGCTTGGCAAGGCGTTCTGGTTCAACGGACAGCAGGCTGAGGGCCTCCAGGCGTGGAAGGACGGTTTCGCCGCCAACAAGTTCAACCCGTGGGGAAAGAAGTGCGCAGCGGCTCTCAAGACGGTCGAGGAGGGGGGCGAGCCCTGACCTCCAGAGGACGGAGGAAGGAGGAAGGAGGAAGGAGGGGACTCCTCCTCGCGCTCACTGTATTCTCCTTCCTCCTTCTTCCTTCCTCCGTCCTCCAAGCGCAGGAGCGACTGGATCGCGGCCGCTTCACCTTCTTTTTCGACGCGCAGGACCGTCATCTGGCGAGCGCGCTGGCGGAGCGCGCGATTTCCAGCGACACGTTTCCGGGACTACCACGGCCGGTCCAGACAGTCATGATCAGCATCGCGCCGGACCGTCGGCGCTTTCGTGAGCTGGCCGGAGATGCCGCGCCCGAGTGGGGCAGCGCGGTGGCGTTCCCGGATTCGCGTCGCATCGTGTTGCAGGGGCAGAGTGCCGGGTCCGATGCCGGGAATCCCCTGGATGTGTTGCGGCACGAGATCGCGCACCTGGCGCTCCACGAGTTCCTCGGCGACAAGCCGCCCCGCTGGTTCGACGAAGGCTATGCCAGCTTCGCCGCGGGTGAGTGGGGTCGCCAGGAGATCCTGGCCACAAATGTTGCGCTGGCGCTACGCGGCATGCCGACCCTCGACGAACTCGAGACGGCGTTCGGCGGCGGCGCGACTGCGGCGCAGTCGGCGTACGCTCTGGCCCACAGCGCGGTGTCGGAGTTGCACTACATGGGAGGCGCTCGCGGGTTGTCGTTGTTCCTCGGCTACTGGCGCAGCACCACCATGGATCGCGCGATGCGACAGGCGTACGGCACGCCGCTCTCGGGTTTTGAGACCGCGTGGCGGCGCAGCGCGCGACGGCGCTATGGAGGATTGGCGCTGGCGAGCAACGTGGCCTTGGGCGGACTACTCATGCTGTTCATCCTGACGCCGTTCTACATCGCCCGCCGTCGCCGCGACCGCGCCAAGCTTCAGAAGATGCGGGAGGCTGATGCCCTCGCGGAGCAAGCCGAGCGGTCTGCGATCGACGACCTGATCTCGGGGGCTTAATCCAATCCTAACTTTCGACAGGGGGCCACGTTGACACTGTTTTACGCGACGGGTATCCTACCCTTCTTCCTGATGACAGAAGCCAAGGTTTCGAACCGGTCCCGCGCAGTGCTCTGGTGGGGAGTTGCCGCGGTCGTGATTGCCGCGGGCTACGCGGATCTCGCGCGCGGCGGTGAGACTCTCGCGCCGGTGCTGCTCGTTGCCGGATACGTTGTTTTGGTCCCGCTCGCCATTTTGCGCTCGTAGTTGTCGTACGGCTGTTTCCTGCTTTGGGGGCGAATAGCTCAGTTGGTTAGAGCGCCTGCCTTACACGCAGGAAGTCGGGGGTTCGAGTCCCTCTTCGCCCACTCGACGGCACGACACGCAGGAACCCGCCCGACGACTACGGGTACATCTGACTACCGCTGGAGGATAGGAATCGTGAAGCTGATGCAGCGACTTGCTCTGAATGCTGTCGCGCTGGTGCTGGGAACGGCAAGCGTAGCCTCGACTGCTGAGGCGCAGACGAGACGCAACCTCCCGGGCGCGGACACCCCGCGCCTCCTGATCGCAGTGTTCCAGTCCCCGCAGCGTGGACTCGGCGTTGAAGTCGCCGACGCCCTGCGCCAACGCATGACGAACGTCATGAATGCGCGGCAGCTCTATATCATTCCGCGCGAGCAGATGGTGACCTTCCTCGAGTCCAGCGGCTACAAGGCGGACTCGTCGCTCGGATTCACGGACCTGAAGGAGCTGGCGAAGAACCTCCGCGCCGACGATGTGGTCGGCGGCGAAGTGACCAAGAACGGATCGAGTTTGCGGATCGTGCCGCGGCTCATGCTCGCGACGGATCCCAGCGTGAGCCAGCCGCTGCCGGCCATCGAAACGACCAGCCTCGCTGACGCTGCGCGGCAGGCGGAGCGCTCCTACCACGAGGCACGCAAGCAGTTGCCCGACGATCGGGCCTGCAAGAACCACATTCGGTCCGCACTCGACCAAAGTGGTGCCGTCAGCAACCCGGCCTCCCTCGACAAGGCGGTCGCGTCAGCCTACGCCGGCATCGTCAAGTATCCGAACGCGGTGATCGTGCGCCTGTGCCTTGCGAATGCATTTCAGGTGCAGAAGATGTGGGACTCCGTGCTCGCCGTGGTGGACGTGGTCAAGAAGCTCGATCCCAACAGCAAGCAGGCCAACATTTTTGCCGTTGAAGCAAACAAGCAGAAGGCTGACGCCGAGCCGGACCCGACGAAGTCGCAACAATACCGCGAGCGGTCCGTGCAGTTGTTGGTCGCACTCTTGAAGCTCGATCCGTCCAACCAGTCGCTGCAGAACAACGTCATCGGCGAACTCGCAAAACTCGGCAAGCCGTCGATCGCGATTCCGATCGTCGAGGACCTGCTCAAGCAGAACCCCGGCGACCCGTCGTTGCTCAAGACGCGGTGGCAGCTGAAACTCGCGGACGCGGCCACGGCGGATAGCGCCGGACGCCAGTCCAGGCTCGTCGCGGCGCTCACCGCGGGCGAAGACATGGCGAAGTCGGACACGGCGTTGGCCGACAGCACGTACTACTCGCGTCAGGTCGCTGCCGCGATGACTCATTCGGCACAGAAGGGCGCCGAGTGGACTGCGCGTGCCACGCAGAAGTATCCGACCAACCAGGAATACTGGTGGTACCGGGCGCGTCAGGAGCGCAGCGCCGGGCAGATTCCGGCGGCATCGCAGTCGCTGTCGCGCCTGCTCGCGCTGAATCCGAAATACCCGAGCGCCACGGTCATGCTGGGCCAGTTGTTCCTCGATCAGAAGATGAACGACAGCGCCGTTGCGCTCGCGCGCCGCGCGGTTGCCAGTGGTGAGCCCAAAGCAACGTGGGGGCAGTTCCTCCTGGCGCCGACCCAGGCCGCGTACCAAAAGGCAGCGGCCAGCGACTCGATCGCCCGTGCTGACACGCTAAGCCCGGCGAAGCGCGCTCAGGCGACGGCGGACTACGAAGCGACCCTGGCATTGGCCCAGGAAGCGGACAAGCTCAGTCCGACGCCGCAAGCGTTCTTCTTCATCGGCGTGTCGTCCTTCCAAGTCGGGTTGGCCGCGGTGAATGGCGCGCAGGCCTCAGGTGCGGCGAGCGTTCCATCGACGAAAGGGACCCCGTCGCGTCAGCAGCGAGAGGCGCAAGCCGAGGCGCGCACCCGCGCGTGCGAGCTCGCGAAGCGAGCGACAGACATGATGCTGCTCGCGATGGTGAACATGCCGCGCGGCGGTTCTATCAGTCCGGCGACCGCACAGCAAATCCTGGGGTTTGCGCCGCAAGTGTCCTCGGCGGCGGAGCAAATGGCCAAGGCCTACTGCGGTCCGGCCCGATAGGATCGCTTCGAAGTCGAACGCGGCCCGTGAGTCAGCTCACGGGCCGTTTTCGTTGCGGCGCCACCGGCTTGCAGGACTAGATAGAATGCAGGACATGCCGGACGTCGCGTATCACACGTCAGTCCTCGCGGACCAGGTGGTCGAACTCTTCCGCGACGCCACGCGTGTCCTCGATGGCACCCTCGGTGGCGGCGGACACAGCGAGCTCCTGCTGCAACACGGCAAGACCGTCGTTGGCGTGGATCGTGACCCGGACGCGATCGCCGCGGCGCACGCGCGGCTCGAGTCGTACGAACGCAGCGGCAAGTTTCGCACGGTGCTCGCGACATACACCGACTTTGCCGCCGCTGAGAGCGGGGCGGGGAAGTTCGACGGCATCCTGCTGGATCTCGGAATTTCCTCTCATCAGATCGACGCCACCGACCGCGGGTTTTCGTTCCGCGTGGGCGCCCCGCTGGACATGCGAATGGGCGCCGGGGAAGAAACCGCGGCGGACTTCCTTAATTCTGCGGACGAGGAGACGCTGAAGCAGACATTCAAGGACTTTGGCGACGAGCCGAGGGCGCCGCGATTGGCCCGAGTCATCATGAAGCGCCGCGGCAATGCCCGGTTCGCGGTGAGCGAAGATCTGGTCGGCGCCATTCGCGAAGCGCTCGGGTCGCGTTCCGGGCCGAGCGAGTTCGCGCGCCTCTTTCAGGCGGTGCGCATCGCAGTCAACGATGAAATCGGCGGACTCACGCGCGCGCTACCCGCGATGCGCGACCGTCTATCCCCAAAGGGAATCCTTGCCGTGATCACGTACCATTCGGGCGAAGACCGCCTGGTGAAGCACTCGTTCCGCGACTGGTCCGCCGAGTGCGTGTGTCCGCCGAAGCAGCCCAAGTGCACGTGCCGCGGGCATTCGCTGGGCGAAACGATCACACGCCGAGCCATCGTTCCCACGGACGTTGAAGTAGCCGCCAATCCGCGCTCCCGCAGCGCCAAGCTTCGCGCATGGCGAGCGGCGTAAAGCCCGGGCGGAAGTCCTCCGCGAAGTCGGGGATGGGAATGCGTCTCCGCGTGATTATTGTCCTCCTCGGTTTCGTCGTGGTGGCAATAGGCGTCATTGCCCGGAGGACGTTCGGAATCAACGTGGCCACGGAACTGCGGAAACTCGAGGATCAGCGTGACGCTGTCGCCGCCGCCCGCATCAAGGCGGAGACGGAGATTCGCGACGCCTCCAGTCGCGCACGCCTCGTGCCGATCGCCGAGAAGCGCCTTCATATGTATGTGCCGCCGGACAGCCAGGTGATCATCCTGCCACGGAAGCCCGAGTGAGCAAGCCCAACCGGATCGGCCTCGTGCACATGGCGCTGGCGTTCCTGGGGCTGGCCGTGATCCTCAAGTCGGCGCACGTGCAGCTGGTGCAGGGCCGCGCATGGGGCAAAGTGGCGGACCGTCAACATTTCACGTCGCGCGAGATTCCTGCGCCGCGCGGCGCGATTCTCGATGCCGGTGGCCATGTGCTCGCGTCCACGCGCGATGTGGTGAAGTTGGAGATCGCACCGCGCGAAGTGCGCGACCGCAAGGCGCTCCAGCGCGCGCTGACCGCGGTGAAGGTGGACGCCAACTGGGTGCAGCGCGCGGGCGATACGCAACGCGCCTGGGTCGCCCTGCCGGGTCGCTTTCTGGCCGAGGACGTTGCCACGATCACCGCGATGCGCGGCGTCTATACGACGCCACAGGCGGACCGGTCGTACTCGATGTCGCCCGGCCTTCAGCCGCTGCTGGGCCGCGTCAACGACGGTCATGGCATCGACGGTCTGGAATTCACGCTCGACTCGTTGTTGGCGGGCACGAGCGGCGCGGCTCAGCTCGTGCGCGACGCGCGTGGTCGCAGCTTCTCGTCGCCGACGCAGCCGGGTCAGGCGCCCACGGCCGGTCACTCGGTGTCGCTCACGATCAATCAAGAGCTTCAGGAGATCGCGGAGCGGACGCTGGCAGACGCGGTCGCCCGGCTCGATGCCGAGGGCGGCGACATTGTGATCCTGGATCCGCGGAGCGGTGAACTGCTCGCACTCGCCGGTCAGCGCAACGGAGTCGCGGCGCCCTCGGTGACCGCAGTGACAGAACCATTCGAGCCGGGCTCGACGATCAAGCCGCTGATCGCGGCCGGCTTGCTGCAACGCGGGCTGGCGCGCACGACGGATATTGTGCCCACGCGCGGCGGCCAGTACACACTGCACGGCCGCACGATTCGTGACGAGCCGCATGACGGACCGACGCCCAAAATGCTCTCGCTCTCTGACGTGATCCGGTACTCGAGCAACATCGGCATTGTGCAATTCGCCGACCGGCTCACCGAGCGCCAGGAATTCGAGACACTGCGCGACTTCGGGTTGGGCACGGCGACGGGCCTGCCGTATTCGGCAGAGGCGCCGGGCACGCTGCGTCCGCCGCACGTGTGGTCCAAGCAGTCGCAGGCCAGCCTCTCGATGGGCTACGAACTCGCCGCGACACCGCTGCAGTTGGCGCTGGCCTACGGGGCGATCGCCAATGGCGGCGAGCTGCTGGAGCCGGTGGTCATCAAGGAAATCCGCGCGCCGGGCGGTGACGTGGTCTATGAAAGCAGGCGCCGAGTGGTGCGACGGGTGTTGTCGCCCGAACTGGCCAAGACGATACGCGTACTGCTCACCGATGTGGTGGACCGCGGCACCGCAGTTGACGCCGACCTCGCGACATTCACGCTTGCCGGCAAGACCGGCACGCCGCGACGTACGGTGAAGGGGCGCTACGCGCGCGGTGAGTACAACCCGAACTTCGTCGGGGTGTTTCCGGCGGACGCGCCGCAGCTCGTGATCGTCGTAAAGCTCGTGAACCCGAAAGACAACATCTACGGCGGGAGCACGGCGGCCCCGATGACCAAGACGATCTTGCAGGCGGCGCTGGCCGCGAGTGACGCGGCATTGGATCGCGGCAAGCTCGCCGCGCCCTCGATCGCGCGCACGGTGGCCGACCTGCCCGGGAGGGGTGCCGCGGGAAAGACCGTCGTCGCGACGAAGGCACGCGACGTCGCGCGGCGTCGCGCCGCGGCGGACTCGGTGGCCAAGACGGTCGTGATCGACCTGCCCGTCAGGCCCGCTCCACGGCGCGTGGCCAAAGCGCCGCGCGCCGTGCCCGACGTACGTGGCATGCCATTGCGTGACGCTGTGCGCTCGCTGCACGGCGCCGGCTTCCGCGTGCAGCTGGCGCGCGCGGCGCCGGCTGGGGAGACGCAGCCGCCGCGCGGCGCGATGGCGGAAGCGGGCACGATGGTGCGACTGCGACTCGACCGCTGACGATGGCGATTCCCACCGAGCGGATCGCCATGGCGCTGGCCTCGGCGAATCTGCTCGTGGAAGTACGTGGTGAACTGCCAGACTTGGTCTACGCCGTTGCCGACGACAGTCGGCGTGTGCAGCGCGGTTGCTTGTTCATCGCCGTCCGTGGCAGCGAGCGGGATGGGCATGACTATCTGGAGCGCGCCGCGGGCGCCGGCGCAGCCGTCGCGGTGGTCGAGGACCCATCGCGGACCAGGCTCCCTGCAATGGTGGTGCGCAACGGGCGGCTTGCGGCGGCGATCGTCGCCGCGGCGGCGTTCGACTGGCCGGCGAAGCGGCTGCGATTGGCCGGCGTCACCGGAACGAACGGCAAGTCCACGACGGTGCACATCATCCGGCATTTGTTGGACGCGCCGAGCGCACGGTCGGCGTCGATCGGGACCATCGGCGTGCTGGTGGGAAGCGCGGGAAGTCCGCTCCCGGAGACGAGCGGGCTGACGACGCCCGGTCCCGTGGAGTTGCAGGCGTTGTTGCGCCGACTGGTGGACTCCGGTGTTCGAAGCGTCGCGATGGAGGTTTCGTCGCATGCGCTGGACCAGCACCGGGTGGACGGGCTCACGTTCGACGCGATAGTCTTCACGAACCTCACGCGCGACCACCTCGACTACCATGGCTCCATGACGGCGTATCGCAGCGCCAAGGCGCGACTCGTGGAGCACTTGTCCGGCACGGGAACGATGGTCGTCAACGCGGGCGATCCCGCGTGGAAGTCGCTACGCTCGCCGCGTCGGCTCACGTTCAGCGTGCGCGGGAAGTCCGACATCGGCGCCCGCGACGTGGACTCGGAGCCGTCGGGATCGCGCTTCGCGATGGTCGTCGCGGGCGCCGCGTACAACGTAGAACTGCCGTTGATTGGTGACTTCAACGTCGCGAATGCGCTCGGATCCGCAGCGGCTGCAATCGCGATGGGAATGCCCCCTGCGGATGTCGCTGCCAGACTCGCATCCGTGTCGCAGACGCCCGGCCGGCTCGAGGTGATTCACGCCGACCCGATGGTCCTGCGGGATTACGCGCACACGCCCGACGCGTTGGAACGCGCGCTGCGCGCGGTTCGTCCGTTCACGCGCGGGCGACTGATCGTGGTGTTTGGCGCCGGCGGCGACCGCGACAAGGGCAAACGTCCATTGATGGGCGGCATCGCGGAGCGCTGGGCCGACCTGCCCATCGTGACGAGCGACAATCCGCGCACCGAGAATCCCGGGCGCATTGTCGATGACATTGAGGCGGGCATGAAGCGCGGCACACACGAGCGGGTCGTGGATCGCAAGGCCGCGATCGCGCGCGCTCTCGACATCGCCACGCGCGATGACGTCATCGTGTTAGCCGGGAAGGGGCACGAGACGTACCAAGTGCGCGGCACCGAGAAACTTCCGTTCGACGAGAAGGCGATTGTCTCCGAACTCGCGCGGGCGCGGGCATGAGCATCGAGGCGCGCGGACCCGCGCTCAAGTCCGCTCCGGCGGGGTCGTCGCAGTTCTGGACGATGGACCGCGTCGCCGACGCCCTGAAAGGCGAGGCCGTATCGCCCCCGCCACGCGGGTCGCACGTGTTCGGCCGCGTGTGGACCGACACGCGCACGCTGCACGTCGGCGACGTGTTCGTCGCGCTCAGTGGAGACCGTTTCGATGCGCACAACTTTCTCGCGGATGCGGTGCGCGCCGGCGCGACGGCCGTCGTTGTCTCGCGCGTCGAAGCCGCGAAAGGACTGGGCGTGCCGGTGTACCACGTGCGCGACACACGCGCCGCGCTCGGCGCGCTGGGCCGGTTTCGCCGTCGCGCGTGGAACGGGCCCGTCGTCGGCATCATTGGCACGAACGGCAAGACCAGCACGAAGGAACTGGTGCGCGCCGCACTCGAGAGTCGTCTGGAGGTGCACGCGACCAGCGGGAACCACAACAACCTCGTGGGCGTTCCGCAGACGCTGCTGGACATTCCGGATCACGCGGACATCGCCGTCGTCGAGATGGGCACGAACATGCCCGGCGAAATCGCGACGCTGCGAGCGATCGTGGAGCCGAACATCGTCGTGGTGACGTCGATCGCCGAGGAGCACCTGGAAGGCCTGGGTGACCTCGCTGGCGTGATGCGGGAGGAGATGTCCGGTTGCGACGGCATTGCGCTGGTGATCGCGCCGTCCGCGCAACCCGAAGTTGTGGCGAACGCGCGTCCGCGCGCCAAGCGCGTTGTTGCAGCGGGCGTGGATGGCGGTGACCTCGCGGTCGAGGATTGGTCGGTGGATCCCGACGGCCGTGGCCGGCTGACGATCGAGGGCGTTGAGGTGGTGATTCCGCTGCGGGGGGCGCACAACGTGCGCAACGCGGTGTTGGCGCTGGCCGTCGCGCGCGATGTGGGTATCGGCTACGAGGACGCGGCGCGCGGGATCGCGGGCATGAGTCCGCCTCCGATGCGCAGCAACATCGACGATATCGGCAGGGCGACGCTGATCAACGACGCCTACAACTCCAATCCCGGCTCGGCGCGCGCGGCCATCGACTTGCTCGCCGACACCGGCGCGGGCCGGCAGCGCGTCGCGGTGCTTGGGTCGATGTTGGAGCTCGGGAGCGCGGGGCCGGCGCTGCACGACGAGATTGCCCGCCGCGCGGTGGACGCCGGCATCGAACTCATCGCAGGTGTCGGCGAGTTCGCCGCGGCGCTCACGCGCGTCGGCGCGCCAGCGGCGCGCGTGGTCTCCGCCGCGGATGCGGACGCGATCTGGGGGCCGCTTTCGTCGCGTCTCAAGCCCGGTGCCGTTATTCTGCTCAAAGGATCGCGCGGCGTCCGACTGGAGCGACTGGTTCCGAACATCACCCGCTGGGCACAGGAAAGCGCCTAGGACACATCGTGCTCTATCACTTCTTGGTGCCTCTGATTCGGGACTTCACCGTCCTGAACGTCTTCACTTATATCACGTTCCGCGCGGCGGGTGCCGCGGTGACATCGCTGATGCTGGCGATCCTCATCGGGCCGCCGATCCTTCGCAAACTCCAGTCCATGTCGCTGCACCAAGTGGTGCGCGAGGGCACGCCGGAGTCGCACCAGTCCAAGAGCCAGACGCCGACGATGGGCGGACTAATCATTCTGCTGTGCCTGATTCCGTCCGTGGTTCTCTGGACGCGCCTCAACAGCAAGTACACGTGGGCCGCGCTGGCGGTCACCGCCGGCATGGGCGCGATCGGATTTCTCGACGACGTCCTCAAGCTGCGGCAGAAGCGCCGCGGCGAGAAAAACGAGGGACTCGTCGAGCGGTACAAGCTCGTTGGCCAGGTGACCATCGGTGTGCTGCTGGGATGGTTTCTCTGGAAGTACCCGTTATCCAGCAGTCTACCGGGCGCCTCCACCACGTTGCCGTTCTACAAGTACGTGCTGGTGCTGCCGCTGTTCCCGTGGCTGGAATGGATCTACGTGGCGTTCACGACCTTCATTCTCGTGGGCGTGAGCAACGCGGTGAACCTGACGGACGGACTGGACGGACTCGCGACCGGGTTGAGCGCAATCGCGTTCGCGACCCTGGCGGTGTTCGCGTACGTCATCGGTCGTACGGACACGAGCCGATACCTCGGCATCTTCTATCTCTCCGGCGCGGGCGAGCTCACGATTTTTTGCGCGGCAATGGTTGGCGCGTTGATCGGCTTCTTGTGGTACAACGCGCATCCGGCACAGGTCTTCATGGGTGACACGGGCTCGCTCGCGCTCGGCGGTGGTCTCGGCGCCGTTGCAATTCTGCTCAAGTCGGAGTTCCTGCTTGTCTTCGTCGGCTTCGTCTTCATGGCCGAGACGCTCTCGGTGATGATCCAGCGCTCGGTGTTCAAGTACCGACGCGCCAAGCACGGACTCGAATACGCCAAGGCGAATCGCGTGTTCCTACGCGCCCCAATCCACCACCACTTCGAGCTCAAGGGTTGGAGCGAGACTCAGGTCGTGGTTCGCTTCTGGATCATTGGCATTCTGTTTGCCGTTCTGGCCCTGAGCACACTCAAGCTGCGCTGACATGGGCAAGCATCGTGTCTCGGAGCCGGCGATGCAGCCCGAGTGGCTCCGACACGAAGTCGCTGTCATCGGGCTGGCGAAGAGCGGCGCCTCGGTGGCGACGCTGTTGGCGCGGACCGGCAACCTCGTCTACGCGTCCGATTCAGCGCGCACGCCCGAGCTGGAGCGGTCTGCCGGGCAGCTCGAGCGCGAAGGCGTGGACGTTTCGCTGGGCAAGCACGACATCGCGCGTATCGCGCGCTCCTCCCTGGTGGTGGTGAGCCCAGGCGTTCCGCCGGACGTCCCCGCCATTGTTGAAGCGAAGAAGGCTGGTGTGGATGTCGTGAGTGAGGTCGAGATTGCGCTCCGCTTCATGCCCAACACGAAATACATCGCGATCACGGGGACGAACGGAAAGACGACCACAACCGCCCTCGTCGCGCACCTGCTGCGGTGTCTGGATCATCGCGCTGTGGCGGCGGGGAACATCGGCACACCGCTGTCGGCGTTGGCCGTCGAGCCTGACCCGGCGCCGTGGGTGGCGCTGGAGTTGTCGTCGTACCAGCTGCACTTCACGCCAAGCGTTCGGCCGGTGGTCGGCGTGCTCACCAACCTGTCGCCCAATCACCTGGATCGGTATCCGGACGTGCAGTCGTACTACGCTGACAAGGAGTTGCTCTTCCGCAACGCCAGTTCGTCGTCGAACTGGGCGGCCTGCGCCGACGACACAGCGGCGATGGCGATGATGATGAACGCCGCCGGCATTCGGACGGCGTTCTCGACCACGGTGCGGTCCGATGCGTGGTATGACCGTGGGTCGGACCAGCTCGTCGTGCTCGGCGCGCCCCTCATTCGTCGTGATGAGCTCAAGCTCCTCGGTGACCACAACGTCGCCAACGCGTTGGCGGCGGCGCTGGCCGTGATGCTGGCGTCACCCGACCATCGGGCCGACGAAGCGGCGCCGCTTCTGGCGGACGGGCTGCGGTCGTTTCGCGGACTCGAGCATCGCATCGAGATTGCCGGCGACCACGCCGGCGTCGCGTGGATCAACGACTCCAAGTCCACGAACGTGGCCTCGACATTGGTGGCGCTTCGCGCCATGACGCAGCCGACGGTCTTGCTATTGGGCGGGCGACACAAGGGAGCGTCCTATGCCGCCCTCGAGCCCGAATTGAAACGGACGGTCGCGTGCGTGATCGCTTATGGGGAGGCGGCGCCGGAAATAACGCGTGACCTCAGGGGCATCGTAACCGTCGAGCAGGGCGGCAGCACCTTTGCTGACGTCGTCGAACGCGCCCGGCTGCGCGCCAAACGTGGTGATGCGGTCCTCCTGTCGCCGGCTTGCTCCAGTTTTGACATGTTCGCCAACTACGAAGCGCGCGGGATCGAGTTCAAGAAACTGGTGGCCGCACTATGAGTACCGCGGCGAGATCGGGTTCCGCGGCACGACCCTTCGAGCGTGAACGGTGGCGGATGGGCGGGGAAGCGCGCACCGTCGTCTTCGTGTCGAGCTGCCTGCTGCTGGTCGGCCTCGCCGTGCTCTACAGCGCCAGCGCGATCGTCGCGACCGGCAAGGGCCTGCCGTCATGGTTCTACCTCTCGAATCAGGGCACCGGGGTGATCGCAGGCGCCGTGGCGTTCATGGTCGCCGCCAAGCTGGACGCCGACAAATGGCGTGACTGGGCGTGGCCGCTGCTCTGGATCGTCATCGTGATGCTGATCGTGACGCTGTTCATGCCGGAGAGCATCGCGCCCCGGTACAACGGGTCGAAGCGTTTCCTGTATCGCACGTCCGTCCAGCCCTCCGAGTTAGGCAAGTTCGTTGTGGTGGTGTGGACGGCGATGCTGGTGGTGAAGAAGGGCGACCAACTGAGCCGCTTCTCGAAGGGAATCGTGCCGTTTCTCGTGGTGCTGCTGGCACTGTGCATCCTGGTCGCGCTGGAGCCGGATCTGTCAGTCGCAATGCTGTACGCGCTGCTGATGGCAATCATCCTGTTCGCCGCCGGAGCGCGACTTGGGCATTTCGTCCTGCTTGGCGCGATGGCTATTCCTGCGCTCTTCCAGCAAATCGAGCGCTTGCAGTACGCGGCGCTGCGACTGACGTCGTTCCTCGACCCCGGTACGGCTTCTGCGGCCACGAGCTATCAGCTTCGACAGTCGCTGCTCGCGGTGGGGTCGGGCGGACTCACGGGCACCGGATTCGGGCAGGGCAGACAGCAGTACGGATTCCTGCCGTACCAACACAGCGACTTCATCGCGAGCAACATCGGTGAGGAGTGGGGCTTCATCGGACTTCTCGCGCTCACGCTCATGTTCGGCGCATACGCGTTGTTCGGGTTCCGCATCGCGCGCAGCGCGCGCTCGCAGTTCACGCAACTGTTGGCGGTGGGCCTCACCTTCACGACGGTGTTGACGGCGTACCTGCACATCGGCGTCGTGGTCGGGTTGTTGCCGACCACGGGCCTCACATTGCCGTTCGTGTCGTATGGTCGGTCGAACCTGGTGCTCACGATGTTCCTGACAGGTGTGCTCGTGAACATCGGCAGCGTGAAGGAGCGCGTCGCAGCGGTGCGGGCATCCAACCCGCTCGCAGCACCCGCATGAGGATTCTGTTCGCGGGCGGTGGCACCGGTGGTCACTTGTATCCCGGCCTCGCCATCGCCCGCGCGGTGCAGCGCCTTCGCCCCGACATCAAGCCTTTTTTCGTCGGCGCGCGTCGCGGTATCGAGCCGCAGATCCTACCTGGTACGGGCTATCCGCACCTTCTCCTCGATCTCCATCCGTTGTACCGGCGTGAGATCTGGAACAACTGGCGCACCGCGCTCGGGATGGCGACGGCCTGGCGCGCGATCGGCAAGCTGGTGAAGGAAGAGCGTCCCCGCCTTGTCGTGGGAACGGGTGGATACGCCGCCGTGGCGACGCTCGCGTACGCCGTGACGCACGGCATCCCGATGGTCGAACAAACGGGTGACGCGCTGCCGAGTCTCACCGCGCGGACGTTCAGTCGCTGGGCGCGCGAGGTGTACTTGTCCTTTCCGGAATCCGCTGAACGGCTGAACGCGCGGTCCCCGAACGCGCTGGTGGACACCGGCGCGCCGATCGAACCCCCGCCCACGCCCCGTCCCGACCGCGCCGCGGTACTCGCGACGTGGACGTTCCCGTCCGATGCGCAGGTCGTGCTCGTGTACGGCGGAAGCCAAGGTTCACAGGCGATCAACAACGCCGTTCGCGACTGGGTGCGCGGTGGACTTCCGGGTCGCGTGCACATCATCTGGGGCACCGGGCGCAAGACCTTCGAGCAGTATGCTGCACTCGAGAGCGATCGCGTGCGGGTTCGCGCGTACCTCACTCCGATCGCGGACGCCTACTCCGCCGCGGACCTGGCGGTCACTCGCGCAGGCACGATGACGGTTGCCGAATTGCTGGCGTGGGGGATTCCGTCCATCCTCGTTCCGCTGCCGACCGCCGCCGCCGACCACCAGACGCTCAACGCGGTTGCGCTCGACAAGGCCGGCGCCGCGATCCACCTGCCACAGACGACGCTCAGCGCGGCGGCAATCTCCTACGCCGTGAGCTCCACGCTCGGCGATCCGGCGCGGATGAGCCGGCTCAGGGCCGCTACGGTTGCGCGGGCCCGTCCCGACGCCGCCGCGGAAATCGCGCGAAGGATCGTGGCGCTGTTGTAGTTTTCGGTCGTGCTCCTCGACACGACCGACCAGCGGCCGGTCCACTTCGTCGGAATCGCCGGCGCGGGTATGAGCGCGCTCGCGGAGTTGTTCGCGAGGCGCGGAGTGCGAGTCACCGGGTGTGACGCCAGTGCCGACGGCACGGAGGACCTGCGCCGCCATGGAATCGACGTGCAGCGCGGACACGATCCGTCCCATGTGACCGGAGTTCGCGCGCTGGTCGTCACGTCCGCGATGGCAAAGAACCATCCCGAGCTCGCGCGCGCGCAGTCGCTTGGCGTGCCGGTAATTCGGCGCGCCGAAGCGTTGGGCGAAGCGACGACGGGCGCGGGCAGGGAGCTCGTCGCCGTCGCCGGTACCCACGGGAAGTCCACGACGACTGCGATGACCGCCGAAGCGCTCGCGTCGGCCGGTCGCGATCCCACGGCGCTGGTGGGCGCACGTGTCGCGCAATGGAAAGGCAACCTGCGCGCCGGCGGCGACCGCCTCTACGTGGTGGAAGCCGACGAGTACGACCGCTCGTTCCTGGCGCTCACCCCTACGGTTGCGGTGGTAACGAACGTCGAGGCCGACCATCTCGACATCTACGCAGACCTCGCGGACATCAGTCGCGCGTTCGCGCAGTTCATCCGCGGGGCGCGGGCGATCGTGATATGCGCGGATTCATCGACGGCGACCACTCTGCATACGCCGGCGTCGAGCGAAGTTGTCCGGTACGGCATCGCGTCGAAGGACGCGCGCCTGCGCGCCCGCGATGTGAAAGCCACCGCGGGCGGCTCGGAGTTCGTCGCCGAGTTTGACGGCGAGCGTCTCGGGGTCGTGACGCTCAAGGTGGCCGGCCAGCACAACGTGCTCAATGCGTTGGCGGCGCTCGCGACCGGACTCCTGCTGGGCGCCAAGTTCGACGGCCTCGCGCGCGGCCTGGCGTCTTTCGCCGGCACCGAGCGGCGCTTTCAACGCTTGGGCGACGCCCGGGGCGTCACCGTGATCGACGACTACGCGCACCATCCCACCGAGGTTCGCGCCACGATCGCCGCGGCGCGCGCCAGCTTTCCGGGGCGGCGGCTCGTCATTGCGTTTCAACCACACCTCTTCTCGCGCACGCGTGATTTCGCGGCTGACTTCGGGGCGACGCTCGGCGAAAGCGACGCGGTGTACCTCACAGAGATCTACCCGGCGCGCGAGCAGCCCATTGTGGGCGTGACGTCCGACTTGATCGTCGCCGGTTCGGCGGCTGCCAGGGCAAAGCTCGCTTGGCAGGGCGCGCGGACGGATCTGGCTGCGGCGCTGGCGTCCGGCGTGAAGGACGGGGATGTCGTGATCACGATGGGCGCTGGCGATATCACAAAGACCGGACCGGAGTTGCTGGCGAAGCTCGGGGGATCGCGTTGAGCGAGTCACCGCCCAAGCCGCGCACCCGGCGCAAGATGTCGGACTCGGGGGATGCGGGCGAGCGCCCCCCCCGCGACTGGCGTCGTCTCGCAAAGCCGGCCGCGATCGCAGCCGGAGTGTTCGTCGTGCTGCTGTCGCCCCTCTGGGGGCCCAAGATCCTGAGGCACATGGATTTCTTCCGCGTCCGCCATGTGGAGGTTGTCGGCGCCAGGTATCTGGACCCAGCGGACATTCTCGCGCGACTCAAGGTCGACACGTCGGGCTCCGTGTGGGATGACACGGACGAGATGCTTAGCCGCGTTGCGGCGCACCCGCTTGTGAGCAACGCGTCCATCGACCGCAAACTTCCCGGCACGTTCGTGGTGACGATCGTCGAGCACGCGCCTGTGGCGCTCGTGGCCACCGAGGACGGCTTCAAGGCGTACGACGAGCGCGCCGTCGTCCTTCCCATCGATCCGACGCGTTCCGAGGTGGATGTGCCGATCCTTTTTGCGCCAGACAGCGTTATGCTGCGACTGCTTGGCGCGGTGCGTACGAAGGCGCCCGGGCTGTACGGCCGGATGAGTGAAATCCGGAGGGATCAGGCGGGTGAAATCACTTTTGTTCTCGATTCACATCCGGTGCGGACACTTTCGGACGTTACTTTGCAGCGACTTACCGATCTTGAGCTTGTCGAGAGCGACCTGGCGCGGCGCCGAGTTCGCGTCACTGAGCTCGACCTTCGATACCGAGACCAAGTCATCGCGCGCTTCCAATGAACCCCGATCGCCTCGTTGCCGGTTTGGATATCGGCTCCGCCAAGACCACCGCCATCATCGGCGAGGTGGTCGGCGATCTCCCCAAGCACCCCGTCGTCAAGGTGCTGGGCGTCGGCCAGGCCCGCACCACGGGCATGCGTCGCGGCGTTGTTGCGGACATCGAAGAGACCACGCGCTCCATCCGGAAAGCGGTGCAGGACGCCGAG
>JANNRQ010000040.1:0-11023 GCA_031401495.1 Gemmatimonadota bacterium
GTCATGTAACTCTATGCGAGGAGCAGGATTCGAACCTGCACGGCCTTGCGGCCAAGGGATTTTAAGTCCCATGCGTCTACCAGTTTCGCCATCCCCGCCGCTGGTAACATGCAGACCCTCCCTATGGAGAAACGCAACGGCGGGAAAGCGGTGTTCCGCTCCCCCGCCGCTTTGTACTTCGCAGAGCGGGAAACGGGACTCGAACCCGCGACCCCAACCTTGGCAAGGTTGTGCTCTACCAACTGAGCTATTCCCGCAGCGGGCAGAAATATACCGGCCAGCTTCAGGCGCTACAAGCGATTACGCGATTTACGGCCGCTCGCCCAGAGCGTGCACGGCATACCACGCGCACCATGCCAATAGGCCAGAAAGAGATGCATCACCGCCGTTGAACTTGGCCGTCCCGTCCGCGGTGACGACCTCGGCCGCGTAGCCACCGTCGAGCTGGGCGCGCCGGAACCACTCCAGAACCGTCGTTGACTCCGGACCCAACAGTCGCGCGCATTGATGCGCGAGTTCGCTTGGTGTCGATGCCGTTCCCTTCACCGTTCGGCGATAGGTGGAGTCGGACCGCTCCAGCGCGTCGTACAGCGGAAGCCACAGCATCGAGGCAACCGGATCGTCTTCAAAGGTGTTGTGCCCGGCCAGGTCCGTCGCGCTCACGAACTTCTGCTTGCCACCATTGGACGCGACAAAGTGGCGTCGGATGGCCGCCCGAATGGCCTCCGGATCCTCCAGATCCTTCGCCGCTTCCTCGTCCAGCGTGCGGCGCAGGACGTCAAATGCCTGCGCGACGACTGCATTCCCATGCAGCGTGAATGGCTGCGGTGCTGGCGTGCCTCCGAGGGTGATCTCGGTCGTGTAGAGTGGGACGTTTCGGTCGCGCCGTTCGGCGAGGTCGTCCGCCGTGAGGTATAGCGTGTCCGCCAGGACCGGCTCCTCCACAATCTGACCGTCGTCAGTGTCACGGATGTAGCGGTCCACGGCCAGCGCGTAGACGGCCGCGCCTTCGAGCGAGAACCCCGGCGCGAACATCGTGCCGTCGAAATAGTGTGTGCCCCGACCGGGCGCATAACCGTGCACCTCGCACGCGCGCAGCAGCAATTCACGCGCGAGCGGCGGGTCGGCCAACTGGATCGCGGGCAAGGTCCACATGAGCGCTTCCCAATCCCGTACCGTGACGCCCTTGCCGTGCCACGGTGCCCGGGTTCGCACGAAGTAGAAATGAGCGTCATCCAGTGCGCGGCCGATTCCGTAGAAATAGGCAAACAGCAGGTGCCGGTTGATCAGGCCATCCATCTGCTCATGACCTGTGCTTTGCTCCAATTGCTTCAGCGCGTCGCGTGTCTCACGCAGCAGGTCCTTCCATCCGCGGCGGCGCAGCACCGCCATCGACGCGCGGGCGCCGTCCGGCTCGGGGCCGGCCGCGATGTAAAACGCCACCTGCGTGCGCCCGTTGCTTTCGACCGAAATCGGCCGCTCGATCGAGTAGGTCGCCGACGCGCCCTGCTCCACCGAGACGCGCGCGTCGCCGTCGGCGCCTATCGCGAGCGCGACGAGGGCGTCCGGAGACCTCCCACCCAGTACGACGTCACCGTCCACCACATCGACGCGATGGCTGTCGACTTCGAAAGCGCGCTCGGTGCGCACGCGCAGTTGCCGATGGCCGAGCGTCCCCTCAGCGATGAGTACCACGTCGATCCTCGACGCGCCGCGGTTCTCGACCGACAGCGCATACACCGCGCCCGTGGCATCTGAGTCGCGCCCAAACGGTGCGAAGATGGTACCGCGCACGACGACGTCGCCCATGGCCCAGGTGAACGTCGGCAGCCAGCCGAGCGCGCGCTCCCAGACCATTTGCGCATCGGAAAACGCGTGTTCCTTGTTGCCGAGCTTGATTCTGAGTCGGAGCAGCGGCGGCCCCTCACCGTCGATGAAGCCGGCGCCGCCGGCCAACTCGATGGCTGACCGGGTGCCGCGATGGAGGAACCCCACGGCGAACACGGAGCCGTCCGCGGGGTGAACACAGGGGAGCGAGATCCAGTGATTCCCCGTGATCTGCCAGGGAACGCGCGGAGGCGGACGCAACGACACTATGGGCGCAATTATGTTAGAGGCGTGCGGCGAACAATGACCGGCGGCACGATGCGCGTCAACGATGACTGATTCTTTGCCGCGCAGGCTCGCGGCGGCGTCGCTCGTTCTCCTCATCACGGCTGCGCCGGGCCTTCGCGCCCAGAACGGGCTGCCGTTGCTCGACGACGCCAGCCTGGTTCCTCGCGGCCTGCTGCGACTTCGCACACCGGTCGTCTGGACCCGCTACGACCAGCGTTTCACGCAGTCGGGCGTCACAGGAATCGGCGCGGCCTTCACCTCGGATGCGCTTGGCGCGTCGCAGCTGGCGCCTCTCAGTATT
This sequence comes from Gemmatimonadota bacterium, assembly GCA_031401495.1. Lineage (GTDB taxonomy): Bacteria > Gemmatimonadota > Gemmatimonadetes > Gemmatimonadales > Gemmatimonadaceae > DASPMP01. Next base: position 2,417 of record JANNRQ010000040.1, read on the forward strand.
GCCGATTCCCTGATCGAGGCGATGGCCGCGAGCCCGTTTTCGTTGTCGCTCGGCAAGTCGCGCCTCAATGCGATGGTGCGTGAAGAACACGTGCCGTTCGTCCTGGAGTACGGCGTCCTGAGCCGCCTTTCGTTTTCCGTCACCGTCCCGGTCATCCGGAAGCGTCTCTCGGGCCTGCTGCTGCTGGACAGCAGCGGCGCAAACGTGGGGCCCAACCCTCAGCGGCTCAGTGCAGCGGCAGCGTCCAACAACGCCATTGTTCAGGCACAGTTCGTGGCCGCAGCGCAGCAACTTCAAGTCAAACTCGCGGCATGCGGCAGCAATCCGGCAGGCGCCGGCTGCGCGGCGCTACTCCCCCGGCAGGCAGAGGCCCTCGCGCTGATCGCGTCGTCGACGACCTTCGCGCAGGCGGCGTCCACGCTCTACGGCGCCACGGGTTCATCGGGCCAGGCGTTCGTACCATCCGCCAGCTCGGCAGCACAGGCGAGCATTGCCGCGCGCGTCGGCACGTTCAACCTCCAGTACAAGGACTTGCTGGCGCAGACAGCGGACCTGCTCACCACGATTCCGGCTGGGGCCGCGGGCCCCGCGGGATCTGCGAACCTCGCGAGCTACGTCGAGTCCGAGCTTGGCCGCGATTCGCTGCGAAGCGATCGGGTACTCGGCGTCGGCGACGTTGAAATCGGCATGAAGTATCTCGTCGTCAATCGGCCCTCCGATGTCGGGCCTGGGTTCCGACTCCTCGTGGCCTCATCGGTGAGCCTGCCCTCCGGAACGCGACGGGCTCCGGTTGCCGTCGCCGACCTGCGCATCGCAAACGGCGCGGTGGGATTCGACCTTCGCGGAATCGCCGAATGGCGGCTCGGACGCGCCGGACTCACCGCAACCGGCTCCGCCACGTCACTCGGGAAGAATTCGGTGATGCCGGCCTACGATTCCCGAATCGTCACAACCGCTGTGGAACCCCGTTGGCACGTGACCGGGCCCCTTGAGCTTCACGGCTCGTGGGCACTGCGCGTCGGAGACCTTTCGGGCAATGCGCAGTTCGCGGGCGGTGGCGTGAGCTTTTCCACTGTAGGGTCCTACAAACGCGGCGACCGCCCGCTGCCGATGGAAATGCGCTTCACACATCTCGAAGCCGTCAGCGGCACCGCCGGCGTCGAGAGGCTTACGAGGGATCAGGTCGAGGTTCGGCTTTACTACTCGCTGGGCCGGCACTAACCCGCCTGCCCTTCGCCGGCACCGCGGCCGCCGTAGACCCGGCCAGCATTTCAGCCGCATGAGCGCGACTCGTCGCGCTTTCGGAGTCCCCTCCGAGCATCCGCGCGATTTCAGTCACGCGCTGTTCATCCTTGAGGGTGGTGACGTCCGCGGTGGTGACGCCGGCGCGCGCGCCCTTGGCGACCAGGATGTGCCGATGCGCTTTGGCGGCGATCTGCGGGAGATGCGTGATCGCAAACACCTGATGCGAGGACGCGACACCGCGCAGCATGTCGCCAACCTGCTGGCCGACCTTGCCGCCAATGCCGGCATCCACCTCGTCGAAGACGAGGGTCGGCACATGGTCCAGCCGCGCGAGGATGGTCTTGATGGCCAACATCACACGCGACAACTCGCCGCCTGACGCCACCCGGGCCAGCGGGCGCATGTCATGACCAAGGTTCAGCGCCACGCGGAACTCCACATCCTCAGCGCCGTGCGACCCTATGGCTGCCAACGAGTTGAGTGCCACTTGCAAGTGCCCGTCCTCCATGCCGAGCTCCGGCATGATGCCGTCAACCGACGCGGCAAATCGGCGCGCGGCGTCCTCACGCTTCTTCGTGAGCGCTCCCGCAAGACGACCAAGCTCAGCGGCCGCCGCCGCCATGCCTGCATGGAGCTGACGGAGGTCGAACCCGGCGGTGTCCAACAGATCCAGCTCGCGCCGTGCGCTCTTCCCTGCCTCGATCACCTCCGCGATCGAGGCGCCGTACTTCTTCGTTAGACGAAACAACAGATCGCGCCGCGCGCGAACGTCATCCAGTCGCGCCGGGTCGAGATCAACGCTTGCCGCATACTCCGAGACTTCGCGCGCCACCGACTCGATCGAGTAGTACCCGGCGTCGAACGCTTCTTGAACCTTCGCGAGCGTCGGGTCGAACTTCTGGAGCTGCTGCAGCGCGCGAACAGCCTGCCCGAGACGCGAGAGAATGCCTCCCTCCTCGTCTTCCAGAATCGCCGTGAACGTTGACGCTGCCTCACGAATCTCTGACGCGTTCTCGAGCCGTCGCGCCTCGTCTTCGAGCTTGGTGTCCTCGCCGGCGCTCAGCCTCGCGTCCTCGATCTCCTTGGCGACATGCCTGAGGTAGTCTGCGCGCTTCTCCGCCTCGGCACGCCGCGCGGTGAGGTCCGCCATCTCGCGTTTGATGGCCGTGGTCGTGTCGTACTGCGAGCGCACCTCCGCCCCAAGCTCCTGCGCGCCGGCAAACGCATCCAGCACGCGGCGCTGCGACTCGCCATCGAGCAACGACTGGGCCTCGTGCTGCCCGTGCAGATCCACCAACATGCGGCCGACCTCCGCGAGCACCGACGCCGTCACCGTGGAGCCGTTGATCCACGCGCGCGTCCGGCCCGACGAAGACACTTCGCGCTTGAGGACCACGATGGCGTCCTCGACTTCGATGCCGCGGTCGTCGAGCGATGCCAGCAGCGCCGTGTTGCCCGACGCGACGAAGACACCCTCCACGGTGGCGCGATCGCTGCCGGTGCGGACGACATCCGACGTCCCGCGTTCACCGAGCAGCAGTCCAAGCGAACCGACGATGATGGACTTACCGGCGCCCGTCTCGCCCGTGAGAACGTTGAAGCCAGGACCCAGCGGGAGCGTCAGCGACTCGATGATCGCGACATTCTTGATGCGCAGCTCAGTGAGCATGCGTCAGCTAGTCGCGTTCGGGGATGCCGCCCCATCCGAGCTTCTCGCGCAGCGTGGCGAAGAAGCTCGACCCCGGGAAGCGGACAATCTTGATGGTCTCATTGGCGCGTTGGACGCTCAGCGTGTCTCCAACGCCGAACTTAGCGCCGGTCTGGCCGTCCACCGTGATCATAAGTTCTTCCGGCGTACCCTCCGCTTGCACCGTGACGCGCGACGACTCCGCCACAACCACGGAGCGGATCGCGAGGGTGTGTGGCGAGATCGGCGTGACGATGATGGTGCCCAGGGTCGGCACAACGACCGGGCCGCCAGCGGACAGACTGTACGCCGTGGAGCCCGTGGGAGTGGCGATAACGACGCCGTCCGCGGAATAGCTCGCGATAAGCTCATCATCCACAGACACGCGCAACGGTACCACCCGCGCAAAGCCGCCCTTGTGGACAGCGACGTCGTTCAGGGCCAGCCAGGTGGCCGTCTCCTTGCGTGACTTGTCGGTCACCGACACCCTGATCATGATGCGCGACTCGACGACGTAGTCCTGGCGCGCGAACCGCATGAGGGACGTCTCGAGTTGTTCCGCGGGACAGCACGTAAGGAATCCCAGGTGTCCCATGTTCACGCCGAGGATCGGAACCTCGTGCCCCTTCAGGAACCGCGCGCCGCGAAGCAGGGTTCCGTCGCCGCCCAGTGTCAGGAGTGCGTCCACCTGATCGGGAGAGCCCAGCTTCTGGTCCGAGCCCTCCGCGAGTTCGGGCTCGAGCTGGATCGTGAAGTTGAGACCCGCCGCCAAGCGGCGAATCGTCTTGAGCGCCGCTGGCAGGCTCTCGTAGCCACTGTGGCCGATGATGCCGACGCGGACGGACGCGCCCCTGTTCACCCGGCCAGCGCCTCTGTCTCCAGCAAGGAACGGACCTTGCCCGCGATGCCTTCGGGCGTGAGCCCGGCATCCTTCAACTGCTTGGAGCGCGGCGCGGCGTAGATGATGCGGTCCGGAACGCCGAGCGTGTGAACGCGGACATTGCCGTCGTGGTTGGCAATGATGGACGCCATGAACGCGCCGAAGCCGTTGGCAACCGCGCCCTCCTCAACCACCAGAATTCGTGAATGCTGCGCGAGTATCGCCGCCAGCACCACTGCATCGTACGGCTTGATGAAGCGGCAGTTCACTACGGTGACGTCGACGCCGTCCTGCTGTAGCGCCTGGGCCGCCGCGAGCGACGGCAGCACCATGGTCCCCACGGCAAGAATCGCGACGTCCTTGCCCTTCCGCTCGACTTCCCATGTGCCGTACGGAATGCGCTGGATTTCCTTCATCGCAGGCGGCTCGTCGGGTGACGCATCGCGCGGGTACCGGATCGACCACGGGCCTTTCTCGTGTTCGACGGAGGAGCGCAGCAGTCCAAGCAGTTCCGTGCCGTTCTTTGGCGCGGTGATCGTGAAATTCGGAATCGTCAGCAGATAGGCGATGTCGTACAGCCCCATGTGCGTCTCGCCGTCTTCCCCGACAAATCCAGCGCGGTCGAGGCACAGCACGACCGGCAGCGACTGAATTGCCATGTCATGGATCAAGCTGTCGTACGCGCGCTGCATGAACGTCGAATAAATCGCCACAAACGGACGCACGCCGCGCGTCGCCAAGCCGGCCGCGAACGTTGCCGCGTGACCTTCGGCGATTCCCACATCGAAGAATCGCGTTGGATGGGCCTTCGCGATGAGGTCCGTTCCGGTACCACTCGGCATCGCCGCCGTGACTGCGACCACCCGCTCGTCCTCGTCGGCCAGTTCCTTCAGGCCTTTGCCGAACACCTTCGTGTACGCCGGCTTCACGACGCTCACCGCTTTGCTGGGCCTGCCGGTTGCCGGCTCGTAGCCCGGGGGCAGCGCATGCCAACGCTCGCCGGTCGAGTGCTCGCCTGCGGGGAAGCCTTTCCCCTTTTGCGTCACGACGTGGACGAGACGCGGACCGCTCAGATCCTTCATGGCGGCAAACGTGTCCAGCATTTGCGCGATGTTGTGGCCGTCAATCGGCCCGAAGTAGCGAAGGCCCAGCTCCTCGAACAAAACGCCCGGTGTCAGGAAGGCCTTCACAGACTCCTCCGCCCTGCGGAGGATCGGGCCGACCGACTGGAGAGCGCCCGGCGCGTTGTCCGCGATCTCGCCGATTTTGGCACGAATGCGATTGTAGAGCGAGTTCTGCTGTACCGACGTCAAGTACTTGTGCATCGCGCCAACGTTCGGCGCGATGGACATCTCGTTGTCGTTGAGAACGACGATGATGTCGCGATCCGAATGGCCCGCGTTGTTCAGGCCTTCATACGCCATGCCCGAAGTCAGGGCGCCATCGCCAAGGATTGCGACGACCTTGTACTTGTCGCCCCGCAGGTCCCTTCCGGCGGCAATGCCAAGCGCCGCGGAGATCGCGGTGGCCGCATGGCCCGCGCCGAACGCGTCGTACTCGCTCTCGCTGCGCTTGAGGAAGCCGGACACTCCGCCTTCCTGACGCAGCGTCTCCAGTCGTGACTTGCGACCGGTGAGCAACTTGTGCGGATAGCCTTGATGCCCGACGTCCCACACCAGCTGGTCCACCGGCGTCTCGAATGCGTAGTGCAGTGCGAGGGTCAGCTCAACGACGCCGAGTCCAGCGCCGATGTGTCCGCCGGTGCGCGAACACACGTCCACCAAGCAGTCGCGCATTTCCTGCGCCAACTGTGGCAGCTCATCGCGCTGAAGCGTGCGAAGGTCCTTCGGGATGTCGATGCGGTCCAGCAGTTTGCTCATGGTCTCTCTAAAGCTATGACCGTCGGGCCGCGACGAAACGGGCCAACTCCAACAGTGGACCGCTCTTGATGCCTGCGGCTCCGAGCTGATTCATGGCGTCAGCGACAAGGGCCTCCCCGTGCGCCTTGGCGGCCGGCACCCCCATGGTCGAGACGTACGTGCTCTTCTCCATCTTGGCGTCGGCGCCAGCCGACTTTCCGAGGGCTTCGGACGACGCCGTAGCATCCAATACGTCGTCCGCGATCTGGAACGCGAGGCCGAGCGACTCGCCCGCGCTGGCCAATGCGTCCACAGCCGACGGAGATCCGCCGGCGGCCACCGCGCCGATGGTCACCGAGGCGGCAATCAGCGCGCCCGTCTTGGCCCGATGAATTGCCTCAAGCTGCTTCACCGTGATTTCACGGCCCTCGCTCATCAAGTCCATGAGCTGGCCACCGACCATTCCCGTGGCACCTGAGGACTGCATCAGCACGCTCACGAGACGCCTCGTGACGTCCGCGTTCAAGCCAAGTACTTCGGATGCCTTCACCGTCTGAGTCACGGCGAGCGCAACCATGGTGACGCCCGCGATGGTGGCGGTCGGAACGCCAAAGGCGCGGTGCGTCGTTGGACGTCCGCGCCGGATATGATCGTTGTCCATGCATGGCAGGTCGTCATGCACCAGCGAGTACGCGTGAACGATTTCCACAGCGGCCGCGAGACCCGTCGCATTCCCTTTGCCACCAAGCGCGTCGTAGGCGGCGAGCACGAGAAGTCCGCGCAGGCGTTTGCCCTCACCGGTCAGGCTGTAGTGCACGGCATCACGCACGCGATCCTGCATCGGGACGCCGTTGGCCGCGACCCGTGCCAGTTCGCCATCGATGCGGGCGCGCCAGCGCGCCAGGGTCACCTCGGTTGCTTCATTCACGCGAATCGATCACCTCGAAGGAGCCGTCCGTCTTCTCGACCAGGCGTTGCACCCGCGCTTCCACCTTGCCGAGTGCTTCGGTTGCCGCACGAAGATTCTTCACGCCTTCTTCGAAGAGCGCCAGTGCCCGCTCCAGTTCGATCTCGTCGGACTCGAGTTCGCCGACGATCTCCTCAAGGCGCTTGAGCTGCTTCTCGAATGTCATGCGCCGCCCTTCCCGGTCACTGTGGCAGCGATCTCGCCATCGCGTAATGCGAGTCGAAACGCCATGCCCTCGGTGAACGCGGCGACATTCGTGAGCGCGCGCCCGTCCTGGGCCCGAGCCACTGCGTAGCCACGCTTCAGCGTTGCCAATGGGCTCAGCGCGTGCAATTGCCCGCCAAGTTCGGCGAGCCACGCTTTTCGTTCCTGCGTCATGAACTGCACCCGGCTGCGCAGCGCCGTTGCCGCGCGCTCCAGCCTCGAGCGCGATCGGTCGGCGCGTCGCCGGAGCGAGCGCGAGAGACGGTGGCTCAGGTTGCTGATGTGCGCCGTGAGCTCGCTGTGATCACGCACGACGGTTTCCGCCGCCGCGCTCGGCGTGGGCGCGCGAAGGTCCGCGACCATGTCACAGATGGTGACGTCCACTTCGTGGCCGACGGCCGACACCACCGGGACGGGACAGGCGGCGACGGCGCGCGCGACCCGCTCGTCGTTGAAGGCCTGAAGATCTTCACGCGAACCGCCGCCGCGCCCGATGATGACCACGTCTGCGCCCATCCACCGCTTGATGCGATCGAGCGCCGCGCACAGGTCCCGCACCGCCGAGTCGCCCTGCACTGCCGCGGGCACGATTACGACCGACACCGCAGGAGCGCGACGGCGCATGACGGCCACAATGTCGTGGAGCGCCGCGCCGTCCGGACTGGTGACCACCGCGACGACCTTCGGGTAGCGCGGCAGCAGCCGCTTGCGCTCGATGGCCAGCAGGCCCTCGGCTTCGAGCTTGGCCCGCGTCTGCTCAAGTCGCTTGAGCCACAGGCCGTCGCCTTCGGCTTCCATCCGCCGAACGACAAACTGCATCTCGCCCTTCTGCGGGTAGACGCTGAGGTTGCCGAACGCCGCGACCGTCATCCCTTCGTCAGGCGGCGCGGGAATTGCGCGCGCGTCCCTGGACCAGACTACGGCGCGCACTTGTGCCATGCGATCGCGCAGTGTGAAGTACCAGTGACCGTTGCGGTGCGCCTTGAATCCGGTGACCTCGCCGCGCACCCAGATCGGCGGGAACGCGCCTTCGAGGATGTCCCGCGCGGTGCTGGTGAGTGTCGAGACGGCGATCGCCGACGTTGGATCCACGCCAGGCGCCGCGTCTTCCGGCGCGGACAGCGGGATGTCCATCTGTCGCGGATTCACAGACTCAAGACTCCGCGAACCGGGTCGCCGACCGGAGAGTGTTTTCCAGCAGCATGGCGATCGTCATCGGGCCAACGCCGCCCGGCACGGGGGTGGTGAGCGACGCCACCGGCTTCACCGAAACGAAGTCCACGTCACCCACAAGTCGGTAGCCGCGTGGGGCCGACTTGTCATCGACACGATTGATGCCGACGTCGATGACCACGGCGCCCGGCTTCACCATGTCGCCCGTGAGCATGCGCGGACGCCCGACCGCGGCAATGACGACGTCCGCGGCGCGCGTATGCGTCGCAAGATCACGCGTACGGCTATGGCATACGGTGACGGTCGCGTCGACTCCGGGCTGCATGAGCAGCGATGCCATCGGCTTGCCGACGATGTTGCTGCGACCGATAACGACCACGTTGGCGCCGGCGGTCTTCACGCCGGCTTCCCGCAACAAAATCATGACGCCGGCCGGCGTGCAGGGCACGAACGCATCCGGGTCGCCAATCAGCAGCCTGCCCACGTTCACTGGATGGAAACCATCCACGTCCTTGCGCGGGTCGATGCAACGAACGACCGCGTCGGGGTCGATCTGCTTCGGCAACGGCATCTGCACGAGGATCCCGTGCAC
>JANNRQ010000041.1:0-2777 GCA_031401495.1 Gemmatimonadota bacterium
GGTGCTGTCCTGGCCGAAGATCTCCGAACTCGGAACCGCCGGGCGCAGCAGCAAGCCCTGCGGCACCGTGCTGTACGCCCGGCCCTTCGGATACCCGTGACTGCCACGCACGCAGGCGAACACGGAGTGATAAATGCTGTCGAAGTCGCGCCACCCGCGCACCGTGTCGTTCCCCTGATAGCCTTCGATGAAGCGGTACTTGGTCCGCATCGTGAACGGCTCGTACGCGAACGGCTTGCCCGGCTTGAGTTGCTCGACCGTGAAGTCGCGCTTGTCCAGGAGCAGACTGTCGGCACCGAGGATCAGGTTGTCCGGGATCGGCTTCCCGTTGATCCCCGCGCCGAGGTCGATGCGGAAGTTCTGAATCACTGGCTTCGCTTTCGGATCGACTACGCAGCGGGAAAGCGCCTGGTCCGCGATGTCGAAGTACGCTTCTAGAAGCAGCGGCGAGATTTGCAGCGTGTCCTGGTTGTTCACGAAGCCGTCCCGCGAGACCGCGTCCGGCGGCAGGGCCTCCGCGACGTTGTCTTCGAGCAGCAGCAGTTCGCTGAGCGTGTTGCGGTACTGTGCAACGGTGAGCCGGCGCACGCTGCCGTTCTTGGCCACCGGCCGCAGCCGGGCCGCCTTCATCGCCCGTTCCACCCATTCCACCACTCGCTTGCGTTCGTCGGCCGTCGGCTGTTTGGCCTCCTCCGGCGGCATCGCGCCGGACTTCGTCTGACTCAGAGCGTGTTCCCACAGTTTGATGTGGCGGTCCTCCAGCTTCGAGTCGAGTTGATCAACGCGGACGCCGGAGGTCTGCTTGTCCGCGTTGTGACAGCGGACGCAGTACTGCATGAGGAACGGCTTCACGTCGCGGTCGAACGCGGTTTCGAGCGGGTCGGCGGCCCGAACCGGCACCAATGCGAACAACAGCGCGAAGGCAGCGAACGGAAGTCGGAGGGACGTCATGAAGGCGCTCCGGGCGTCCGGCGATTTGCGACTCGGCGGGAGATTCTGTTCTTGAACCTACCCGCGCGGGGGAGAAACCGCAACAAACACTTCCGATCGGATACCACTAAGGGGACAAGTGTCAGTCAAAGGTAGTCACTGTTTGTGTTGCGCGGTGACCACGTGTCAGTCAAAGGTAGTCACTCGCGGAAGCGTTTCTTGGGAGTCGCATAGGGGATGGTTTTGATCAGCGGATGCTGCGTGGGTTCCTGGCGTCGCAGTCGATAGAAGCGGACCTGGCCCTGGGTCAGGTCCACCTCGCAGCGGACCAGGCGATTCGGCCAGGTGGGATCGACCGGGTATGACTGGCCCAGCAGTTCGGCCCCGCCTTGGTTGTTGGTGCGTCGCAAGAAGATCACTGTTCCCCGGAGTGTCTTCTGGAGGTCCAGTTGCCAATCCTTCGGGAACGGCTGGCGTGCCGGAGCCGCATCCCGGCGAGCTGCGGATCGCTGCCGCGTGGCAGCGACGTAGCGGTTCGAGTGACGGCGGAGCGTGCGGAGACTGTCGTGTTCGAATCGTCGCCACACTTTGGCTTGCCAACGACCGTTGTAGCTCTCGATGGCCGCCTGGAATCCCGTCTCGCGCGGCGGCGTGAAGACCGGGATGACGCCCAGTTGCAGACACAAGCGGGTCACTCGGCCGAAGGTGTTGGGCCATTGGTGCGGTCCCTGGAAAACGGTGTCGTTGTCGAACTGGGCGTAGCTCGGCAAGCCGTGTTCTCGCCAGTGGGTCACCAGGGCCCGAACCGTTTGTTTCGCCGTCCACGACGACTGCACGCAACTGCTGCACAGACCGCCGTGCAGGCTCATGCCGTTGAGGACCACGACGGCGGTGCCGCCGCGGATGGCCAGGCCTTCGACGAAGTCGAAGCTCTCCAACTCGACCTGGCGGGCAGCGACCCGTGGCAGGTACCAACCCGGCGGCGGAGGCGGACGACGCACCCGTCTTCGGCCATCCAGCACCCCGCGTCGCAGCAGGATTCGGCCGATCGTGCGCACCGACGGCAGCGGCGTCACCCGGCGTCGCTGCAACTCCTCGCGGATGACCACCGCACCGCAATCGCCCAGCGGGCTGGACTCCTGGAGGTGCTTCCGCACTTGCACGATCAGGTCTTCGGTCGAAGCCGATGTCGAACCGGCCTCCCGCCGCCCACCCCGAGGGTGATTCGACCAGTCGATCCGGTCGAGACGCTGGCCCTGGGTTCGACGGACCCAAACCTGCACGGTGCGCAAACTGACCCGGAACTGCCTGGCCACCGACCTCAGAGATTGACCCTGCCGAACGGCGGCTACCATGGCCCGCCGCCGATCCTCATGGGTGTTTTTTGGCTCATGACAAAACGCTCCGATAGAAGGGGTTTGTCACCAGCCTACTGACTACCTTTGAGTGACACCTGAGTGACTACCTTTGGGTGTCACTTGTCCGTTACTGTTTACTGCTCACTGCCCACTAATCACCCCCGAACAGTCGCGTGAACCAACTCCGCGATGACGCGCGCGGCGGCGGCACGTTGACCGGCAGCCCCTGCAACACCGCGACGCCCAGGTGGCACGCAATCCGCTCCGCCGCACGCCGACCGGCCCACTTCGCCAGGCGCTCGAAGCCGCCCGAGAGCACCGGCAGCCGCCGGTCGATGCCGTGCCCGTCCGAGCCGAGCAGGTGGACGAAGCCGCCCGCCACCCACCGCTTCAGCGCCTTCTCCACCCACGGGTCGTCCGGCTCCGCGAGCGCCTTCGCGGTTACCTGGATCAGGCACCCCGACGCGATCCACTTCGCGGTGAGTGCGA
>JANNRQ010000042.1:0-99759 GCA_031401495.1 Gemmatimonadota bacterium
CACCACCAGTATTCCTCCAGCGTCTCGCCCTTCCAGGCAAAGACGGGGATGCCCGCGGGCTTCTCAACCGTGCCGGTGCGACCGACGGCGATCGCCGCGGCGGCGTGGTCCTGCGTCGAGAAGATGTTGCAGGAGACCCAGCGCACATCGGCGCCGAGGTCAACCAGCGTTTCTATAAGAACGGCAGTTTGCACAGTCATGTGCAAACTGCCCATGATGCGCGCGCCCTTGAGCGGCTGCTTGCCGCGATACTCGTCGCGGACGGTCATGAGGCCGGGCATCTCCTGCTCGGCGAGACGGATTTCCTTGCGGCCCCATTCGGCCAGTGAAAGGTCCGCGACCTTGAACGGCGGACGTGCCGTCTTGGACGACGCCTTGGATGCCTGTTTGATCTTGCCAGTGACTCTCTTCACGGCTTTGCTGACGCGAGTTGCGATACCCATTTTATGAAATCCTCGAAGGTTTTGTTGCCACTAGAGAAAAAAGCGCCGGCCCCTTTGCGGCCGTGTCCGCCGGCAGCACGCGATAGCGCGCCATCGTAAGTCCTGCTTCGCTCACCCAGGCGCGGACCTGTTCCTCGGTGAAGCCCTGCCAAATGTGTCCCAGTTCCTGCGCGTATTCATCGTGCTCGTGCGCCGTCAGGTCCAGCACAAGCAGGCGACCGCCGGGCTTGAGCACGCGGCGCACTTCGGCCAGCACTTTCACCGGTTCGAGCACGAAGTGCGTGACCATGAACAGCAGCGCGATGTCGAGTTCGTCGTCGCCGATCGGCAATGTCTCGACGCTGCCGGTACGGACGTCGACGTTCTTGAGCGGGGCCAGGCGGCGCTTGGCAGCCGAGAGCATCGCGCCGGACTCGTCCACCGCAATCACGCGCGCAACGGCGGGCGCGACGGCCTCGCTCAGGATGCCGGTGCCGCAGCCCAGGTCGCCCACGACCCAAGAGCTGTCGAGCAGGTCCATGAGTGCGAGGAGATCTGTGCGCGCGCCGATCAGTGTCGAGCGGGTCTGATCCCACGACGACGCCGCGTTCTTGAAGAACGACTGGATCTTCACGCGGCGGGCGTTGAGCACGCTCTCGCGACGGCGCGCGTCCTGTTGCGCGCCCGTTCCCGTGGAGACCTGCTCGCGCACCACGTTCCACAGGCGCTTGGCTTCGGGGTCGAGCCTGGACGGAATCAGCGTGTACAGCCTGCTCGCGCCGGAGTCGCGGCCGCTCACCCAGCCGTCATCCGCGAGAATCTTGAGATGCCGGCTCACCGTGGACTGCGGTAGCTGCAACACCTGGCACAATTCACCCACGCTCAGCTCCGCCCCTTCCAATAGAAGGAGGACTCTGCTGCGTGTGGGGTCGGCTAAGGTGCCGAGTCGGTCAAAGACCAGTGCTGGGCGGGTCATCTATATATCCGGATTAACGGATAAATATAGAAGGCTTCCGGCCTCGCGCCAGTACTGCCTAAGCCCTTGTCGTGAAAGATTTTACGGGGAATTGCGTCTCAGCGCGGAAGCACGCGAGTGGTGTACGCGACACCGTCCGGAGTCTCTCCGGCATCGATTCGGCGAAGCACCGTGCGCGTCGCGATGTCGATGACTGCCACCTTCGCGCTCCGGCTCAGTGACTGGAAGGCGTACCGGCTGTCGGGGCTGATGATGATGCCCTGCGGTCCCATTCCCGACAGTGCGATACGACCGAGTTCCCTCTTGGTGGCGCGGTCGATGAAGCGCACTTCGTCGCCGCGCGCGTCCGGGATGATCGTTGTCTTCGCGTCGGGTGTGAACGCCATGCGGTAAGGGAACTGGACGCCTTCGGCTGCGACGACCATCGATCCGGTCGCCGGATCGATCACCGTGACTTTGCCCGTCGCATTGGAGCCGACCCACACTTCCTTGCCGTCTGGCGTGACGTTGATGGCCTCGGGTGTCGTCGGCACGTCCCAGCTCTTGGTGATCAGCAACGTGCGAAGGTCCAGCTCGCTCACGTTGTTGCTGCGCATGTTACCGGTGTAAGCGCGCAGTCCGTCGCCGGTGACGCCGACCATGTGCGGATACGATCCAATCGTCGCGATCGCATTGGCGACCTCACCGGTCTTCACGTTCACGATCACGATGGTGTTGGTCGTCTCTGACGTGACGACGACGAGGCTGTCGGCGCTGCGCGGCAGGAACACGAGCCCGTGCGGCGCGGTGTAGCCGCCGAGGTCGATGGTGCGCGTGACCTTCAGTCCGGGAACGTCGATGATTGTGAGGGTCCGGCGCGGCTGACCACCGTAGTCCGTGATGACGGCCATGCTGCCGTCCGTCGAGACCACGACCTCGTGCGGGCCGGCGCCTGTTGGCAACGTCGCGAGCGTGCGTCCGCTGGCGACGTCGATGATCGTCGCGGTGCTCGGCGCTTTGTTCGTCACGATCAGTGTGCCGGTTTGCGCGATGGCAGAAGTGGTCGCAGCGATCGTGAGGGCGCAGGCGACGGTATTCAAGACTCCACGCATTCGATGCTCCTGTTTCAGGCGGGATCTACTGAGTGATTGTCCCCACTCAGCGGCCGTTCATTGCTATGGTCGCCGAGTGGCCTCAATGTCGATCGTGATGGCGATCGTGTCGCCAACCACAGGTGCACCCTCAACTGCGCGGTTGAAGCGCAGGTTGAAGTCGTGCCTGTTGATTTTGGCGCTGGCGCTGGCGCCGATGCGGAGACTGGGCCCCTGCGTCAGCGGTGCGGACGGTCCTTCCACGTCGAGCACGACGTCCTTCGTCACACCATGCATCGTCAGCGCGCCGAGAAGCTTGAGCTTTCCGGCCTCAATGGATTCGGCTGACTTGGACGCGAACGTGATGGTCGGATACGTCGCGACTTCGAAGAAGTTGGCGCTGCGCAGGTCATTGTCGCGCATTGGAATGCGTGTGTTCACCGACGCCGCGTCGATGGAAACGTTGACGACGATCGTTCTTGCATCCTTGCCGTCCCACTGAATCGTGCCGGACACTTTCTCGAAGTGGCCACGGACGGTGGATACCAGCAAGTGCTTCACCGCGAACTGAGCTGCAGTGTGATTCGGGTCGATGTTCCAGGTCGGCGCTTGCGCGTGGGCGGCGGCCGAGAGTGCGATTGATGCTGCAACGGTTGAAAAGAGAACTCGCATGTGGCTCCAAATTGAGGCTGTATATGGTCATACGCGTCGCCCGTCGAAACGTTCGCTGGCGGCGGAACCGTGCACTGGCGAACGGAACGGGGCCGCGCGAGTTTCGCTGCATGACATACCGTGCCTCACTTTTCGCGCTCGTCTTCGGCGGCACCGTCGGCGTTGCCCAGGATAGCATCCGCGTCACGTACCCGCCGGCCATCGAATCGCGCACCGGCATGGTGGTGTGCGCTTCGGACCTCGCGTGTGATGTCGGCGCGGCTGTTCTGAAGCGCGGTGGAAATGCAGTGGACGCGGCAGTCGCTACCGGATTCGCCATGGCCGTGACGTATCCGGGCGCCGGCAATATCGGTGGCGGCGGTTTCATGGTTGTTCGCACCGGACGCGGCGTTACAACGTTCGATTTTCGTGAGCGTGCACCACTCAAGGCGACGCCGACGATGTACCTGGACTCGACCGGCAACATCAATCGCAGCCTCACAGCGCGCGGATATCTGGCACCGGGCGTGCCCGGCACGGTGCGCGGCCTGGAAATGGCGCACAAGAAATTCGGCAAGCTCCCATGGCGCGACGTCGTGTTGCCCGCGGCCATGCTCGCGGACGGGTTTGTGCTCAGCGCGGATCTGGCACGGGGCCTGAGCCGCGAAGTTGCGCGCGGCATGAGGGATTATCCCACGTCGGTGGCGACCTACGGAAAGCCGGGCGGCGGCGACTGGTTGGCGCGCGACACGATTCGTCTGCCGGCGCTCGCGAACGCGCTGCGCGCGATCGCCGAGGGCGGAGCCGACGCCTTCTATAAGGGATGGATCGCCGACAGCATCGCGGCTGACATGGCGCGCAACGGCGGGCTCATTTCGAAGGCAGACCTCGCGGCGTACAGGGCTGTGGAGCGGGCGCCCGTGAAGGGCGATTTCCGCGGCTACTCGATCTATTCAATGCCGCCGCCAAGCTCGGGAGGCGTGGCGATCGCGGAAATTCTCAACGTGCTGGAGCGGCTGAATGTCGGCGCGTCGGAACGTTACTCGCCGCGAACGCTGCACCTGATGATCGAAGCCACGCGGCGCGCGTTCCTGGACCGTGCGCGCTTTCTGGGCGATCCGGATTTCGTGAAGGTTCCGGTCGCCAAGCTCACCTCAAAGGCGTACGCAGCGCAGTTGGCGAAGGAAATCGACACAACCCGTGCTTCCAGCAGTCATGCCTTGGCGCCCGATCTCATGCCAGTCGCCGAGAGCGATCATGAGGAGACGACGCACATCTCGGTCATGGACAAGGACGGGTTCGCGGTGGCGATGACCTACACGCTCGAGGGTGGATACGGCTCGCACGTTGTGGTGCCCGGCGCGGGGTTCATCCTCAACAACGAGATGGGCGACTTCAACATGAAGCCCGGCTACACCGGCAGATCCTGGGACATCGGCACTCCGGCCAACGTGATCGCGCCAGGCAAGCGTATGCTGAGTTCCATGACGCCGGCGATCGTGATGAAGGGAAGCAACGTGCATCTGGTGACCGGTTCACCGGGCGGACGCACGATCATCAACACCTCGCTGAATGTGATTTTCAACGTGTTGCAGTACGACATGGACGTGCGCGCGGCCGTTGACGCCCCGCGCTTGCATCACCAATGGATGCCGGACACGGCGACGTTTGAAGCCAACGCGATTCCTGCGAGCGTGGCCGACCAACTGCGACAGATGGGTCATGCGGTGAAAGTCACCGGGCAGCAGGGCGACGCCCACTCGATCGCCTGGGACGCCAAGGCCAAGGTCGCGCGCGGTGCGAATGACTTCCGCTCGAGGGACTCGAAGGTCTCGGTACCATAGATTTGCGTATGGCTTCGCGCGGTCTGGAACTCGTGCGCTCGGCGCCCAAGGCGCCACGCGCCCGTCATGCGCCAGGTGAGCAGTTTGAGCGCAACCCAGGCATGCCGCTTGATCTCGACATCGTGCGCGCCATCAGGGTGAACCGCAGTGCAGTGGAGCGCCGCTCGGCCACGATTCCCACGCGCCGGACGGTGAAAAAGCAGTGGCAGGCAGCGTGGCTGCTCAAGGCCATCACGCTGATGGACCTGACAACACTCTCCGGCGATGACACTGCTGGCAACGTGCGCCGGTTGTGCGCCAAGGCGCGAAATCCGCTTCGCGATGATTTGCTCAGGGCGCTGGGCGCCGATTCGCTCGACATCAAGGTCGGCGCGGTGTGCGTGTATCACTCGCTGGTGCCGACTGCGGTGGAAGCGCTTCGCGGGTCGGACATTCCCGTCGCGGCCGTGTCCACCGGATTTCCGGCCGGACTAAGCCCATTCGAGCAGCGATTGGCGGAGATTCCCGCGTCAGTGCAAGCCGGCGCGAAGGAAATCGACATTGTCATTACGCGTTCCCACGTGCTCACGGGCAACTGGCAGGCGCTCTACGATGAAGTCAAGGCGTTTCGGCAGGCGTGCGGCGCCGCTCACATGAAGGCGATTCTTGCCACGGGTGAACTGGCGACGCTCAACAACGTCGCGCGCGCCAGCGTGGTCGCGATGCAGGCAGGCGCCGATTTCATCAAGACGTCCACCGGCAAAGAAGTCGCCAACGCGACGATGCCGTTCGCGCTGGTGATGGCGCGCACGATTCGCGAGTACTACGAGCTCACGGGCCATGCCGTGGGCTTCAAGCCCGCTGGCGGCATTCGCACGGCCAAGCAGTCTCTGGAATACCTGTTTCTGATGAAGGAAGAGTTGGGCAATCGCTGGCTGCAGCCGGACCTCTTTCGTTTTGGCGCGAGCGCGTTGCTGACGGACATTGAGCGGCAGTTGGAGCACTACACGACTGGGCGCTACTCGGCGGCGTATCGCCAGCCGATGCCGTAACGGCAGACCCGAGACCCAAGACCCGAGACCCAAGTGGCCACAGTCGCCGAGATATTCAAAAGCATGGAGTACGGTCCGGCCCCCGAGTCGGACCAGCCCGCACGCACGTGGCTGGGCAAATACGAGCGCGTGTTTGGCCACTTTATCGGCGGCGAGTGGACGGAGCCGGGCAAGATGTTCGATGTCATCAACCCGGCCAATCGCGAAGTGCTGGCGCGAGTGACGCAGGGGACAACGAAGGACGTGGACGCCGCGGTGAACGCGGCCAAGAAGGCACTGGCATCGTGGCAAGGTTTGGATGGCCATACGCGAGCGCGCCACTTGTACGCGCTGGCGCGCGCGATCCAGAAGCACTCGCGGCTGTTCGCTGTCGTGGAGACGATGGACAACGGCAAGTCCATTCGCGAGACGCGCGACCTCGATATCCCGCTGGTCGCCCGCCACTTCTATCACCACGCCGGGTGGGCGCAGCTGCTCGACACCGAATTCCCGGGCTACAAGGGCGTCGGCGTCGTGGGCCAGATCATTCCGTGGAATTTCCCGCTGTTGATGCTGTCGTGGAAAATCGCGCCAGCGCTCGCCGCTGGATGCACGGTGGTGCTCAAGCCGGCGGAGTTCACGCCGCTCTCCGCGTTGCTCTTCTGCGAAATCGCGCGCGAAGCGGGCTTGCCGCCCGGCGTGCTCAATATCATCACCGGGGACGGCAAGACAGGTGCCGCGCTCGTGGATCACCCGAAAGTGGACAAGATCGCGTTCACCGGCTCCACGGACGTCGGCCGCATCATCCGCAAAGCGACGGCCGGATCCGGCAAGAAGCTTTCGCTGGAACTGGGCGGCAAGAGCCCGTTCATCGTGTACGATGACGCGGACATCGACAGTGTTGTCGAAGGCGTCGTCGACGCGATCTGGTTCAACCAAGGTCAGGTCTGCTGCGCCGGGTCGCGCTTGCTCGTTCAGGAAGGGGTGTCCGACAAGCTCATCGAGAAACTTCGTGCGCGCATGGAGCGTCTCCGCGTTGGCTCACCGCTCGACAAAGCCGTGGACATGGGAGCGATCGTGGCGCCGGAACAACTCGAGCGCATTCGCGGACTCGTGAAGCAAGGCCAGGAGGAGGGCGCAACGATGTGGCAGCCGTCGTGGGCGTGTCCCACCGAGGGCTACTTCTACCCGCCGACATTGTTCACGGATGTCACGCCGTCGAGCACGATCGCGCAGGTCGAGATCTTCGGGCCGGTCCTGGTATCGATGACGTTCCGCACACCGGAAGAATCCGTCGCGCTCGCGAACAACACGCCGTTCGGTCTCGCCGCCAGCGTGTGGACCGAGAGTATCAATCTCGCACTCGACATCGCGCCAAAGATCAAGGCCGGCGTGATCTGGATCAACTCGACCAACCTGTTCGACGCCTCTACGGGATTCGGCGGTTACCGCGAGAGCGGATTCGGCCGCGAAGGCGGGCGCGAGGGCATGTTCGAGTACCTCAAGAACACGCGGCACCTCGCCCTCGGCTCCGGCAAGCCCAAACGTGAAGCCGCGAAGCGAACGCGCGCGGCGGACGGTCGAGAGCCGAAGTCCGACAGCCTGCCGTCCATCGACCGCACGCCCAAGCTGTTCATCGGCGGCAAACAAGCGCGTCCCGATGCGGGTTACTCCCGCCGCATCCTTGGGCCCGGTGGCAGCCTCGTGGGCGAGGTGCCGGACGGCAACCGCAAGGACATTCGCAACGCGGTGGAAGCGGCCCACGCGGCGTGGAAGACGTGGGGCAAGGCCACCGGGCACAACCGCGGCCAGATCCTCTATTACATCGCCGAGAACCTCGCGACGCGCGCTCGCGAATTCTCCGAGCGCCTGAGCGCGATGGACGGACGCACTTCCCGCGATGCCGTCGGGGAAGTGGACGCGAGCATTCGTCGGCTGTTCACGTATGCCGCGTGGTGCGACAAATGGGACGGTGCGGTGCACAACGTGCCGATTCGCGGCATAGCCTTGGCGATGAACGAACCGATCGGCGTCGTGGGCATTGGCGCGCCGGAATCGCACCCGCTACTCGGCTTCGTGTCCGTGATGGCGCCCGCAATCGCGACGGGCAATGCAATCATTGTGGTCCCATCAGAAGCGTATCCGCTGGCAGCGACGGATTTCTACAGCGTGCTCGAGACTTCCGACGTGCCCGCCGGTGTGATCAACATCGTCACCGGTGAGAAGAACGCGCTGCTGAAGACACTCGCCGAGCACGACGATGTGGAGAGCGTGTGGTACTTCGGCGATCGGGATGGCGTGAAGGCCGTGGAGCTTGCGTCCGCCTCGAACATGAAGCGCACGTGGGCCACATGGCACACCCGCGATTGGATGAGCACCGACGACGGCGAAGGCCGCGAGTTCCTGCGTGAGGGCACGCAGGTGAAGAACATCTGGGTGCCGTACGGCGAGTAGTTGTGCTTCGTGCTTGGTGCTTCGCCTCGGCACTACGAAGCACGAAGCACCAAGCACCTAGGCAAGGTTCGCTACTCCCTCCCGCAACAAGAGCGCCACCATTTCGAGCGCGTTCGTCGTCGCGTAGTTCCCGTAGCAGTTGTTGAACACCAGGTGGATTTCGCGCGCCTGCTCTGCGATCGACTTGATCATCGGAATCCACGACGCGAGTTCGGTTTCGTCGTAGAGGTAGCGGAAGCGTTGGCTTACACGCGCCACCTTGGCTTCCCACGTGTCCACGTTCCGGCCGTGGAATCGCACGACCGCCAGCCCACGTTCCGTCGCCTCGCCAAGCGCAGGAACGGACGACTCGAAGCCAGGCGGTGCGTCGACACACACATACGACACCTCGTTGTTGCGCAGGAACTCAAACGTGCGCGCCCGCGTGCGGTCGTCGAACCAGTTCTTGTTGCGCAGTTCCACCGCGGCGCGCCATCCCGCGAGTCGGCTGCGGGCATTGGCGATCAGTTCGGCGTTGGATCGTGATGGCACCACCCAACGGGGATACTGCAACAGGATCGCGCCGAGTTTGCCCGCATCGCGCAACGGCGTGAGTGCGTCGAGAAACTGCGACCAAACGGCGTCGCGCACGTCGGCGGGCAGTTCGCTGGCGTAGACGCGCGCCTTGTTCGCGAGCTGCGGCGGAAGGGCTTCGCGCAGTTCGCGCGGCAGCCGGCTCACCTCGGAGGGCTGCCCTGTCATGAGCGCGTGCGCCTTCACGTCGAACGTGAATCCTTCGGGTGTGCGCTCGACCCAGAGATGTGCGGTGCGCCTCGACGGCAGTGCGTAGTAAGTCGAGTCCACTTCCACGAGCGGATAGCGGCCGGCGTAGTAGCGCAGCCTCGCTTCCGGCGAGCTGACTCCCTCGGGATAGAAGACGCCGGCTGCGGTCATGCTCGGGTCAGTCCAACTGGCGATGCCGACCAGGATTCGCGAGCCGCTTGGCGCGACCAGCGGTGGGACGTGCTCGCGATGCGCCACCGCCGCTCGCGCCGAGGCGATCTGTGTTCCGGGGTCGTGAAGCGCGTCGATCACCCTGAAAACTAGGAAGGCGGAAGGCGGAAGGCGGAAGGCGGAAGGCGGAAGGCGGAAGGCGGAAGGCGGAAGGCGGAAGGCGGAAGGCGGAAGGCGGAAGGCGGAAGGCGGAAGGGGGAAGGAACCCCTGTCGACTCCTTCCTCCTTCCTCCTTCCTCCTTCCTCCTTCCTCCTTCCTAGCTCCTACGGATCTCCAGACTGCCGTTCCCGGTCGACATCCGGATCATCTGCCCGCTGCCGGTGCCGATCGTGCCGCGAACGCGCTGCGGACTCAGTCGACCAATGACGCGGATCGGGAAGTCGGAGCGGAACTCACCGTGTCCAGTGTTCGCGTCGATCTCGCCGTTGAACGACTCGGGCAGCGAAACCCGGATCGGACCATTGCCCGTCGAGAACGTCATGTCGCCGGTCCCGGCAATGGCCTTCATGCGCACATCGATGACACCGTTGCCGGTGCGAGCGTTC
Organism: Gemmatimonadota bacterium; assembly: GCA_031401495.1. GTDB lineage: Bacteria > Gemmatimonadota > Gemmatimonadetes > Gemmatimonadales > Gemmatimonadaceae > DASPMP01. The sequence goes on from JANNRQ010000042.1 coordinate 9,967, forward strand.
ACGGGGCCACTCGACGTTGTGACGTAGACGCGGCCGTTACCCGTGCCGACGCGAACCGGGCCCGTTGCACCGTCGACTTCCACGTCGCCGTTGCCCGAATTGATGTCCACGCTGCCGGCCGTCATCGAGATGCGGACGTCGCCGTTGCCGGTGACGACCCGAATGTCATTGCTGACGCGGTCGACGGTCACAACCCCATTGCCGGTCACGGCATCGAGGCGAACACCCTTGGGCAGCGTGATGAGGAGTCGGGTGGTGGGCGGACCTTCGTTGTTTCTCCAGTTCCAGCCCCTGCGGTCGCGCGAGTCGTCGCAGTTGCTGCGGCCATCGAATACCGCGCACAGTGTCACGCCATCGCCCATCTTTTCGACCTCGAACGTCAGGTCCGAGTAACGGCCGCGGCTGCTGGTGGACCGACGCTCGGCGCGGAACTCCACACGATCGCCTGAGCCCTCACGGACGTCGATGGGGCCGTTGAAATGGCGGACGCCAAAGGTTTGGCCGGAAGCGACAACGCCGGACCAGGTAAACAGCTGCTCGCCCGAACGCTCCTGGCCAGAGGCAAGAACGGGGACCAGCGCGATTGTGAATGCAAGTCTGTGGATCATGGGCACTTGAGTTGGGACACCAGATAAGACAGTCCGATCCCAAGCATGGTTGGAACCTCCACGGACCGCAAACTCCGGCGTGCCGCCGGGCGGTCTATCCGCGTTTTTCGGACGCGAGCAGCTGCTCTTTTCTCTCGATCCCCCAGCGGTAGCCGCCAAGCCCGCCGTCTTCCCGTACCACCCGATGGCAGGGAATGACCAGCGCCACCGGATTCGTCGCGCACGCCCTGGCAACGGCACGAACTGCGGTCGGCCGGCCGATTTTTCTGGCGACATCGCTGTACGAAAGGGTCGTGCCTCGCGGGATCTGCTGCAGGGCTTTCCAGACCCGATGCTGGAACGCAGTGCCCTGAGCGTCCAACGGAATCGCGGTTCCCGGGCGGTGCCCATCGAGGCTCTTCACGATTGCGGTGATCCACTCATGGATCGTTGTTCCTGCCCGGCGAATCTCGGCGTTGTGAAACTCGGCGCGCAGCTCGTGCTCGAGTCCGTTGTCGTCGTTGCCCAGCCGAACGGCGCACACACCGTGCTCGGTGTATGCGCCGAGCAGGCGGCCGAGTGGTGACGACACAATGCTGAACTGGATCTTCTGGCCCACGCCGCCTTTGCGGACCGTGGCAGGCGTCATGCCCAGCGACTTGGAGCGTTCATACACTCTGCTGCTGGACCCGAATCCCGCTTCGTACGTTGCGCGGCTCACGGTGTCTCCTTTGCGGAGGCGCTGCGCCAGCCGACGGCGACGCTCCGCATTCTGGTATTCGCGTGGTGAAATGCCCAACGCGCGCTTGAACGCGCGCTGGAGGTGAAATGGGCTCACGCCAGTTTCGCGTGCGAGAGTCGCCAGCGTCACAGGCGATTCGATGTGCTTCTCGATGTATCCGGCGGCGTGGCTCACCGCGCGATCGATGCCGCGCGGCGCGGCGCTGGTTGGCTTGCACCGCTTGCAGGCCCGATAGCCGGCGCGCTCCGCCTCCGATGTGGAACGGTAGAACTCGACGTTGGACCTCGTTGGCCTGCGCGAAGCGCAGGAGGGCCGGCAGAAGATCTTCGTCGTGCTCACCGCGTAGACAAACCGCCCGTCGAAGGCTCGGTCGCGGCGTTGTACCGCCTTCCAGGCGGTGGTCTTGTCGGGGAGTGTGCTTGCGGCTTTCATGGGGCCAAAACTACGGGGCGCTGCGACCCGTGCTATCCGAACCTTGCGGTCAAAGTCGTGCTTCGTGACGCGTGCTTCGTGCTTCGGACCAACGAAGCACCAAGCACCAAGCACGACTTACACGTTCTTGATCTCGCTGACGAGGCCGGAGAGCGAAGCTTTGGCGTCGCCAAAGAGCATCGATGTCTTGGGGTCGTAGAACAGCTCGTTGTCGATGCCCGCGAATCCGGCGGCCATGCTGCGCTTGAGCACGATGACGCTCTTGGCCTTGTCGGCATCGAGAATCGGCATACCGTAGATCGGCGACGACTTGTCCGTGCGCGCAGCCGGGTTCACCACGTCGTTGGCGCCGATCACCAGCACCACATCCGTGCGTTCGAACTCGTTGTTGATCTCATCCATGTCGTACAGCTTGTCGTACGGGATATTTGCTTCGGCCAGCAGCACGTTCATGTGGCCCGGCATGCGACCGGCCACTGGGTGAATGGCGTACTTCACCTCGCCGCCGCGCTTCTCCACCAGTTCCGCCAACTCGCGCACCGTGTGCTGCGCCTGCGCCACCGCGAGACCGTACCCCGGCACGACGATCACGAGCTGCGCGTACGCCAATTGGATCGCCGCGTCTTCCGCGGAGATCGAGCGCACCTGTGTCGCGCCAGCGCGACGCATCTCGGTGTTCAAGGTTGCGGACCCGAAGGCGCCAAACAACACGTTGGCGAACGAGCGGTTCATCGCCTTCGACATCAGGATGGACAGGATGAAACCCGACGCGCCGTCCAAGGCGCCCGCGATGATCAAAACCACGTTGTCGATCGCGAAACCGGTCGCACAGGCCGCCAACCCCGAATACGAGTTGAGCAGCGCCACGACGACGGGCATGTCCGCGCCGCCGATGGGCAGCACCAGCAGAACACCGAACAACAACGCCAGCGCGATCATCACGTAGAACACCGTCGGCGACGCCGGCTGCATGATGAGGAACACGAACAGACCCAGCGTGAACGCGGCCAGGGCGCCGTTCATGACGTTCTGGCCCTTGAATGTCAGCGGCTTGGACGGCAGCCATTCCTGCAACTTGCCCGCGGCGACGAGCGTTCCACCGACCGTTACCGAGCCCAGCAGCACCTCGAATCCAAGCGCCGCCGTCTTCGCGTGGCTCAAGCCTTCGATGCCGCCCATCGACACGATGTATTCGGCGATGCCCACGAGCGTCGCCGCCAGCGCGCTGAACGTCAGCGACAGTGCGATACGCTGCGGCATCGCGGTCATGGGCACCTTCATGCCCAGCGGGTACCCGATCACGGCGCCCAGCGTCATGCCCAACGCGATCCACGTGTAGTCCAGGATCTGATGGTTGACGAGCGTGCCGAGGATCGCGAACAACATGCCCGCGGCCGCGAACTGCATGCCGCGGCGCGCCTTGTCCGGCTTGGTGAGACTGCGCAGGCCCAGGATGAAGAGGACCGACGCCGCGAGGTACGCGACCTGGATGAACGCGTTTCTCATGCGCCTTTCTTCGGACCCTGCGTCTTCTGGAACATCTTGAGCATGCGATCCACGATCAGGAACCCGCCCACGATGTTCGTGGTGGCGCACACCACGGCGATGAAGCCGAGCGCGGTGGCCAATCTTCCGTGTGACGCGCCGGCCATGATGATCGAGCCCACCAGCGAAATGCCCGAGATCGCGTTGGTGGCCGCCATGAGCGGCGTGTGCAGCAGGGGCGGGACGCGCGAGATCACCATGAATCCGGTGAACGCGGCGAGCACGAAGATGTACAGCTCGAGGACAATCATTTCAGCACGTTCCCTTCATGGGTGACCAGCATGGCGCCGGTGATCTCGTCCTTGGGATCCACCACAAGCGTGCCTTCTTTGTTGATCAGGTGTTGCAGCAACGTGAGCACGTTACGGCTGAACATTTGGCTCGCATGGAACGGCACGCTCGCGGACAGGTCCACAGGGCCCAGGATCGTGACGCCGTGCACGCGCACTGTCTCGTTCGCTTTCGTGAGTTCGCAGTTGCCGCCATTCTCGGCTGCCAAATCCACGATGACGGCGCCGGGGCGCATGGTCTTCACCATGTCCGCGGTGATCAGCTTGGGTGCGGGCTTGCCGGGAATGTTGGCCGTTGTGATGACGAGATCCACATCCTTGATGTGTGCAGCCATCGCGGCGAGGGTCGCTGAGCGCTCTTCGTCGGTTTGCGCGCGGGCATATCCGCCGGCGGCTTCCGCCGACGCGGTTACGGACGCAGCCGCAACGAACGTCGCGCCCAACGAGAGCACCTGCTCGCGCGCGGCAGGCCGGACGTCGAACGCCGAAACGACTCCGCCGAGCCTTCGCGCGGTGGCGATCGCCTGAAGGCCACTGACACCGGCACCGATGATGAAGACGCGCGCCGGCTGAATGTTGCCGGCTGCCGTCGTGAGCATCGGCAAGAACTTGCCAAGCTCGGCCGCGCCGATGAGGACCGCCTTGTAGCCAGCGACCGTGGACTGCGACGACAGCACGTCCATCGACTGCGCTCGCGTGATTCGCGGTACCAACTCGAGCGCCAGCGCGCTCACTTTCTTGCCTGCAAGCGACTTCGCGATGGCGGCGTGATTGCCGGGCCGCAACAGCGAAATCAGCACAGCGCCGGAGTCGCACAACGCCACCTCGGCGTCGGTCGGCGGCTGCACCTTGAGGACGATGTGCGCGCCCCTGCAGGTGGCCGAGCCGTCGGGCGCGATTCGAGCGCCGGCAGCGGTGTACGCGGAATCCGGTGACCCGGCCGCCACACCTGCGCCGCTCTGCACCACGACCTCGACCTTCGACTTCACCAGCTTGGCGACACTATCAGGCGTCAGCGCCACGCGAAGTTCGCGCGCGGCGACTTCCTTCAGGACCGCGACAAGCATTCAGTTGTCTTGTGTGGGAGTCATCCCCGAGCGAAGCGAGGGATCTGTCGTTCATCAACTGCAGACCCCTCGCGTTCGCTCGGGGTGACAGTGCGGGACGGCCTAGATGTTACTTGCGGTACCACCTGACTTCAACGTAAGAAGGCGACGAATCGCTGCGATGCCGGCGAAAGGCCCTAGCGCGAGCAAGGGAAATGCCCATGGCCAGCCCACGGCGCGCTCGAGCGGCGGGACGAGCTGAATCGTGACGCTCGTGAGCAGGAAGCCCAGAGACGTCTGGAGCATGAGCGCGGTACCCACCGCGTGCGGCGGAACGCTCTCGGTGACCAGCACGCTGAACTGCGCCGAATCCGCGATGACGAAGAAGCCCCATGTGAGTGCCAGAGGCGCGAGGATCCACCACGTGCGCCCGAAGGCGAGTCCGATCAGGACCGCGCAGGCGCCGCTCACCGCCATCGAGATAATCACCAGGCGCTCGCGACCGATGCGGTCGGCAACGAGTCCGCCCCAGACACAGCCGAACCCGCCAATCGCGATAGTCCCGAACGACAGCAGGTAGACGAACTCCGGCGAAACGGCATGTGTCGCCGCCGCGCTGGCTGCGCTCGCGGCCAGGAACGCGGGAATCCACGTCCAGTAGCTGTACAGCTCGAACATGTGGCCCAGATACCCACCCGTCGCGAGGCGCCACTGCCGATGCGAGAGCACGGTGCGAACCAGCGACCAGGAGAACGGTCGGGGTGGGAAGGGATACGGACCCTCGCGATAGCCAAACCACACCAGCGCTGCCGCGACAAGCGCGCTCGCCGATCCCGCGAGCACGATCGTATTCACGCTGGCTCCCGGAATCGCGTGCACCAGGAACGGCGTCGCTTTCCCGATGGTCAGCGCGCCGACCACGGTGCCCACCGCCAATCCGCGGCTGGAGCGGAACCACGTCGCGATCATCTTCATCGCCGGCGGATACACGCCCGCCAGGCAAATTCCGCACGCGAAGCGCGACGCGGCCGCCGCGGTGAATCCGTCCACCTGCAGCAAGAGCGCGTTGCACCCCGCGCCAAGCACGGCCGTTACGGCGAACAGCATTTTCGACTGAAGAATGTCCGCCAGGTTCAGCACGGCGACGAGCGCTGTGCCGGCGACGAAACCCAACTGCACGCTGGTCGTAAGTAGAGCGACCTGTGATCCGGACAACGACCATCGCTCCTGGAGCTGCGGTGCGATGGCATTGCCCGCAAACCACAGCGACATTCCAAGCAGTTCGGCAAGGGCCAGCAAGGCCAGCACTCGCCAACGCGCGGGGTCGGAGTCCCAGTTCGTCAGGCCGGGGCCACTCATCGCAACCCGCTCCACCCCGCAGGTGTCTTACCTGTCACGATGTCGGCCCTCCCACCTCTTTCTCCGGTTTCACGCAATGCTGCGTTCATCGCTCGTCACCCTCGTACTGCTTCCGGCCGCGTTGGCCGCGCAAACAACGCCGAATCCGCTCAAGTATCCGGCCAAGCCCACGGCCTCTGCCATCACGCCGGCCGATTTGATGAGTCGCGTCTACGGATTCGCCGACGACTCGATGATGGGTCGTACCGCAGGCACCGTGTATCACGACAAGGGCACGGACTACATCGCACGTGAGCTGGCTCGGCTGGGCATCAAGCCGGCCGGGGACAATGGTACGTACTTCCAGCGAATCCCGCTCATGTTCCACGCGCTCGAGGCGTCGACGCGTTTCACCGTCGACGGTCGCGACTACGCTCCAGGAACAGACTTTCTTGCGCGCGATGCCGTGGACTTCAACATGAGCGCCCGCGACTTGCAGAGCGCCACCGTTGTGTATGGCGGCATGTTCCCGGATACGGCGAGGATGATCAGGCCGGATTCGGTTCAGGGCAAAGTCCTCGTCTTCACGGTGCCTCGCGGCTGGCAAGCGAATCGCGGCGGGTTGGTTCAGCGCTATTTGATGGCCGCGGGAATCGTGGTGGCGACGCTGGACTCGATGCCTCCCGAGACCCGCGCCAGCCTTTCGACGCCGAGTACGTACCACAACGACGGCCCGATCTTCCAGCAGGTCCCGACATTCTTCTATTCGACGCGCGCGATGGCCGAAGCCATGCTCGGTGGTCCGCTGGCCACCGCAGTCGTCGGCGCGTCCGGCAAAACGATCTCTGGCTCGATGAAGTACGCGGACGTGCCTACGCCCGGATCGCGCAACGTCATCGGCGTGATTCCCGGTAGCGATCCGAAGCTTTCCGGCCAGTACGTCACCCTCGGCGCGCACAGTGATCACGTTCAGCCCGGAGCGCCGGGAGCCGCAGGCGGGTATGCGCTTCCCATCGATCACGACTCGGTATGGGCGTTCTACCACGTGGTTCGCCCGAACGGCGCAGACGATGACAACAAGGCACCGACGGCGGAGGACTGGCCGAAGATCCTCGCCAAGCTCGACAGCGTCCGCAAAGTGCGCGCGCCCCGTATGGACTCTGTGTACAACGGAGCGGATGACGACGCGTCCGGCTCCATGGGGCTGTTGGAGGTTGCGGAGGCGTTCGCGACATCGCGCGACAAACCCAAGCGCTCGCTTCTCTTCGTGTGGCATGTGGGCGAGGAACTCGGCATGCTCGGCTCGGGCTTCTTCACCGACAACCCGACCGTGCCACGCGATTCCATCACCTCGATGATCAACATCGACATGATCGGTCGCGGGGGTACTCAGGACATCGCGGGCGGCGGGCCGGGCTACATGCAACTCATCGGCTCCAAGCGTCTTTCGAGCGAGCTCGGCGCTTTGGTGGAAACCGAAGCAAAGAAGTTCACCGCGGTGCCGTTCAAGTTGGACTACCAGTACGACGCCAACGGACATCCGCAGCAGTTCTACTGCCGCAGCGACCACGAGCGGTACGCGCGCTACGGCATTCCGGTGGTGTTCATGTCCACCGGTGGGCATCCTGAGTACCACCAGATCACGGATGAGCCGCAATACCTCGACTACGAGCAGCTCACGCGGGTCTCGCAGTTCGTGTTCACCCTGACGAAGACGATCGCGAACCAGGACCGGCGCGTGGCAGTGGACAAGCCGAAGCCGGATCCGACTGCGCCCTGCCGGCAGTAGTTGTCATCCCGAGCGGCAGCCCTGTCATCCCGAGCGCAGCGAGGGATCTGCAGTTCAATACAGATTCCTCGCTACGCTCGGAATGACAGGGCTACCAGCGCTACGCTCGGAATGACAGGGTTACCAGCCTTCCCGTTTTCGCAGCTCAGTCACATGTGCCACGTGATGCCTTCCGTGCCATGAATACATGGCAAGCATCGCGTCGAGGTCGGGTGGGGTTTTCCAGTCGGGGTGATTGAGCTTCCGCAGGAAATCAGCGGGCCTCATGCTGCTGAGGACCACGAGCCAGCGTTTGTGGATCAGCGCGATGATGGTGAGCGAGTCTTCGACCAGGTCACTCTTGCCGTCGGGCGTTTCCGCCCATTTGGCCTCATCGTAAGGCTTCACCGTTGGAAACTCCTCGGTGAGGGCGAGCTTGAAGCGGATGTAGGCGTTCATGTGACTGTCGGCCAGATGATGCACTACCTGGCGCACGGTCCATCCGCCGTCGCGATACGGCGTGTTCAGTTGCTGCGCATTCAGGCCCTGCACGGCCGCGCGAATCGCGGTCGGTGTCTTGGCGATGGCGTCAATCATTGCCGCGCGCTCAGCGGCTGACAGTTCCTGCGTTGGGCGCTGGTATTTCCCAACGGGATAGCGTGGATCGGTTGTCATTGAGTGGCAGTGAGTGGAACCGGCTCGCGCGTGGTCGCGCGCAGCGCGCCGCCAGCCGGCAGGCACGCGTCGTATTTGGTGGACGCAGCGGCGGCCGCGGCGCCTGTGGCGCCGCCGATCACCGCGCCAGTCACGGTGGACTTGGTGTCCTTGCCCATGATCTGACCGACAATCGCGCCGGCGACGACACCGCCAATCACCTTCCTGCGGTCGGCCCCTTTGTCGCGCGGCATCGTGCGGCGCTCGAGCTGAGAGGTGATCGTCACGTCAGACGGAACCGCGATCGGCTGATCGTTCACGATCACGGAACGGATGCGCAGCGACAGCGTCGCGGCCTCGGGCGTATCCCCGGGCGTGACGAGGGCAACCTCGAGCACAACCGTTGATCCCGTGGGAATCACGGCGCCGTTCTCGCCGATCACGTCACCGGTGATGGTCGCGGTGATCTTGTCGCCGGGAAGATTGGTGGTGCACAGTGCGGCTTTGGTGGTGAGCGCGAACGTTGCGCCGGCCGGGATGCCGCGAAAAGTTGGCACGGCCGCCGCTGCCGGTGCGTCCGGCTTCATGGTCGGCGCCACCGGCGGCGACTCGGGTCGTTCCGTGATGTGCGCGGGCGGCTGCGCCGGTCTGTCCAGCGCTGGCGAAGCTTTCGTCGCGACAGGTTTCGATGCCGTGGTCGGAGCGGTGTCGGCGAGTTGCGGCACGACGTCGACGCGGTTCGCCAGCGCCAGGTCGCGGAGCAACTCCGAATCGGTCATGGCGCGCGAATCGGAATTCCTGCACGACACGAGCGTCAGAGCCGCTGCGACCAGCGCGTACCCCACTCGCCGGGAACTCAGCACAGCTGTCGTACCCGCCGGGTTCACTGCAGGGTCCCGCCGAGTGACTGATTCTTCGGTTTCGCCGCGGGCCACAGCTCGGTCTGGGGCAACTCCCGCTCGAGCCGCTGACGAACGCGTCCGGCGACTTCCTCGGCGGCTTCGGCGGAGTCGCCGAACAGGTCGTACTCGCGCACGTCGATCGAGAGTACCGGACAATGTCTGAACGACGCGATCCAATTCGCGTACCGCGCGTGCAGCTGCTCGAAGTAGGCGCGATCGGCGTCGCGTTCCTTGGGCCGGCCGCGTTCGGCGATTCGCGCCAGCGTCGTGTCGAGCGGTGCGTGCAGGTAGATGAGCAAGCGCGGCGGGCGCGCGGCCGGGGCGTAGAGCAGTTCGGCGTACAGCCTGCGGTACAACGACCACTCTTCGTCGGTCAGGTAGCCCTGTTCGTGCAGTCCACGCGCAAAGACTTCGGCGTCTTCGTACCACGTGCGGTCCAGGATCCAGCTTCCGCCCAAGCCGCGCATGCGGCGCATGCTGGCGAAACGCGTGGCCAGAAAGTGCAGCTGGAGGTGGAGGCCGTATGTGCGCATCCCGTCGGGCCCCGAATAGAACGACTCGAGCCACGGGTTCTCTTCGTCAACGCTTTCGAGTGCGAGCTGGAGTCCGAATCGTGCGGCCAGCGCGCGCGACAGTGTGGTCTTGCCCGACCCCACCATCCCGGCAATGCCCAGCAGCATCAGTTGATAGTAAGCGGGTCCGCGCCGGTCAGCTGACCGTGAGCAAATCAGTGGCGACGTTGTATGACGTCGTCAATGTCGCCAGGTCGGACTGCGCCGGACCGGCCGTAACCTTGCCGTTGTTGTCGAACCTGGAGCCGTGGCACGGGCATTGGAATTGGTTGCTGACGATGTCCGTGGCGCAACCGGCGTGGGTGCAGGACATGTTGAACGCGACGAACGTATTCACGCCGGAGCGCTTCACGGCCACAAATGAACCGGCGATCATCACCAGGTTGCCGGTGGTCGCGAGGCCAGGGTAGTCGCCGACCTTTGCCACCAAGCTCCCGCCGCCGCCCCCCCCGCCGCCCCCGCCACCGCCAAATGGGTTGGTGACGATCGTACCAATGGGGCTGACGGTGCCGTCGCCGCACGCCGCCAGTGCCGCTGCGGCGGCGCCGCCAGCCGCCATCGTCAGGAACTTGCGGCGGTTCACACAGTCATCGCAGCACATGGCTTGCTCCGCGTCGGGTTAGAGTTGAACGAACGCCGCTTTCCACTCGGCGTTCCTGTCTTCCTCGTACAGCGCATCGAGGTTGACCATGAGCTTCTCGCCGTCGCGCCTCACCGCGAATCGATCAAGCCCGCGCGTTGCGCGTCCGTCGATAAACACGCCGTCGGGTTTGTACCTCGATTTGTGCTTGGGACACTGAAATCGGACCGCCTTGGCGTCCCAGCGCAGCGCCGTGTTCTGATGCGGGCACGCCAGTGAAAACGCGTACGCGCGATTGTCGAAGCGCGCGACCATGATCGACTCCGCCTTGTCGATGACGACGCCGTTCACGGCGGGGATGTCGTACGCCTTGTCCTCGTGCGACCCCATGCCCCCTCCGAACGAGACCGTGAGTGCGCCGACCCCGCGCGGTCCGAGGCTGATTGCGCCAACCGCAGCGAGAACACCGGCCGCAACGTCGCGCAGGAATCCGCGCCGCCGCACGGCCTCGCCGGCGGGGCACGAGGCGCAGGCGTCCGGAGCGGTCTTCACGCGGCGTTCACCAGTGCGACGCCGGCGAACGCAATCGCGAACCAGAGAACGAGGCTCACGGTGGCGGCGATGCGCAGCTGTTTCCATCCCGCGTCCGCGTCCGACGGTGACTTGCTCAGGGCCGCCTCGACCCGCGTCATGTTCCAGCCGTTGGCCAAGAGCGCGACGACCAGCGCCATCTTGGTCCAGTAGATCCCGGACACGAAGTACGTCTCGACGTCCGACGCGAACAACATCACGCCGGTGACAACGGACATCGCCAGTCCGGTGACAACGACGCGGTGCGCTGTGGAGAGGTCCGCCAACTGCCGGGTGCGCATTTCGCTCGCGCGGAAAGCGCGGAGCGTCGCGCGATCCAGTGTGATCGCCAGTCCGCCGGCGAGCAGCATCGCGGCGATATGCCCGAACACGACGAGCGTAGCGACAAGCCGCGAATCGCTGAAGATTTGCGACCACGGATCGAAGAGGTCGACGAGCAGGGCGGGCGTGGTCACTTGTTCAGTACCGTCATCAGGAGACCACTCGTGAGTGTGATGCCCATGCTGGTGAGCGCGACTTTCCTGTGCAGGGCGCGCTTGTCAAAGTCCGTCTCCGCCTGTTCGGACAGGAACGCGCCCGCCCAGGTGAATCCGGCCTGGGCGACCAGCATCGAAATCGCGTGCATGGTGCGTTGACCGCGGCCCTGCGGCACGCGGCGCGACTCCCACAGGTTCAATGCTCCCGTCACCGTGTTCGCGACGAAGACGGTCGCCACTGTGGCGGCTCCAATTCTGTGCCCGGTGCGCGCCCACGCCGGTGCGGCGGCGCCCTTGTCCCAGATCTGTTCGCCGGCCGCCCACTGAAACGCGAATACCGGGATCGTGGCGTAGCTGAGGCGGCGATGCAACGTCAGGCGCTTGCTGTACCAGTCGCTGACCTCCACCGCCTGTACACGCCGACGCGGCGCGGGCGGAGGGGTGTCCGAGGGTACTGCGACCACCAACTGCAGGGTCAGTCCGAGGACTGCAAGCATCGGTTCCAGGAAAGGGCCAAGCGGTCCACGCTTGCGCGGGGCCGCGCGAAACGTCACTTCAAGGCTAACTGACCAACCGCACCACTGCATGCGCTGGTCACTTCCCACAGATGAGCACTCCTCTCAGTCCCGACCACATCACCGTGCTGAGTCCGGCCGCGATGTCCGAGTGGGATGGACATGTGGAGGGCGTGCTGCGTGGGGTCGCGCACGCGCTGAACAATCGCGCCGCGTCCATGTCGGCGCTCACGACGTTGTGCATGGAGCCGGACTACACGCGCGAATCCACGCGCGACGTGCTAGCCTCGGAAGTGGACCGACTGCACGACATCGTCGCGGTCATACGCGCCATCGGTGCGCCGCGCGGAAACGTCGAGGCGTTCGATCCGGCGGACGCAGCGAGGTCCGCGAAGGCCGTGCTCGCATTGCATGCCGGCCTGCGCGACCGGGTCGTCACGATCAGTGCCAGTGCGGGCCCGATACGGGCGCACCGATGGATGTTCGTGCGCGCTGTGGTCGTGCTCGCGTGCCGCGTGGCGGCCGCCGACCGGACGCCGGCGATCACGCTCAGTTTGTCAGACCGCGACGGCTGGGTCTATGTGGTTGGCGAGGGGGCAACACACACCGCGCGTTCGGCCTTCCTCGACGAAATCGTGCCTGCCCTCGGAGGGGAGCCGCTGCCGGGCGCAGCGGGTTTCCGGGTGCCGTCGCTGGCGACGCTCAGGCAGCGCGAAGGCCGCTGAGTCGCGTCCGCAGGCGCCCCAATGCGGCGGTCCGGATCTGCGAGATTCGGCAGACGGAAAGCCTCAGCACCTGCGCGATTTCCTGGAGCTTCAACTCTTCAAAGAACGAAAGCGCCAGCACCGTGCGCTCTTGCTCCTTGAGGCCTGCGATCGCTTCGCGCACCAGCGCGAGCTCCTGCTGTTGCGTCAGTGTCTCTTCGACGGACTCGGCGCGATCGTCGGTGATCGCGTCGCCGAGCGTGGCGCCCGGGTGGTCCGAACGAACAGGCTGGTCCAGCGATGCAAGCGTCGCGCTCTGAAGTTCGAGTTCCCACTGGCGCAGCACAGCCACCGGGACGCGCATGCTGTGCGCGAGTTCGGCTTCGCTGGGCTCGCGGCCGAGTGTTGTTCCGAGCGCGGAGCGCGCCTGGCTCACGCCACGGGCGCGGCGGCGCACACCGCGGGAGACGTGATCGAGACGGCGGAGCTCGTCGAGAATGGCGCCCCGGATGCGCGGCACTGCGTACGTCGAGAACGCGAGGCCACGATTGGTGTCGAACGAGTCCACTGCCTGAATCAGTCCCAGCGAGCCGGCGCTCACCAACTCATCGAGTTGCGCCTCGGTGCTCAAGCGACGCGACAGCTGACGTGCGACGTGGTGTACGAGCCCGACGTGGCTAACCAGCAACGCCTGTCTGTCGGCGGCGCGGCGCGGATAATCAACTCGGGTGGCTCGGGCGCGGAGAGAAGCCGCGGAGACGTGCTGGGGCTGGAGTGACATGGGCGTTCCAGGCTGGTTGCTGCAGGAGGGGATCGAACGGGAACGCGCCTCCATAAAGCAACACTCGCGCCACGATCTATCACGCTTATTGTTGCGGTGCGTAAAGCACAGCGCGATAACGCCTTAGAGGACTCATCCCTTCCCGCCACAGCGCCCGGTTGCCGCCCATGAACCGGAAAATCTTTCCGACCGGAAAACTATTCCGCCTGCTTCTTTCCGGTGCGCTTCTTCTTGGGAGTGAGCTTGTTCCGCAGGGTACGGTCCGTAACGCCCAACAATTCCGCCGCGCGCGTTCGATTTCCGCCCGTTGCGCGCAGCGCCTCCTGAATCATCGCGGACTCCGCATCGTCGAGATTCAGCGTGGAGAGCGAAAAGCCACTGCGAGTCGTTGCGCTCGGCGGCGCCATCGCGGCAGGCTTCTGCGTGCCGATCGCCGCCCGAACGTGCTCGAAACTCACGGCGTTCAGCGTCGGTGTCGATGAGAGAATCACCGCGCGATCGACAGCGTGCTGCAGTTCACGAACGTTGCCCGGCCACTGGTAGCGTTGCAGCAGTGCGATGGCTTCCGAATTGATCGTCACCACTGTGCGGTTCAGTTCGGGGCCGGCGAGGCGCGCGAAATGATGCGCCAGGATCGGTACGTCATCGATCCGCTCGCGCAGCGGCGGGATGTGAATCGGCAGTACGCTCAAGCGATAGAAAAGGTCGCGTCGGAATTCGCCGCGCTCCACGGCCAGTTCGATGTCGCGGTTGGATGTTGCTACCACCCGAACATCCACTTTGATCGGCGACGTACCGCCGACGCGCTCGAACTCCTGTTCCTGAAGCACGCGAAGGAGTTTGGACTGGAGGTCCAGCCGCATCTCGGTGACTTCGTCCAGCAAGAGCGTGCCGCCGTTCGCGCGCTCGAACGCGCCTTGCACCCGGCGGATTGCGCCGGTGAACGCGCCCTTCTCGTGGCCGAACAGGGCGCTCTCGACGAGGCCCTCGGGCATGGCAGCGCAGTTCAACTGCACGAACGGCTTGTCCCGACGTTCGCTCTGTTCGTGAAGCGCGCGGGCAAGCAGCTCCTTGCCGGTGCCGGATTCGCCAAGGAGCAGAACCGTGGCTCGCGTGGGCGCCGCCGCCGCCACCGTCCGGAGCACCTGCTGCATCTGTGCGCTCTTGGCGAGGATCTGCCGCTCCGCGCGCACCTGCATGACCTCGAGCCGCAGTGCGTCGTTCTCGCGCTTCAGTCGTGAAATCTCCAGCGCCGTGGAGACGGCGTGCTGCAATTGCTCCGGCTGCATCGGCTTGGTGATGTAGTCGGCCGCGCCTGCCTTGATCGCCGCCACCGCGTGCTCGATGGTGCCAAAGCCGGTGAGCATGATGAGCGGAATGTCCTTTCCTTGATCGCGGAGCAGCTCGAGGAACTCGAGGCCGGACAGGCCGGGCATCTTGTAGTCGGAGATGATCAAGTCGATCACCTCGCGATCCAGGGCCGCGAGCGCTTCGGGTACGCTGGACGCGCCGATGGCGCTGTGGCCCATGTGCTCCAGGGTGTCCTGAAGAATGAGACCGATCGCCGGCTCGTCGTCGACATAGAGAATGTTCGCCATCAGTGCAGGAGACGATAAGCACGATTGGCGTTCGCCGCTAAACACGAGCGCCGGCCTGCCGATACTCACAGGCAGGACTCGACATCATGACGCCTGCATTGCAGACCCTCCCGCGCCGCGGCGCCACTGACTTTCGCGTCAGCGACGAGCTGATCCGCGAGCTGCGCCAGAAAATCGACTCACGCTATTACGATCGGCCCGAGGTCATCGAGGTGATCGCGCTCGCCATCCTCTGCTCGAGGGGCGTGTACCTCTAACTGATAGGGTACAGGGTACAGGGTGTAGGTTTCAGGGTTGCGCAGGCTGGCATCCAGCGCGCAACGAGCCGACCTTCCTTCTGTGCCCAATGTTCTCCTGAGTGGCTCGTCGGGGTTCCTTGGCTCCGCGATTGCCGGTTGGCTGCAGGAACGGGGCTACCGCACCACCCGTTTGGTTCGCGGGGCCGCGTCAGGTGAAGGACGCGTGGCTTGGGATCCTGAGTACGGCCAGATCGATCGCGACGCTGTCGCGCGTGCTGCGCCGGATCTCGTCATCAACCTCGCCGGCGAACCGATTGGGCAACGCTGGACGGCGGACCGAAAACGAAAGATCCGCGACAGTCGCGTGCGCGGCACCCGCGCGCTCGCAGAGTCCATCGCGGGCCTGACACGCAAGGCGGCCACGCTTGTCAACGCGTCGGCGATGGGTTTCTACGGCGCGCACTGCGGCGACACCCTGCTCGACGAGTCGAGTGCGGCCGGCGACGACTTTCTCGCACGCGTGTGTCAGGAATGGGAGAGCGCCACCGAGCCTGCGTCGTCGTCGGGCGTTCGCGTGGTCCAATTGCGCACCGGACTGGTGATTGGACGCGGAGGCGGCGTGATGGCGCGCATGCTCCCGCCGTTTCAGATGGGCGTGGGCGGGCGGCTCGGCGACGGGCGCCAATGGATGAGCTGGATCGCGCTCGCCGACTATCTGCGTGCGGTGGCTTTTGCGATCGAGACGCCGTCCCTTGCCGGCCCGCTCAACATGACGGCTCCCGAGCCCGTGAGAAACGAGGAATTCACCGAGACGCTCGGTCGCGTACTCAGCCGTCCGGCGCTCCTGCCGGTGCCGCGCGCAGGGTTGGCCCTGCTCTTTGGCGAGATGGCGGACAACACTATCCTCGCCAGCCAGCGCGTGGTCCCGAAAAAACTCGCGGGCGCCGGATTCGAGTTCCGACGCCCGCGACTGGAAGACGCGCTGCGAGCCGAGCTTACGCGATAAGCCGCCCAAGTCGGTCGCTGAACACGCGACTGGCCATGAGCTTTGTGCCGTCTTGGAGGATCACGACATACTCACCGTGAAACCACGGCTGCAGCTCGCGAATCCGGTCCAGGTTCACGATGGCGGAACGGTGAATGCGCACGAACTGCTCGCAGTCGAGCCGCGATTCCATGTTTTTCATGCTCTCGCGGAAGAGGTACGCCTCGCCGCCGACGTGCAGCTTCACGTAATTGCCCGCGGCCTCAACCCACTCCACGTCCACTGCGCGGAGGAACAAGACCTTGCCGCCTGTCTTCACGATCAGGCGCCCGGAGCGACGGCGCTGCGAGCGTAGCTCGGAGAGGAGCTGCTCGATAATCGGCCGCAGGTCTTCGGACTCGGCTGGGAGCGCGGGGCCCGTTTCATGGTCCACAAGACGGAGCTGGGATTCAGCAGACTCTTCCGCGGACTCGTCTACCACGGAACGCAGATCTGGGAGGCTCGTGCGGGGAACGCTCATCTGGAGTCCTGTGCGAGGTAGGAATCACTACGAACAATTGGACACAAACAGTTTCGGAAAGGTTGACTGTTCGGAAACGGACAATCGCGGATGCCGCGAATTGTGCGAATCGGATCTGGAATCGCCAGCCAGCTCGGCCCAGCCCAGCAACGCAACGGCAATAGTGACAACAACTTGGTCATGACTACCTGATTTTGAATGGCGCTCGATCCGATTCGCCGGATTCGCGGCATTCGCGATAACGCTTGTAGTTTCTACATATGCCAGCCGTCGCTTTTGACAAACTTCCGGCCGAGGCCCGAGTTTGGGTGTTCGCGAGCGATCGTCCGCTCCGCGACAAGGATGCGGACGTGCTCCTCGGTGAGGTTGACCGCTTTCTGGCGCAGTGGAATGCGCACGGGAAACCGCTTCGTTGCGCGCGCGAGTGGCGCGACGACCGCTTTCTCGCGATCGGTGTCGACCCCACTGCGGAGCAAGCGTCAGGATGCTCGATTGACGGACTCTTCCGCGGCCTGCAAACGCTCGAGCGCGCGTTGAACACGCGGCTCGTTGCGGGCGGCCGGGTCTTCTATCGGGACGCCTCAGGCGCTGCGCAATTGGTGGCCCGGCCCGAAATCGCAGCGCTGGCGACGAAGGGAGCGCTGACGCCGAAGACACCGGTGTTCGACTTGAGCATCACCGCGGCCTCAGACTATCGGGCGCGTTTCGAGTCGCCGGCCGAGAAGACCTGGGTCGCGGCGTTACTCCCCTAGCTGAGCCAACTGTCCAGCCGTTCGGCGACGAACTCGTCGTCGGTGAGGAACGGGTAGTCGCGGCACACCCGGTCTATCGCGCGCGCCTGGCCCGGCGACAACTGCTCATGTGTGTCCAGGCACCACGTGCCACGCAGCAATCCCTGACGACGCAGCACTTCATGGATGCCCGGGATGCAGCCGACAAACCGGTTCGCGACATCGAAGAGCGCCCCATTCGCGTCTGTGAGTGCGGCACCCTCGCGCAAGAGCTCGGTATCGACGATTCCGCTCGCACGCGCCCCCTTCACGCGCTGGAGCAAATCGACGGCGCGGCTCGTCCACACCGCCCACTGGCCGAGCAGACCACCGTCCATCCATCGGGTGCGCCAGTCACCACCGGCGTTCACCGCAAACGGGGTCGAGAGATCGGCAACGATGTTGTCATCGTTTCCGGTGTAGAGCGCGATGTCGTCGCGGCCTGATTCGCCAATGGCGCGCATCACGTCCGCAGTCCGGTAGCGGTCGAACGGCGCGATCTTCACCGCCCACAAGTTCGGCAGCTCGGCCAGTTCTCTCCAAAACGCGTGATCGAGGTGACGCCCGCCGACGGCGGTTTGCAGGTAGAAGCCGAACAACGGCATCACCTCGGCCACAGCGTGGCAGTGGTCGATGAGCTGCGCGTTGGTCGCGTCGGGGAGCGCGGCGAGGCTGAGCAACACGACGTCGTAGCCGAGCGACTTGGCCACCTCCGCCTCCGCGACCGCCTGTGCGGTGGGGCCGATCGCGCCGGCGACCATCACGAACTGTCGCGGGTGCGCCGAACGCAGAGTGCGCACGGTGTCTGCTGCCAGCTCGAGGACGGGTCGGTACAGCCCGAAGCGTGGCTCACGAATAGCGAACTGCGTGGTGTGTACACCGACCGCAATGCCGCCGGCGCCGGCCGCCCAGTAGTAGCGCGTCAACGCGCGTTGATGCTTTTCGTCCAGAGTCCGCGACGGCGTGAGTGCCAGTGGATGTGCCGGAATCGCTACACCGTGCTTGAGCAACGCGCGGGCGGAATCGTGACCCGGGAGCGGCGGCTCATGGCGCGGCACTGCTAGAAGGCTCCTGTCCGCATTTCGAAATGCGTCGGCTTGCCCAGGAGTGGGCGCTGCTCGCGAATCCACGTGGCCACCCAGTCGAGCAAGTCGTTCAGCGGCATGAGTCGCGGACTGAGCACGGACTCGAATTGCCTCGTGTTCGTGAGGAGCGCGTCCGGCGCTTCGGTGCCTGAAAACGTCGGAGTCCTTTTGAGTCGCTCTCCCAGGAGCTGCGCAAGCACACGAACCGAGAGCGTGTCGCGGCCGCTCACGTTGAGCACGAACGGCGGACTCGCCGCCAGCGGAAGCATTTCGATTGCGGCGCGATTGGCGTCGCCCTGCCAGATGGCGTTGACGTGTCCCATGGCGAGGTCCACCGGTTCGCCACGGTGCACTCTGAGCGCGATGTCCGTGAGCACGCCGTAGCGCAGGTCGACAGCGTAGTTGAGGCGCATGATTGCCACGCGGGTGCCCCAGGTTCTGGCCGCGAGCGCGAACACATGTTCACGGGCCACACACGACGCGGCGTAGTCGCCGACGGGTTCCGGCTCCGTGCGTTCGGTTGCGCCTTCGGAATCGACAGGCACCAGCGGGTACACATTGCCGGTGGAGAACGCGACGATCCGCGACGAGCGGAATCGCTGCGCGCAGAGCGCGGGCACCGCACCGTTGAGCATCCAGGTGCGTGCCGGCGAATCCTTCGTGCCGAATTTCTGCCCGGCCATGAAGATCACGTTGGGCGCGTCCGGCAATTTTTCGACGGCGTCCAGGTCCAGGAGATTGCAGCGCAGCACTGACACGCCGGCGTGCTGGAGCGCGAGTGCGGCGGGATCCGACGAGAAGCGCGACGCAGCAAACACCTTCCGCTTGAGGGAACCGTCGGCGAGGCGCGCGGACCGCGACACCATGCGCGCGAGCGTCGGTCCCATCTTGCCGCCAGCGCCGAGCACCAGCACGTCGCCAGGGCAATCGCGCAGCGCGGCGACGGTCGCGTTGCTCGGTTCGGAGAGCCGGTCTTCGAGTTCGGCGACCGACTCAGGTGCTCGCACCAAGTGCGTCACGCCGGCTTTGGCGCCGGCGGAGGTTGGCCGTCGCGGGCCGGGTCATGCGCCTTCCACTCCGCCCGCTTGTGGGTCGAATCGCAAAACGGCTTGTTGGCCGACAGGCCGCATCGGCATAGACTGATGGTCGTCTTGCCGGGCTTGAGCGGCGGGATCGGGATTTCGTTGCCGAGATGATCAACGATCTGGACGTCGCCGGTGGTCAGGTCAATGGCGAGCGACCCGTTTTCACGGACGATGAGCTTGAGTGGCATGAGAAAGGGGCTTTGCCCGGGGGCGTCGATGAAGCATTCTTGTGCGGTGAGCAGGTATCATGCTGGACGCGCGGCGCATGCGGTACCCTGCACCCCGCACCCTGAACCCTGTACCCTGTCATTACGATGCCAACAAGGAATGCGAGTGCGGTGTGGACCGGCGGCCTCAAGAGCGGCAACGGATCGTTCAAGGGCGAGACTGGCCTCGGTGGCGCCTACACGTTCGCTTCGCGATTTGAACAGGGAAAGGGGACGAACCCCGAGGAATTGCTCGCAGCGGCCGAAGCGTCGTGCTTCAGCATGGCATTGAGCGGCAATCTGGAGAAGAACGGAACGGTGGCGACGCGCATCGAGACGTCTGCCGCGTGCACGGTGGAAAAAGTGGACGACAAGATGACCGTGTCGAAGATCGTGCTGACGTTGAAGGCCACGGTGCCGGGCATCGACAACGCCACGTTCCAGCGCATCGCCAGCGAGACGAAAGAGGGCTGCCCGGTCTCGCGGGCGCTCAAGGCCGTCCCGATCTCGCTTACGGCCGAGCTGACGTAGGACGCTTGCGCGGGGCCGCGGTGTTTCTTACGTTCAGCGATTAACTGAATAGTTAAACAGGATGCTCAAGACCAAATCCCGACGGAAAGCGGCAGCGAAGCGACAGCCGAAGCGCGCAGACAGCGAGACGGAGAAGCGCATCCTCGATGCCGCGCGCGCGGTCTTCATTCGCCGCGGCACGGCCGGGGCGAGAATGCAGGAAATTGCTTCCGAGGCGGGCGTGAACCAGGCGCTGCTGCACTACTACTACCGGTCCAAGGAGCGGCTGAGTGCGGCCGTCTTTCAGCAGCTCGCCGCGCGACTGTTTCCGACGATCATGGGCATCCTCGGGTCCGATCTGCCGCTGGACGAAAAAATCGACAGCCTCATCACGACATACATCGACAATCTCGTGCAGAATCCGTTCCTGCCGGGCTACCTGCTGTCCGAATTGCACCATCAGCCCGAGCGCGTTGCCCAGTTCCTCGGAGCCGTTTCCGGCGGGTCTCCCGGCGACAAAGCGCTTCTCGTGCTCGGCAAACTGGCGCGCCAGATCCAGGAGAAGGTCGACGCTGGCCTCATGCGGCCCATCTCGCCGCAGCAGTTCGTGGTCAACCTGATCTCCCTGTGCATTTTCCCATTCGCGGCGCGTCCGATGCTCTCGATCGTGATGGGCATGGATGACGCGGCGTTCACCCGATTCATGGAACAGCGACGCGGGGAGTTGCCGTCGTTCTTCCGCGGTGCCCTCCGCCCATGACAACAACCAGCTCTCGGCTCTCGGCTCTCGGCTCTCGGCTCACAGCCGTTCTCCTCTTTGTTGCGGGATGCCGAGGCGAATCCGGCCTGGTCCAGGGGACCGGAACGCTCGAGGTCGTGGAGGTGGACGTCTCGCCGCTCACGCCCGCGCGTGTGCTGAAAGTCTGGCGACAGGAGGGCGACACGGTGCGCGTCGGCGACACGCTCGTCACGCTCACGCAGTCAACGGTCGCCGCGGAGGTTGATGCGCGTCGCGCCCGTCTGGCGTCAGCGCAGGCGCAGCTGAGGGACCTTGAAGCCGGCGCGCGTCCTGCGGAGATCTCGCGGGCGGAATCGGAACTACGCGCTGCGGAAAGTGAAGCCGCGCGCGCGCAGCAGGATCTGTCACGCACACTGGCGCTGGCGACCAGTGGCAACGTGAGCACGCAGCAGCTGGACGCTGCGAAGAACGCCGCGACCGCAACCGAGTCCAGGCGTGTGTCTCTGTCGGAGGCGCTGCGCCTCCTGAAGGAAGGCGCGCGGCCCGATCGCGTGTCCGCGGCGCGGGCGGAAGTGGAAAGCGCGCGGGCGGCGTTGGCGGCGGCGGCGCAGACGGTGAGCGACCTGGTGCTGACGTCGCCGGTCGCCGGCATCGTTCTGCTGCGCAACGCGGAACCGGGGGAAGTCATCGGCGCCGGGATGGCTGCCATGACGATCGGCGAATTGGGTCAGCCGTATGTTCGGATCTACGTCAACCAGAAACTCCTGCCGGGCGTTCAGCTCGGCGCGCGTGCCGACGGAGTGATCGACGGAATGCCCGGTCAGCCATTCAGCGGCACCGTCATCGCGATCAATACGAAGGCCGAGTTCACGCCGCGTGTGGCGCTCACGGATGAGGAGCGCGCGGACCTCATGTTTGGCGTGAAGATCGCATTCAGGGACAGCACGCACCTGCTGAAGCCGGGTCTGCCGATCACCGTGACGATCTCGACGATCTCGACGATCTCGATGGGCTCGCGGCCGTGACCACCGCGAATGGCGCTCCCGCGATCGATGCGCGCGCGCTGAGGAAATCGTTTGGTCCGCTGGTCGCGGTGGAGGGTCTCACGCTTGCGGTGAAACGCGGTGAGGTCTTTGGCCTGCTGGGCCCGAACGGCTCCGGCAAGACGACGACGATCCGCATGTTTTGTGGACTGCTCGAGCCGACCGCGGGCGCGGCGACCGTGTCGGGCTTCGACGTCGGCACGCAGGGTGAGCAGGTGCGCCAGAAGATCGGCTACATGTCGCAGAGGTACGGGCTGTACGACGATCTCACGGTGCTGGAGAACATCAACTTCTACGGCGCCATCTACGGGTTGTACGGCGACGCGCGCGCGGAGCGCATCGCGGCGCTGGTGAAGGAGCTGGGGTTGGAAGAACGCGCGAACCAGTACGCCGGCACGCTGAGTGGCGGGTGGAAGCAGCGTCTGGCCCTGGCGTGCGCGACGGCGCACGAGCCGCCCGTGGTGTTCCTGGACGAACCGACGGCGGGAGTCGACCCTGCGTCGCGCAAGCGTTTCTGGGAGATCATTCACACGATGGCGCGCCGGGGCACGACGATCCTGGTCACGACGCACTACATGGATGAGGCAGCGCGGTGCGACCGCCTGGCGTTCATGTCGCGCGGGCATCTGATCGCGCTGGGCACGCCGGACGAGGTGACGAAGCAGTTCGGCGCCATGAGCGTCGAAGACGTGTTCATCCAGTTGCAGGAAAGGGACGAGCAGCGAATGGCCGGGGCGCGGTGATGTTCGCCAAGCTGCGCCGCTCGCCGTTCTGGCCGATGGTGAAGAAGGAGTTCATTCAGATGCGCCGCGACCGGCTCACGGTCGCGATGATGGTGGGTCTGCCGGCGATTCAACTGGCGCTCTTTGGTTACGCGATTCGCACCGAAGTGCGGCACCTGCCCACGATCGTGCTGGACGAATCGCGAAGCGCCCAAAGCCGCAACCTCGTGGACATCATGAAGAACACGGGGAACTTCGACATTGTGGGATCGGTGGAGAGCCGCGACGAGATTCGCGAGATGATTCAGGCGGGCGAGATCCGCGCCGCCGTGGTCATTCCACCGGGTTTCGCGCACGACCTGAAGCGCGGACGCGGCGCGCAGGCCCAGATGATTGTGGACGCGGCGGATCCGCTGGCGTCATCGGCTGCGATTGGCGCCGCCTCGATCGCGGCGGCGCGCATGAGTGCGAGCGGGCGGCCAGCGGTCGAGGTGCGCGTGCGGCCGTGGTACAACCCGGCGCTCAAGAGCTCATCGTACATCGTTCCGGGACTGGTCGGCCTGCTGCTCTCGATTACGCTCATCGTGATCACGAGCATGGCCATCGTGCGCGAACGGGAGCGCGGGACACTGGAGCAGCTGGTCGTCACGCCGATCACCAAGACGTCGCTGATGCTCGGCAAAATCACGCCGTTCGCATTGGTGGGCTACGTGCAGATGTCCGTGATCCTGACGCTCGGGCGGGTGCTGTTCGACATCCCGCTGCGCGGAAGCCTGCCACTTCTCTATGTGCTGAGCGCGGCGTTCATCGTCGCCAACCTGGGACTCGGCTTGTTCGTGTCGACGGTGGCGCAAACGCAGGCGCAGGCGATGCAGATGAGCTTCTTGTTCATGCTGCCGAACATCCTGTTGTCCGGCTACATGTTCCCGCGGGAGGCGATGCCGGAAGCGGCGCAGTGGATCGGCGCGTTCCTGCCGCTGACGCACTACCTCAAGATCCTCCGCGGAATTCTGCTGCGGGAAGCCGGGTTGGCGGCGATGTGGCAAGAGGCGCTCGTCCTCGTCGCATTCGCCGTCGGCGTGATCTTCTTGAGCGTCCGCCGATTTTCCAAGACCGTCGGTTAACGCCAACTGCCCAACTACGAATTCACACGAGAACAGCAGAGAACTGCAGAGAAGAAAACGCGCCCTATCATGCAGTTCTCAGCTGTTTTGTTGTTGATTCGTAGTTCGCCGTCTGGAAGCTAGAGGAGACTGCGGATCCACCCGCCGTCCACGGCGATCGACTGGCCGGTGATGTAGCTGGCGCGCTCGCTGGCCAGGAATGCCACGGCCGCCGCGAACTCTTCGGGCTCGGCCATACGGCGCATCGGGATCTGGCCCTCGGTCTTGCGCTCGATTTCCTCGACCGTGAGTCCTTCGCGCTGCGCAGACGCTTCGTTCAGCTCTTGCACGCGCTCGGTTCGGGTGAAGCCCGGCAGAATGTTGTTGACGGTGATGTTGTCGCGAGCGACTTCATTCGCGAGTGTCCGTGCCCACCCCGTGACTGCCGCGCGAATGGAGTTCGAGAGCATGAGCCCGTCCACAGGCTGCTTGGCGGCGATGGACGTGATGTTGAGGATCCGGCCCCAGCGGCGCTCGCGCATTCCGGGCATGAGCCGGCGCGTCAGCTCTACGCAGCTGCGGAGCGTCAACTCAACAGCGTTCTGCCACTCGGTCCAGTTGTGCTTTTCGAACGGTCCGCTCGGCGGACCGCCGGCGTTGTTGACGAGGATGTCGACGCGGCCAAAACGTTCGATCGCCTGCGTGGCAATCTTGTCCAATGAGTCGAGCTTGGACACGTCGGCGACTACGGCGAGTGTCTTGGCCTTGGTCGCCCGGGCGATTTCGTCGCGCGCCGTGTTCAGCGCCTTTTCGCCGCGTGCGCACATCACGATGCTGCAGCCCTCAGCGGCGAGCTCGTGTGCGACGGCGCGGCCGAGCCCTTTGGACGCTGCGCAGATGACGGCGACCTTTCCCTTCAGTCCGAATTCCATGATTGATGAAGTGGCGGTCGGTCAGCGGCGGAGATACGAATCGGTCTTGTCGATCCAGTCCTGTCGCGGCGGGCTGAACACGTCGACGTCGAGCGTGTCTTCCAGTGCTTCCGCCTTGTGCCAGACCATCGAAGGAATATGCAGCACCTCGCCGGCGCGCACGGTGACGACTTCCGTCTCGTTTTCACCGATCCAGAACTTGAGGCCGCCTTCGAGAATGTAGGTGAGCTGCTCGTTGTCGTGCTGATGGCGCGGCACGATGCAGCCCTTCTTGAGGTACACGTGCGCCAGCATCATCCGATCGCCGGTGACGAGCCGGCGCTCCAGCATCGGCGAGACCTTCTCGCGTGGCATGTCGTCCCAGCGGTAAAACGTGACCTTGCGTGCGCTCATGTGCGTTCGGCAATTGAAGGGCTGACGTCACCGCGCAGAATTACGGTCCGCGACGGGAATGCAAAAGTGATGCCTTCGGCGGCGAAGCGCCGCAGGATGTCGAGATTGATGGCCTGCTGCACGTCGGCGTACTTCCGGAAGTCGCGCTCGAGGACGAAGTACACGACCTCGATGCGCAACGCCGAGTCGGTGAACGAGAGGAAATGGCAGCGGTCAAATCGCGTCTGCGGCTGTTTTTCGACAATCGCCTGAATGATCTCGGGGATTCTCGAGACGGAATCCGGGTGCGTGCCGTGCGCGATGTCCAAGTGGAACGCCGATCGCCGTTGGAGCATGCGGCCGTAGTTGCGGATCCGGCTCTTGAGCAGGTCATTGTTGGCGACGACGATCTGCTCACCATTCACGCTGCGGATGCGCGTGGTCTTGAGGCCGATCTCCTCGACGTCACCCTCGAAGCCTTCGGTTGCGATCGAGTCCCCGACGACAAACGGCCGGTCCAGCACGATGGCGACAGCGGCGAACAAGTCTCCGAGGACATTCTGCGCAGCGAGCGCGACGGCGACGCCGCCGATCCCGAGACCCGCGAGCAGGCCCTTGATCTCGACGTTGAAGAAGCCAAGGCCCGAGACAATGAGGATGACCCAGAGCGCGATGCGCGCGCCGTAGCCGATTGCGTACACGGTGGCGCGCGACGCCACATCGCCTGCCGTTTTGAGCCGCGAGTAGCGTTCCGAGAAGAACGCGATGATGCCGTTGCCCCACACGCCAGTCTGAAGCAGGCTCGCCACCACCAGGGCCGCGCGCAGGACACCGTCAAATCGCTTGTTCGCGGGGATGAGCAGCGCCGCGGTCGCCAGCGAGATCGCAATCAGGAAGAACCAGCGCGTGCGGCTGATGATCTCGACGAGGAGGTCGTCCCACGTCGTGGCGGTGCGCTGCGCGAACTTGCCGACGCGGCGTTTCATCCAGCGCTGAAGCACGGTCAGCACCACGTACGTGCTGAACAGCACCGCAAGCGCCAGAAGCCACCGCGTTACCGACGAGCCGAAATACCGCTTGTCGAGGAAGTCGAAGAAGTCCACGGGACGAACTTACTGCGGATGCGGCGGTTCGCGGAACGCGCTAAACTGTCCGCCAGATGGACCGATGTACCACGGGAACCAAAACGCCTCTCCGCGGGTTCAGGTCACATGATCATCAAGAAGCGCACGTTTCACATACCGTCATCGGAAATCACGCCTGAGGGCGCCTATCTCAAGCGGCGAGACTTCCTGAAGAAGGTCGGCATCGGCAGCGTGGGAGCGCTGGTGGTCGCGACCGGACCGGCGGCGCCGGTGGTGGGTCGCATGGGTGCCGTGTTCGCGTCGACGGAACAGGACGATGCGCCGAATACGTTCGAGGAAGTGACGAGCTACAACAATTTCTACGAATTCGGCACCGACAAGGAAGATCCCAAGGCGAACTCCGGTCCGTTCAAGCCCAAGCCGTGGACGGTGAAGGTCGGTGGCCTCTGCCAAAAGCCGGGCGACTACGGCTTCGAGGATCTCGTCAAGCCGCACAAGGTGGAAGACCGCACGTATCGCATGCGCTGCGTGGAAGGTTGGAGCATGGTGATCCCGTGGCAGGGCATTCCGCTGGCGGCGATGCTCAGCCGGTTCGAGCCGCTGCCAAGCGCGAAGTACGTGGCGTTCGAGACGGTGGTGCGACCGAAGGAAATGGTGGGCCAGCGCTCGCCGATATTGCCGTGGCCGTACGTCGAAGGTCTGCGTATGGACGAGGCGATGAACCCGCTCACCATCATGGCGACCGGGCTCTACGGCAAACCGCTGTTGAACCAGAACGGCGCGCCGATCCGCCTCGTTGTCCCGTGGAAGTACGGCTTCAAGGGCATCAAGTCGATCGTGCGGATCTCGTTCGTCGACAAGGAGCCGCCGACCACCTGGAACATCTCGATCCCGAGCGAATACGGGTTCTACGCCAACGTGAACCCCGATGTGGACCACCCGCGCTGGACGCAGGCGAGCGAACGCCGCATCGGCGAGTTCCGGCGCCGCCGCACCCTGATGTTCAACGGCTACGCGGAGCAGGTGGCATCGATGTACTCAGGGTTGGATTTGCGGAAGAACTACTAGGAGTCTGTCATTCCGAGCGAAGCGAGGAATCTGCAGTTATGAACTACAGATCCCTCGCTGCGCTCGGGATGACAGACGCTGCGCTCGGGATGACAGACGCTGCGCTCGGGATGACATGCTGAAATGACGAATCGAGTCGCAGCGGTCCTTCCGCGGATCAAGCCGCTGGTGTTCGCGCTATGTGTCCTGCCGGCCGCCTGGCTGGCGTGGAACACGTACCAGGTCATCACCGGCGCGAGGGGTGGCGGTCTCACGGACCTGGGTGCCAACCCGATTCGCGCGCTTCAGATCGAGACCGGACTGTGGACGATCCGGTTCCTGGCCATCACGCTGGCGGTCACACCGCTGCGACAGCTTCTCGACCTCGGGCCGCTGGCGAAGTACCGACGGATGTTCGGCCTGTTCACGTTCTTCTACGCGTGCCTGCATCTCGTCATGTGGGTCGCCATCGACTGGTTTTTCGATTGGGCCGCGATGTGGGACGAGGTGATCAAGCACAAATACATCTTCGTCGGGATGGCGACGTTCCTGGTCCTGCTCCCGCTGGCGGCGACGTCCACGAACTGGTCGGTGCGGAAACTCGGTGGCGCGCGGTGGGCGAAGGTGCACAAGCTGGTCTATGTCGCGGCTGTGGCTGCGACCATTCACTACCTTTGGGCTGTCAAGAAGGATTCGTTCTTTCCCCTCGTGTACTTCGGCGTCTTCGCCGCGCTCCTTGGCTACAGAGCTGTTCACCTGCTTCGCCGTCGCCGCGCCGGGACTGGAACCGATCGTCGCGCGGGAGTTGCGCGCCCTGGGGGAACAGCCGCGGGCTGAACCTGGCGGCGTGAGCTGGCGCGGAAACGAGCGCAGCGTGATGCGCGCGAATCTCTGGCTGCGGTCGGCGACGCGGGTACTGGTGCGCGTTGCGAAGTTCGAGGCGACAACTTTCGCTGAGCTGGAGCGACATGCGCAGCGGGTGAATTGGGCGCGCTACCTCGCTCCAGGTGTGGCCGCGGAGTTCGCCGTTACCTCGAAGAAGTCAAAGCTCATCCACACCGGAGCGATCGAGCAGAGGCTCGTAGGCGCGATCAGAAGCGAGACCCAAGACCCAAGACCCAAGACCCAAGACCCAAGTTCCAAGCGCAGTCAGCTGTTCGTCGTGCGGGTGATACGCGACGAATTCGAAATCAGCGCAGACGCATCTGGAGAACTGCTGCACATGCGGGGCTACCGGCAGGCGATCGGGAAGGCGCCGATTCGCGAGACGCTCGCGGCCGCATTGCTTATCGCAGCGGATTGGACTGGCGACACACCACTGCTCGATCCGTTCTGCGGCTCGGGCACGATTCCGATCGAAGCCGCGCTGATCGCGCGGCGCATCGCGCCGGGCATCAAGCGGTCGTTCGCGGCGCTGCACTGGCCCGGCGCGGACCGCGCCGTCTGGATGACACTGGTGGGGGAGGCCCGGGCGGCCGAACGACCGACGTCGCCCGTCGTAATCGTGGGCTCCGATCGCGACGCAGGGGCGGTCGCGTCCGCAATCGCCAACGCCGAACGCGCAAGTGTAGCGGCTGACATCCAGTTCTCGAAGCTGGCGCTCTCGGCGGCGGATGCGCACGGCTCAACCGTCGGGCTCATCGCAACCAATCCGCCGTACGGCGTGCGCGCGTCCCCTAAGTCCGACGTGAGGAATCTCTATGCCCAACTGGGCAATATCGCGCGCGCGCGGTTCGCGGGTTGGCGCGTGGCGCTGTACTCAGCGCAGCCGCGCCTCACGGCGGAGACGAAACTCACAACGCGCGAACTATTTCACACCACGAACGGCGGGATCAAGGTCACCGCCGTCGTCGCCGTCTGACGAGCTACTCGACCTTCACGCTTCCGATCATGCCCGGGTGGAGCCCGCATACGTAGCCGAACGTGCCCGCTGTGGGGAAAGGCTTGGTGAACACTGCCCCCATGCCGCTGATGTCGGCCGACCCCGTGACGCCGGATGTGCTGAACGTGACGTTGTGCGTCGTGGCCGTCGACCAAGTCCATGTCACCGACGAACCGGGTGACACTACGATCGCAGGGGGCGTGAAGGTGTTGTCGCCGACGCTTACCTGAGTCGTCGTGACGCCACCTCCCCCGCCGCCTCCCCCGCCACCACCACCGAGATTGTTGTTCGTCGGCGCCGCAGATTCACCACCGCCGCATGCGGCTACAAGGATCGACAGTCCAAGACAGACGTTTCTGATCGCCCGCATGTCAGCCCGCCATCACAAATGTGTTGTTGCGCGACCACACACCACCATGATCACAACTCGAAGCCGGCCGCCAAGGTCACGTGGTCGTTCACGAAACGCGCGGTCGCGTAGCTCGTGCGAGTGCGCCGGAATTCGAAGCCGATGAAGATCGGCCCGCTCGGGCGCACAATGGCATATCCTGCGCACGAGTCATTGCGCTGGCGTGTGACGACAACGTTTGGTTGATCGGTGCCGCAACTTGCACCGACGCGCCAGGTTGCGGTCGGCCTCAAGTTGATCTGCGCCCAGCCGCCCTGCGTCGGGACTGCCGCGCCGGCCGCGGTCAGGTTCTGCCCGACACCTCCGCCACCCAATCCGCGGATCGCGTCACCGCTGAAGAGTTCGCCGCGAAGCTCGATCATGTCGATGACCGGCAACATGAAATCGCACGTGATGGCGTCTGACTGAACGAGCGCGGCGCTCGTCGTCGGTGCGAGCCAGCCGATGTGGTATCCGCAGCCGATCTCACGCACGAGGTCGTTGCCCCAACGAGCAAACACGCGGTCCTGCAGGTACGGACGCTGCGAGCGTTCGGCCAAGTCGTTATCGGTCTCGAACACGCCGACCGCGTCGCCGCTCGTTGGCGCGAGTGCGGCGACCTGGAACCCGACTTTGACACGGCTGCCGGCGTCGATCCCGAAGCGAACCTGCGGGAGCCACAGCCACAGGTTTCCGGACGCAGCGAAGAGTGGCGTTCCAACCGCCGACGGCGAAACCGGATTGAGGCCGCTCACGAGCGGCGATTCCTGTCCGATCAGCAGCTCGGCGTGGTTCCAGCGCACGATTCCGCGCGCTGTGCGGAGGCGCATCAGCGGAAACGTTCGCCCACCGCTCGATGGTTGCTGGCCGCCGGAGAAATCCACTTCGATGTCGCCTGTGAACGCGCCGTTCCACACCTCGGGAACGCGTACGGCAACGCCGAGCCGGGTGTGGCGCATTGCCATTCCCACGCCGCGCGCCGGAAATCCGGCGATTGTATCGGGCCGGACGAACTGCGGGTTGTCGACGTTGTTCACGCGCCGGGTGTTGGCGAAGCCGTTCATGAGCACGCGCCCGAAGATCTCCACGTCCACGCGCGACCGGCTCTTCACGCCTTGATCAGCCTGCTCGGCGAGTTGCTTCTGCAACGTTTCGATTGCGGCCTCGGCACGCTGGAGCCGGACGGCCAAGGTGTCCGTGCGCGTCTGAGCCCGTGTGGCCGCCGACAGCGATAGCAGCAGAGCCGCCGTCACATAGATTCGTTGTTTGGTCATGTCCGTTTCAATGAAGGGAGGGGTACGATGAGCATGCGTTCAATGTCGGGAGTCGCGGGCGTCGTCGCCGCTTTGGTCGGGACGGGTGTGACGTGAGCGCCGCAGATGGTCGCGTCTGTGAGTGGGCAGGTCACGATTCAGGAGCGTCCGGGAGAGGTGGCCGAAGATCTTCAAAACGTCGTCGTGTTCCTTGAGCCGGCGGTAACCTCCGGGGCGCGTGCCTCCAAGCTCGCCGTGACGAACACGATCATTGCCCTGCAATCTCGCCAGTTCTCGCCGCGCGTGCGCGTCATCACCGAAGGCAGCAAGATCGAGTTCCCGAACCAGGATCCCTTCAGCCACAACGTATTCTCCAAGACGAACGGCGGATTCGACACCGGATCGTACGGTCGCGGAAAGACAAAGGACCAGACCTTCAAGGAAGCCGGTGTGTATCCGATCTACTGCAACGTTCATCCGCGGATGACGGCATTCATCATCACGCTCAAGACTTCGCTCTACACACAAGCGGGTAACGACGGTCGGTTCACGGTCGAGAACGTTCCGCCCGGACAGTACAAGCTGAACGTGTGGCACGATCGCACCACACTGGTGACGCAGGACATCACGGTCGGCGCTGCGGGTGTGGCCGATCGGCGTGTCGCCCTCGACGCGCGGTCATACAAGTACGTCCAGCACAAGAACAAGACCGGCAAAGACTACACCAGCGCCACGGGAGATCGGTACTAGCATGGCGTTGCCGCGAGTGGGCCTTACCACACGGATCTTCGCCACCTCCGCCGTGATCGTGGTGCTGGTGCTGGTCATTGCTTTGGCGCTGACGCAGCGCGCTGCTCAGAGCGCGGCCCAAATCTCACTGGCCACCGGGTTATCCTCGGCACAGCAGACCGTGACGGATCTCCTCGCTCGCGAGAGCGGTATGCTGCAAGGGCGGCTCAGAGCGTATGCCGACAATCCGGTGTATCGCGCCAGTATCGAAGCGCAGGACGCCGAGTACCTGGACTACGTCCAGACCGCCGTTGAGCAGACCGGGGCGCGCTGGGTGCAACTGGTGAGTCGCGAGGGTGTGCGGCGCGCCAAGAGCGACGACGCGTCGGCGCCTCCGGATACGCTGTCGGGTTCACCGCTGATCGGCGGAGCGCTGGAAGGCAGGAACACGACGGGCTTTGGGGTGGCAGGTGATTCAGTACTCATCCAGCTGGTGGCGGTGCCAGTCGAGGGCGCCGGCCGCCGGATCATTGGCGCGCTCATGGCCGCGCGCGAGGTGACCGACTCGCTGGCGCAAATCGCTACCGCCCAGACGGACGACGAGCAACTCCTCTTTTATGTCCTGGACCGGGACGACTCCACCCGGGTCGCAGCAGCGAACGGCAAAGCCCGGAAGATGCTCGATGCGTTGGTTGCCGTTGCCCAGCGCCATGTGCAGGCGGCCGACGACGACACCACGTCGAGGGATCAAATGGAAGTCGGTGGTGGCCGGTATGTCGGCCTGCACGCGGCACTGCGAAGTGCCTCTGGCAACGCCATCGGCGGCTTCGTTGTTGTGCGATCCCTGGACGAACAGCTCGAGGCGGCCGGATTCACGGATCTCCGCAACACCTTGTTGATGGCCGGTGCCGGGGGGCTGGTGCTCGCGCTCATTATCACCGGCTTCAGTGCGCGTCAGATCGTACGTCCAGTGACCGCGCTCGCGGAGGCCGCGCGTCGTGCGGCCGAGGGCGACTATCAGGCGGAGATTCCCGAGGGTGGACGCGACGAAATCGGCACCCTGGCCTCGGCGTTCCGTCGCCTGCTGGCGGACCTCAAAGAGAAGCAGGCGCTGGTGGACTTCCTCGGCGCGTCCGTGTCGGGCGCCCGCACGCAGGCGCTTGCGGCAGCGAATCAGGATGCGACGCTCAAGATCCCCGCCGGAATGGCCAACATGACGGTACTCGCGCCGGGCAAGATGCTCGGCACGCGCTACGAGATAAAAAGCGTGCTCGGCGTTGGCGGCATGGGCATGGTCTACAAGGCCAACGACAGAGAGTTGGGCGAAGTGCTCGCCATCAAGACCCTCAAGCCCGAGATGGTGTCGGCCGATCCCAACGCGCTGGAGCGCTTCAAGAGCGAGATCAAGCTGGCGCGCAAGATCGCGCACCGGAACGTGGTGCGGACGTACGACCTCGGCGAAATCAGCGGCGTTTACTACATCTCGATGGAGTATGTCGAGGGCAAGTCGCTCAAGGATCTCATCAAGGAGCGTGGCCGCCTTCCGGCGAGCATTGTGCTCCCGATCGCGAAGCAGTTGTGCCGCGCGCTCGAGGTGTCGCACGACGAGGGCGTGATCCACCGCGACATCAAGCCGCAGAACATGGTTGTGCAATCCGACGGAGTGCTGAAGGTCATGGACTTCGGCATCGCGCGCCTGGCAACGCGGCCCAAGGAATCCGGGCACACCGAGGCCGGCATGGTCGTCGGCACGCCCGAGTACATGGCGCCCGAGCAGCTCTTGGGCGACGAGCTGGACGCGCGAGCCGATCTCTATTCCACCGGCGCCGTACTATATGAGTGTCTGACGGGTCGGGTGCCGATCACGGCTGATTCGGCGATCGTGCTGATCAGCAGGGTGCTGGAGGAGGTTCCCAAACCCCCGCGTGATGTGTTTCCGGACGTGCCGGCGGCCTTGTCCGACTTGGTGATGTTGGTTCTGGAAAAGGACCGCGACAAGCGCCCCAAGTCCGCGGCCGAGTTGCACAGGCTGCTCGACGCCATCGAACTCCCCCGGATGTCAGGAGCGGCGCAGATAGCGTAGGAGGTGCCGCGGACTCGTACATCGCGGACGGACGCCTTTTTGTGTAGCCTTCGACCATGCGTCCGACGAACGTCTCCGATCCGCACTACTACCATAAGGTTGTCGACTGCCAGTACGCCTGCCCGGCCCACACCAACGTGCCGGAGTACATCCGGCTCATCGCGCAGGGCAAGTACACGGAGTCGTACCTCCTCAACCGCGCGTCCAACGTCTTTCCGGGCATCCTCGGCCGCACGTGCGACCGACCGTGCGAGCCCGCGTGCCGGCGCGATCGCGTTGACGGAAAACCCGTCGCGATTTGTCGGCTAAAACGTGTCGCAGCGGACAACCGTGACGACGTCACCGAGTTCCTGCCCAAGGCGGGCCGCAAGAACGGCAAGCGCGTCGCGCTGATCGGAACGGGTCCCTCGGCGCTGACGGTTGCCAACGACCTGATGCCGCTGGGCTACGAGGTCGTGATCTACGAGAAGAACAAGAAGGCCGGCGGCCTGATGCGGATCAACATCCCATCATTCCGTTTGCCAGCAGAAGTTCTCGACGAGGAAATCGGCTACATCCTCGACATGGGCGTCGAGGTGAAGTGGAACACGCCCGTCACGAGCATGAAGAAGCTGCTCGACGAAGGCTACGACGCGGTGTACGTCGGCACGGGCGCGCCCAAGGGCAAGAATCTGGAAATCTCCGGCCGCGAAGAAGCGAAGGATCGCATCCACATCGGCATCGAGTGGCTGGCGAACGTGCACTTCGACCACGTGAAGGCAATCGGCGAGAAGGTGTTGATAATCGGCGTGGGCAACACCGCGATGGACTGCTGTCGCACCTCGAAACGACTCGGCGCCAAGGCTGTCAAAGTCATCGCGCGACGCGGACGGAAATACTTCAAGGCCAGTCCGTGGGAACTCGAAGACGCGGAAGAAGAGCAGGTCGAGATCGTGGAGAACCACGCGCCCAAGCGTTTCGTCATGGAGAACGGCAAGCTCGTGGGCATGGAGTTCGAGCGCCTCAAGTGGATCGAGGAGAACGGCAAGCAGAAGAGCACGGTGATCGACACGGTGATCATCCCGTGCGACGACGTGATCCTCGCGATCGGCCAGGACAACGCGTTCCCGTGGATGGAGCGCGACTTGGGCATCGAGTTCAAGGACGACATGCCGGTCGTCGACAAGAAGACGATGGCGTCCACGCGCCCGGGAGTTTTTTTCGGCGGCGACGCCGCGTGGGGACCCGAGAACATCATCTGGGCCGTGGAGCACGGGCACCAGGCTGCCATCTCCGTCGACAACCATTGTCAGGGCAAGCCGCTCACGGAGCGTCCCGCGTACGGGATGAACCTCGTCAGCGCGAAGGTTGGCATGCACTCGTGGAGCTACAGCAACGACTACAATGCCGCGGCGCGGAGCAAGATGACGCACGCGGGACTCAAGGAGCGCTTCGCGAGCCTCAACACCGAAGTGGAGCTTGGCTTCACGCCGGAGCAGGCGGCGACGGAAGTGCAGCGCTGTCTCAACTGCGACATCCAGACGCACTTCACCGACCAACTCTGCATCGAGTGCGACGCGTGCGTGGATGTGTGTCCGGTGAATTGTCTCACGATCACGACCGACGGTACCGACGAAACGGACCTCCGCACGCGACTCATGGCGCCGGCCACGAATCTGAAGCAGGACATCTTCGTGTCAGGCGAACTGCCGCAGACCAAGCGCGTGATGGTGAAGGACGAAGACGTCTGCCTTCACTGCGGTCTCTGCGCTGAGCGGTGTCCGACCGCGGCGTGGGATATGCGGAAGTTCGACCTGCTGGTGCCCTACGCTGGCAAGTCGTCCTAGGATCTCGGAACCCCCGAGATCCCTCCGATTTCTTCATCAGCCATTCTAGCGCGCGGGAGCTGGCGTCACGTCATTGGTCATCCACCACTGCCGCGGCATCTCACGCTGACGCGGCCAGACCTCGGCCAGCGTGTTGCCGTCATAGACGCGCCCGTTCTTCATCACGTAGCGGATGGTGTTGGTGTTGCGGATGTTCTCCAGCGGGTTGGCGTCCAGCACAAGAATGTCCGCCAGCTTTCCAACCTCGATCGAGCCCAGCTGTTTCTCCAGCCCGATCGCTTCGGCGCCGAAGGTCGTCCCGACCCGGAGTGCATCCATCGGTTTCATTCCGCCGCTGGCAATGGTCCAAAGCTCCCAGTGCACACCAAGGCCCTGGAGTTGCCCGTGGCCGCCCAGTCCCACGCGCCCGCCGGCCTCGACGAGCTTCTTTGCCTGTTCCGCGAAGAGCTTGAAGGAGTACTCACTCTCGCGAAACCACTGCGGCCGGCGGAGGCCACGTCGCTCGAGTTCCGTGAACGGCGTTAACCGCGCGAGCTTGCGGTCGGCCAGGATATCGTAGCTCTCGTACCACCAGTTTTCGGCCCAAGGCCCGCCGTATTGCACGAGCAGCGTGGGCGTCCACGTCGTGCCGCTCTGCGCAAAGAGCTGGATGGCGTCCTTGTACATCGGCGCGATCGGGAGGGTGTGTTCGATCCCGGCGTAGCCGTCCATCGCCTCCGTCATGTTCTTCTTGAAGTCGAGCCCGCCCTCGAGCGTCGGTGTGATGCGCTGTTCCTTCGCCGCCATCGCGATCCACTGCCGCTGGCGACGGTCGCCGGCCATGTACTGCTTGATGGTCTCGGTGAGATAGAACTCGGAGTACCGCTTCATGACGTCTTTGGCGTCGTCGGCGCTGCCGACGTCGTCTTGAGCGAAGATCCCCGGGCCGGTCGCGTAGATCCGCGGGCCGATCATTTGCCCCACGTCCACCGCGTCTCCGTAGCTCACCACGTCAGCTTGTGACGTCTGCGGGTCGCGTGTGGTGGTGACGCCATAGGCGAGGTTGGCCGTGTACATGTACGGTTGCGGCGAGTGCACGCCCCATTGCGGCCACATGTGTGCGTGAACGTCAACGAGCCCCGGCATCAGCGTCTTTCCGGAGACGTCAATCACGCGGGCTCCCGCCGGGACGCCTACGCTCGATCCGACGGCGACGATGCGGTTGCCGGTGACCAGAACGTCGCCGCGTGCGATGACCTCTTCGCCCTTCATCGTGATGATGCGTGCGCCCCTCAGGACGACGCTTCCCGTTGGCCGATCCTTGGTCGCCGTGATCGCTACGTCGGTCCGCGCGGGCTCATAGATGGGCCGCGCCGGTGCTGCCGCCTGACCACTACCAGCACCAGCACCACCACCGCCGCCGGCGCCAGCGCGCGCAGGGGAGCGCGCCGCCGAGTCAGCGGCAAGTGAATCTGCCCGGGCCAGATCGTACTGGAAGAAGGCCCGGCCCATGGACCAGTACACGCCGCGCGAGTCGGTGCGCCACCCGAGCCAGTCCCCGCCGATGCGCGACAGGCGGCGGAATGGAACCGCGCCACCCGTCGGCTGTTGCACCGAAATGCTTGGCGTTGCACCACCGGTCAGCGGCAGCGGTACCGCGAAGATCCTGTTGTCCACGACGGCCACGACGCGCTGTCCGTCCGGCGACACAAACATTTCCGACGCCTGGCGGGGTTGTGCGTTTGGTCCGGCTCCGGGCGCCTGAAAGCCCGTGATCCGCAGGTGCGCTTTGCGATCGGTGCCATCCCAGCGCACGGAGACCAGGCCATCACTCCCCTCGTGGTACCAGATGCGGCCCGCATCGGAGCTGAAGTGCGGTCGGCCTGCGTTCGTGAGCGTGGTGATGAACGTGGCGGGCCCACCCGTCGCAGAGAGCCAGACGAGGTCGGTGAGCACCAGCTTCGGGTTGATCTCGTCATTGACGATCGCGCGCTGCGTGCGCGGAGCGCGCTGGGCAACGATGCGCGTGCCGTCCGGCGACCATGCGATGTCGTCGTAGTACGCGGTCTGCGTCGTGACTTTCTGCGGCGTGCCGCCATCTGGCGAGACGCGCATGATCTCGCCGCCTTCCTCGGTCCAGGTCACGTAGGCGATGGACCGACCGTCGGGCGACCATGCGGGGCCATGTTCACCCTCTGCTGCCCTCGTCAGCCGCCGCGGAGTGCCGGACGGCAGGTCCATGATCCAGAGATGGTCGAGCGCCGAGAACACCAGACGGCGCCCGTCGGGCGAGGGACGCGCGCCACGGACTTGTCGTACCGTGAGCACCGAATCGTTAATCGGGTACTCGAAGCGAACCAGGTCGCCGATCAGCTGGTCCACCTGCGCCGTGAACGGGATAGGCGTCTGCGCGCCGGTGCCCACGTCCATGCGCCAGATCTTCCCGTGGTGCGCAAGGACGATGCCCTTCGAGTCCGCCGTCCACGAGTAGCCCGGGAGGAGGTCGCGCGAGCCGCGCGACTCCACGTCGTCGCGCTGGATGTCCTGCGCCAGCCAGCGCTCGTCGCCGGAGGCCAGATCACGCAGCACGAGCCCGGTCACGGCCATGCGACGCGAACCATAGACCAGCCACTTACCGTCGGGGCTGATCGCGGGGCGGAAGCCGGTGCCGAGGTTTTGGGTGCGCGCCGAGACGCGTCCGGTTTCGCGATCGTACATCACGACCTGGGTGGACGACATCATCTGGTTGTAGCCGGCTGGGCCGGTGCGCGCGCCCGAGTAGATGTAGCGGCCGTCGGGTGCCACGGAGGCCCCCATGAAGTTCGTGGGCGCGGTGCCGCCGCCCGGGCCTCCAGCAGCGGGTGCGGCGGCCGTTTGTCCGGTGAGACGCAGCCCGCTTCCACCGCCGCGGTGGTACAGCCAGAGATCTCCGCCGCGCGTTACGACGATGTACTGACCGTCAGGAGTCCAGTCCGGCGAGATGTATGCTTGGCCGCGCCCGGTTGTGAGCGGCTTGATATTCTGACCGTCCGGATCGGCGAGGTAGAGATTCTCGCTTCCTGACCGATCGCTGACGAAGACGATCGAGCGGCCATCGGGCGAGAAGCGCGGCTGCCCGTCGAATCCGGATCCGCTCGTGATGCGTGTCGCCTGGCCACCGGCGATCGGGAGGGTGTAGAGGTCGCCGACGAGGTCGAAGACGATGGTCCGGCCGTCAGGCGAGAGGTCGAGCGACATCCACGTCCCTTCATCTGTCGTGAAGCGAAGGGGCCGCGTGGGGATGAGCGGAAGGTCGCTCTGGGGCGCGGTGCGACGGGCGGTGTCCGTGGCTTGGCCGGCGACGGGAGAGGCGACGACGAGGGCAAGAACGAACGCTATGTGCGAGGCAGGGCGTGGCATGAGGCGTTGGGAGGACGTGGGACACTCGGGCCTGAGTTACGTCGGGGTCAGCAACGTCGCAAGGCCACACTGGTCGGAGAACAGAAAACCATTGCTCCCTCTTCCCGCCGTTGGTCGCCTTTGGCGTGACCGCTACGGTACCGAGCCGGGAGTCCGAGGCGTCAGAATGAAATCTGCCCTGCCGGTTCGCGTGTGCTGCAGGATCGGGCGAGTTGCCGATAGCTCCGGAATTTTTCGGCGCGAAATCGATAGTCCTGCCTGCACGTTCTCGTCCGTAGCTCGCATGTCAGCGCCGTCCCGATCGAAGCGCGGAGAGACGAGTCTCGGGCATTGCGGGTACGGACTGCCGGTGTAACTGGAGCGAGTCCAGAGAACGTCGAGGACCTGTGCGGCAGGAATACGGTACCACTCGAATGACGATCCGGGGACAGGGGATTTCTGAAACGATGAGACGTCCGATGCCCGGATCAGAACGACTGCATTGGCAAGACCGAAGAACTTGAGCCCGTGGTCCTGGGTGACTGTGCCCCGGTTGATCGTATTCGGCACGGCTGGATTGTCTACGTCAGCGCGGCCGAAGGACTCGAACGTGGCGTTGCTGAGATCGATGCCGTGTTTCCAGAGCGGACGATGGTCGATCGCGTCCGTTGCGAAGACCGCCGTTTCGGCGGGCAGCAGCGGATAGTCGTGGCCGCGGCCCGGGAACTCTTCGATTTCGCGGGCCCAGAGACTGGTGGAGTCGTTGGTGATGTGAGCGTACAGGGAACAGGGAAAGTTTGGATAGTCTTCTCCCAAGTCGAACGCACGCGCGAGCATCACGCCATCGAGGTAGATAGTAGTATCCGAGTTGTTGAAGATCTCGAGGAAACCGCCGTACTGATACCCATTAGCCTGAGCGAATGAGAATTCGCTGATGACCAGAGTCCTCCGGCGGCTTGCTGGTACATTCACGGGAACGGTAACGTCAGCGATCGCGTCGATATTGGCACGCATCAACGAAAAGCCGAGGGCATCGTCGCCTGGAATGAGCCGGCTGCGCTCATCGACTGAGAGCCAACGGGTGGCGCCGGACCGGAAGAGGCCGACCTCAGCGTTTGCAAACGTCGCAAGACCGGCGTCGTTCGTCTGTGCAACAAGGGCGGTGGTCGCCGAATCGCTGGTCTTGAGCGTGAGACTGGCCGCCGGAATGCCGGTTTGCCAGCCCAGAGCCGAAGCCGTCGCGGCGTCCTCCGATTCGGCTCGCAGGTGAAAACGGAGCTCGCCGGACGTCTTCGCCGGAGGCGTGGTGAGTTCGACTCCTTGCAAACATCCGGTCACGCTTGTGGCAAGAACGAGGGCGCCAAACACCCTCGTAGCATCTGATCGCATAGAGCGCCTGTTCCTGCCGCATGCGCGTCGATACACCAGGATCATTGCGCCTCAAAGCGGGGCCGACGTCGACGGACGCCGACACCCCGAGGGACAACGCTCAATGCGGTAGAAGCTAGAAGATGCACTGGCAACACAGGGTCACCTCGTTCCAGTGGAAGCTCCAATTCGGGCCGTAAGTGACGAAGCAATAGGTCTGGCATTGGGACTGCGTCTGCGTGTACGTGTGGCAGATGAGGCTCTGCGGTTGTGCAAAGGCCACGCGCGCCCCGATGAAAAGCGAAGAGGCGACGAATAGCATCGTTGCTCCGAGCGCTGCGATCCTGAGCTTTCTCGACATGGTGCCTCGGGGAAATGAAGAGACGGGACTACCTTGTGGCTTGGCCAACTGCCGTGAAGAGTGAGTCAATCGCGGCAGGGTCCAGCGGGCCAATGCGCGCGAAAGCGACCACGCCGCGTGAGTCGATCACCAGCGTCTGCGGCACCGCAAGTGCCCGAAAGAGTACGGCGAGTTTGGTGTCAGGAAACCTTATGACGGGATATCGAAGCGATTCGGCGACGCCGTAGGCCCTCGTTTCCGCCACGCTATCGAGCGAGATCCCCATTGCGGTTGCGTTCGTCCGCAGCGCACCGAGCGAATCTCCTATTGCATTCCAGGCGGGAATCGTAGCTTTGCAAATGGGGCAGCGCGTGTTCAAAACGAACAAGACTTGTGCGCCACGAGTGCCACGCATGTCACCGACGGTGACCGAGTCGCCCGTCATTGTGGCTCCCTTGAACGTGGGAACGACAAAACCGGGGAACGGCAGGCTGGCGCGACGCCTGAGCTCAGCGTACTGCGTCGAGAGGTTGCGAAGCCGGCCAGCGAGGACCAGAACCAGCCCGCACGCGACGATCAGCGCTATGAGGGTCGCAGTGATCAGTGCGCGGCGGATTGCCAGCGGCTTCTCAACTCCGGGGTCCATACCGGAAGCGGTTGCATGCCCTGACACGTCGACCTCCCATGAAGCATGCCTATCGTGCAGTCTCGCCGATGCCCCTGTCAAGGGGTGGTCGATCTTCAGATACGCTAACTGTGTTGCCCCGTGGGTCTTTGCGGTTTTGC
Source organism: Gemmatimonadota bacterium (assembly GCA_031401495.1). Classification (GTDB taxonomy): domain Bacteria; phylum Gemmatimonadota; class Gemmatimonadetes; order Gemmatimonadales; family Gemmatimonadaceae; genus DASPMP01. The sequence continues at coordinate 51,543 of JANNRQ010000042.1, forward strand.
TGCTCTTTTGCCCGCGCATGCTGGAGGCCCAGACCTCGATCGTCGCTGGCCAGGTCGTCGACGCCGTCAGTGGCCAACCCGTGTCGGGTGCTCTCGTGACAATTGAAGGGATGGCGTTGAGTGTTCGCTCCGGGGCGCTAGGATCATTTGCGATTGGCGGAGCGCCTCAGGGTCCCGCAGTGCTCTCCGTAATGAAGATCGGGTTTGCGCCCGTCAGACACAGCCTTTTCGTCGTACAGGTTGACACCGTGCGGGTTGTGATTCAGCTGGCCCGAAACGCACTCCGCCTACAGGGTCTATCGGTTGTCGAGGATCGAGCTGGCAGGGCGCGGGGCGAGCTGGGAACTGCATCCGTTCTCGGGGAAGAAGCCATCCGCAACCAGACTGCGGCGAGTCTGGCCGGCGTGCTGGAGCTCGTGCCGGGAACCATTCTTCAGCCGCCTGGAATCGAAGGCGTGCAGCAGTTCGGCCTCCGCGCCGTCCCCGTCGGTGACGGCGCGATCTCCAGCGCCGGAACCGCGGCGGCAGCCAACGCCTCGACGCTCGCCTCGTTCGGCACGCAGATCATTCTGGATGGCGTCCCGATCTCAAACAACGCCAACCTGCAGAGTCTCGGCGCCAGAGGCGAGCTGCAGTTCGCGACGGCCGCAGGAGGCGGAATCGATCTCCGTCGAATACCCGCGTCCACACTAGAGCGCGTGGAAGTCATTCGCGGAATTCCTTCGTCCAGATTTGGCGATCTGACGCAGGGCGTCATAATCGTCGACACGCGCGCTGGAGCGATCGATCCCGAGGTCCGGATACGAGCCGACGCCAACTCTCTGGAGCTGACCGGCGTGACGGGCCGCGAATTCGGCGATTGGAATGCACTAAGTGGCTTCGTCAATGTCGCCCGGTCGCGAATAGCGCCGGGATTCCGCGACAACATCGGAACGCGCGTGTCGTCTCAGATCGCGCACCGCGTGCAAACAGAACGGCTCCGCCTCGATGGTCGGTTGGGATTCTTTCAGGTGCTGGACGACAATCCGGCGACGGCGCGCTCTCCGGACTTCGCCTCGCGGAGCCGCGACCGCGGCGTGCATCTGTCCGAACGACTGCGCTGGGACATTGGCAAGGCGACGAGTCTCCATGCCACGGTTGCATATGAGACGGTGCAGCAGCAATCATCATCGAGCTCTCCGCGCATTCGCGGTGCGCTTCCCTTCACGGATCGACTGACCGATGGCATGCAGGACGGCCGCTTCATCGGCGGGTCGTACATCGCGCGCATCGCTGTGACTGGAGAACCGACGCAGGTGTATTCGCGCGTGGAGTTCTTGAGGCAATTCGGCAGCAACCAAACGTTGCGCGCCGGAATGGAGATACAACGTGAATGGAATACCGGCCCGGGTTACGAGTTCGACATCGAGTTCCCGCCGCAGGTCCTGTTCAACAGCGTCAACGGCTACGACAGACCGTATCGGTTCGATCGTCTACCGGCGCTTCTACGTACCGCGGTCTATGTGGACGATCGGTTCACGCGCCACATTCGAGGCACTGCGCTCAGCCTTCAGTTGGGCGGCCGGGTCGACCTGATGCACGACGGTACCCTGTCACGCGTGCGAGACCAGATGCCTCAACCACGGGCCCAGCTCGAGATTGCTCCCGCGGAATGGTGGCGAGTGAGAGTCGGCGCAGGAACGCTCGCGAAGCTACCAGATCTCGGCGGCGTCGCACCGCCGCCGCAATTCTACGATCTGGTGAACTTCAACTGGTTCGCGAACGATCCGGCGGAGCGACGCACGATCCTGACCACCCGGATACTCGAACGAACCAATCCACGCCTGGGTATGTCGCGGGCGACCAAGGCGGAAGCTGGAATAGAAGTCGATCTCTGGAAAGCAGGACAGACCTCATTGTCGATCTACAAGGAAAACATACGTGAGGGCGTGGGAACCGAACTGCATCCAATGTTTCTTCTGCGCGATCGCTATCTGGTCGATAGCGCGACGATTGCACCAGGTCAGCCTCCTCAGGTGCGGTCGCCGGCAGACTTCACTGACACGATTCCTGTCCTCGTCGACAGATCGTCGAACAACGTGACCATGCGAACACGCGGAATCGAGCTCACGGTGGTCACCGCCGAGATCCCCGCGCTTCGCGTACGCGTCGCGATACAGGCTGCCTGGAATCGCACCGAACTGCGAGCCGGGGGGGCCGATTTCGGAAGCGCGTTCGGGGATTTCCAGATCGACGAGCGAGTTGCGCGTGCCCCGTTCTGGGAGAATGTCACGCAAACGGGGGAGCGCCTCGTCACCACGACGCGCGTCATTCATCATCAGCCAGCAGTTGGTCTCGTGGTTACCGGAACCGTGCAATTGTTCCTCCGAGAAGTGCGTCAAAGCATCGGCGAGACGGACACACTTGGCTTCGCCGGTTTCATTTCGCGTGATGCGCAACTGACGCGGGTTCCAGAGGACTCACGGAATCGACCGGAGTACCACGACTTACGGATCGCACGCGCGGGCGTGCTGGTCGTTCCACAGAAAGGTCCCGTCGACTGGTTCCTGAATCTTCAGGTCAGCAAAAGTCTTCCGGGCGACGGAAGGCTGTCGATGTACGCGTTCAACTTGCTGGATCGCGTGGGTAGTTATGTCGGGCGCACCACGGTCTCGCGCCTCTTCTCTCCGATGCGATTCGGGTTGGAGGTGTCCATGTCGTTGCCCGGCACGTGAGATTCCTCGAGGCGCTCCCGATGCTCACAGTGTTCCCCTGGGCTTTGGTTGCACAGAGCGCGCACCCGGGCGCCAACGCCCGGTGGATTGATCCCTGGTCGCCACTGGCGTCACGGGCTGATTTGGCATCCAGGCTACCAAACGCACTGAACGTGAGCATCGCGCCGCTCCAGGAATCACCGCCATTTGGCGTTTTCTGGACCGTCGGGAACCCTGCAGGGCTTCGCGGCGAAATCAACGAGAGCCGATCCAACTATGGCCTTACGATGCGTCGCGAGTCCGGAGCTCTCCGTCGCCCACTCGATCCTGCATCCACATCGTCATGGCACGGTGAGGCGTCCGGTTGGTCGGTTCCATCCAAGCGCCTTGCGTTGTTGGGTCGTGCCACGTCCGATCGCAGGATGCTCGAGGGCTCGCGCGCCAACATTCTCCAACCGTATTCATCGGGCCCATTCGTTACGCTCGATACGAGCGCCAGCGATCTCGAACGAACTACGGCTCGCGTCGAAGGTGTAGTCGGACTTGGTCTCGGCAGTTGGAACAGTGGGCTGGCGCTCGGCTATGACGGAGCCAATCAGCAAAGCATCGAGTCCGGGTTGGTGCGAAGAGTCAGGCAATCGACGACCGGCATTGCCTTGGGTGCGCTGCGGCGAGTCGGCGTGGTAGCGATAGCGCCGTATTTTCGTTGGCGAGGTCGCGCCGAGACAACGTCGCTATTCGAACGCGATGCCGAGGGTATCGCTGTCGAGTTAGAGACGCTCTCTCGATCGCGTGAACTGGACATTCTCACGGCCTATTACCGTCGAAGCACAGAAAATGTCTTGACGGCGGGCTCGGGCCTCGAGGTAGCCAAAGGCTCGTCCAAATGGCTTGTCTACGGCGAGCGCAGCGCCTTGCGCCTGGCGCTGACATCGCAACAAACGAATACTCCGGCATCTGATATATGGAAATCGAAAGAGTGGAGTGGCGGTATCGGCTATCGCGCGCGCATCGATTCCGCGAGCCAGGCCCAGATACTCCTCCGGTACGCCGGGCTGGCCGGCGAAGGCGATCTTGCACGGGACTCCGTCGGGAGCATCGTCGGTTCCAAGGAGAGCACCTATTCCGCGTATGCCGACGTTCGTCGCTCGTGGCTTGAGAGCGGTTGGACTGGCTCCCTAACCCTTCAGGTAGAGTTAGAACGCCGCGACCACCGGGACCTGACCGTTCCGATGACCGCGACCATCACCGGACTAACGAGTTCGGCGGCCCTGCAAATCGGTAAGCGCAAGGGCAGGCTGTTCGGCCACGCGCTGGTTGCCATCGCACACTATTCGTCGACTGGGGCCTTTCCCAATCCCAACACGCTTACCACCTCGTACAGGAAGTACGTGGTTAACCAATACGACTTGCTGGGGCGTCCCATGCTTCCGCTGTCGATTGGCGCAGGAGCGCGATGCCAAACCGGGCGCGGTTCGTGGCTGTGGACTCGGATCGGAGTGGACGCGGTATCGGCGAGTCGTGGCGCCACAGCCTTCGCACCAGTCGGCACCCGGTACGCTGTTTCCGCAGCGGCAGGTATCACCTCGATCGCTGGCCGATGAACAGAGGCTGCAGATTGGCGCGCTCCGCTCATCCGCCCGATTGGCGAGCGGTACCGTTCCAGCTCGATTTGCCGCCTCCATGTGACGGGCACCAAGCTCAATGGCGCGCTATCGTACAGATCGGACGCCACACTCCACGGATTCCAGCATGTCATTGGTCAACGATTTCGCGTTCAAGATCGCCACGGTCAACGGCACCGGATCGGCGAGCGCCAACAGCCTGCTGATGCAGGCGATTTTCCGGATGGGCATCCCGGTGACGGGGAAGAACGTGTTCCCGTCCAACATTCAGGGACTGCCGACGTGGTATGAGATCCGCGTCAACAAGGACGGCTACACATCGCGGCCGAGCACGATGGATATGGTGGTCGCGCTCAATCCGGAGACCTACGCGAAGGACGTCGCCGCTGTGCGTCCCGGTGGCTACTTGCTGTACGACTCGTCGTGGCCGTTGCCCGAAGCGCTTCGCCGCGAGGGCATCACGATTCTGGGCGTCCCGTTCGGCGCGATGTGCGTCGAGACGTTCGAGGGTGACCGCGCGCGGTCGCTCATGCGCAACATCGCCTACACGGGCGCGCTGGCCGCGCTGCTCTCGATCGACATGGACGTCGTGAACGAGATGCTCAAGGAGAAGTTCGCCAAGAAGAAGGCGCTCCTCGACTCGAATTTCACCGCGATCAAGCTCGGCTACGACTACGCGATGGCGCACTTCAAGTGCCCGCTGCCGTTCCACCTCAAGAGCATGGACGAGACGAAGGACTGGGTCCTGCTCGACGGAAACAGTGCGTGCGGCCTGGGCGCGGTATTCGCTGGCGCGACGGTCGGCGCGTGGTATCCCATCACGCCGTCTACGTCGCTGATGGACGCATTCAAGGAATTCGCTGAGCGATATCGGGTGGACAAGGCAACCGGGCAGCGGAAATACGCGCTGATCCAGGCGGAGGACGAACTCGCGGCAGCCGGCATGGTGATGGGCGCAGGTTGGGCGGGTGCGCGCGCGTTCACTTCTACAGCGGGGCCGGGCATCGACCTGATGAGCGAGTTCGTCGGGCTCGGCTATTACGCCGAGATTCCTGGCGTGTTCGTTGACGTGCAACGCGTTGGTCCGTCCACCGGCATGCCGACGCGCACGCAGCAGGCAGATCTCCTCAAGATCGCGTACCTCTCGCACGGCGACACCAAGCACATCGCGCTCTTTCCGGCCAACCCGGAAGAGTGCTTCTATATGATGCCGCAGGCGTTCGACCTGGCCGAGCGCTTCCAGACGCCGACGTTCCTGGTGACCGACCTGGACATCGGCATGAATGATTGGATGACGCGGCGGCTCAAGTGGGACGACACGTACAAGCCGGACCGCGGCAAGGTGCTGGGCAAGGCGGAGCTGGACGCGGTCGCAAAGTTTGCGCGTTACGCGGACACCGGCGGCGGTATTCCAGCGCGCACGCTGCCGGGCGTGGGCGGCAAGGGCGCGTACTTCACGCGCGGATCGGGCCACACGCTCGCGGCCACGTATACGGAGGACAGCGACGAGTACAAGGCCGTGATGGAGCGTCTCCAGAAGAAGATGGAGACTGCAGCGGACGCGGTTCCGGAACCAGAAATCCACAGGGCGAAGGGCGGTTCGGACATTGGCGTCATCACGGTCGGCGCTTGCCACGCCGCGGTAACGGAAGCGCTCGACATTCTTGGCGCCAATGGCGTGCATGCCGACTACATGCGCATTCGCGGATTCCCGTTTGGCAAGACAGTGCGCGAGTTCATGGCCAGCCACCGCAAGTTCTTCGTGGTCGAACAGAATCGCGACGCACAACTGCGTTCACTGCTCGGTATCGAAACCGGAACTGATTTCAGCAAGATGACGCCGGTGTTGGACTACGCCGGCCTGCCGCTCACCGCCGGCTTCGTCGTTGACGAGCTGTCCAAACATTTCAAGGATTCGCCGGCGCCCAAGGCCGCGTCTGCCGGAAGGAAGAAGGCCGTGCGAGGTGCAAAATGACGTCCATTCAGAAACCGCCGGTTCGCCATCCGTCGCTCCAGCAAAACTCGCTGGGACTCACCAAGCGCGACTACGAGGGCGCGATGTCCACGTTGTGCGCCGGCTGCGGGCACGACTCGGTGACTGCCGCGCTGGTGCAGTCGTTCTGGGAGCTGGAAGTGCCGCCGCACAAAGCCGCGAAGATGAGCGGCATCGGCTGCTCATCCAAGACGACGGCGTACTTCATGAAGCAGTCGCACGGGTTCAACGCCGTGCACGGTCGCATGCCTGCGGTGGCGACCGGCGCCAATGCCGCGAACAAGGATCTCGTCTACATCGGCATTTCCGGCGACGGCGACTCGCTGTCCATCGGATTGGGCCAATTCTGTCACGCGATTCGCCGCAATGTGAACCTGCTGTACGTGCTGGAGAACAACGGCGTGTACGGGCTCACCAAGGGCCAGTTCTCGGCGTCGGCGGATATCGGTTCCAAGTCCAAGGGTGGTGAAGCCAACGAGCAGCCTCCGATTGACCCGGTGCTTCTCGCGCTCACGCTCGGCGCGACATTCGTGGCGCGGAGTTTCTCGGGCGACAAGACGCATCTCGTGCCGATTCTGAAGGCAGGCCTCAAGCACAAAGGCTTTGGATTGATCGATATCATTTCGCCGTGCGTCACGTTCAACGACCACGACGCGTCGACCAAGAGCTATCGCTTCACGCGCCAGCATGTGACGGAGATGAATTCCGTGGATTTCGTGCCGATCCGGCGCGAGATCACCGCAGACTCCGAGAACGGCCACGGCAACGCGATGTCGGTCACGATGCACGACGGCAGCGTCGTGCGGTTCCGTCATGTGCACGAGGGCTATGACCCCACGAACCGCGATGCTGCCTATGCGCACGTTCGCGCCGCGCAGCTCAAGGGCGAGGTGGCGACTGGCCTGTTGTACCTGAACGACCAGGGCCAGGACATGCACGACGTGGCCAAGACGTCGAAGCGGCCGCTGGTGGACATACCATATGAAGAGCTGTGCCCTGGCAACGCAGCGTTGGGCGAACTCATGGAGGAGTACCGTTAGCCGCGGTTGTGCGCACTGATGTCGACAGATCCGGCGTGGTTCGCTTCGGATGTTGGCGCTTTCCTCAAGCAATCGACAGCAAGTGTGCTCGGGCGAGTCGCAGAGCGCTCTGAGTTCGAGATAACGCCATCTCAGCGGGATGCGTGGGTAGAGGAAATCGACGCGCTGCGTGCAGCCCTGGACGGTGTAGAGGGTTGGGTCTTCCTCGAATTTGTTGTTCCGCGCCTCGGTAGTCGCATCGACGCTGTTGTGGTCGCCGGTGCTGCCGTCGTCGTCATTGAGTTCAAGGTTGGTCAAGAAGCGCATCGACGTGGCGACTACAACCAAGTCTGGGACTACGCGCTCGACTTGAAGAACTTTCATTTGGCGAGCCATCACGCGCCAATTGTTCCGATACTGGTAGCAACACAAGCCACCACCTCGGACAGCGCCCTTTCGGAGTCCGCGCCCGACGGGGTCTTCCGACCCGTCGTTTCGAACGTCGCCGGTCTTCAAGCGCTGGTGACTTTAGCCGCACGACTGCCGGGAACGGCGATCGATCCTCTGTTTTGGGAGCAGTCACAGTATCGCCCGACTCCGACAATCATCGAGGCCGCTCAGGCTCTCTATGCTCGGCACTCAGTTGAATCGATCACACGAAACGACGCCGGTGCTCAGAATCTCGCGCAGACATCCGAGTACATCGAGACACTCATCGACTCAGCGAAAAAGCAGCGGCGAAAAATCATAGCATTCGTTACCGGTGTGCCTGGCGCCGGAAAGACCCTCGTGGGCCTGAACATCGCAACCCAGCGGCGTGACCCTTTAGAACCAGCCCATGCTGTTTTCCTCTCAGGGAACGGCCCGCTCGTCGCAGTGCTTCGCGAGGCTCTGGTGAGAGACGAGGTTGCACGCAGTGCTGCCGAAGGAATCCGGCTGCGCAAGGGAGTTGTAGGCACGAAGGTAAAAGCGTTCATCCAGAACGTGCACCATTTTCGTGACGACGGTCTGCGCAGCTCGGCCGCCCCAGCCGACCACGTCGTCATTTTCGACGAGGCCCAGCGTGCTTGGAACGGCGCAATGACGGCTGATTTCATGGCTCGAAAGAAGAAACGTCCCGGATTCACGCAGTCAGAGCCGGAGTTCCTCATTTCCTATGTTGATCGGCACACTGACTGGGGTGTGGTGGTCTGCCTTGTGGGGGGCGGGCAAGAGATCAATCGTGGTGAAGCGGGGATTTCGGCATGGCTTGATGCGGTTCGTGCAGGGTTTCCCGATTGGGAAGTTCACATTTCTCCCGAATTGGCTGATTCGGAATACGCTGCCGGCTCAGCCATCGAGCTGCTCAAGGGTCGTTCACGGCTCGCTTTTGAGCGATCGCTGCACCTTGCTACCTCCATGCGCTCATTCCGGGCGGAGCATGTCTCGCGATTCGTGAAGGCTTTGCTCGACTGCGACCGCAGCGCCGCAAGGTCAACCCTTCAAGATGTTTTGGCGCGCTATCCCATTGCGGTGACACGGGATCTCGATCGCGCAAAGGATTGGGTTCGCCTCCACGCACGCGGATCCGAGAGGTTTGGCTTGATTGCATCCTCTGCCGCGAATCGGCTCAAGCCGCACGCGATCGACGTGCGGTTCGAAGTGAATCCAATTCATTGGTTCCTCAACGATTCCAAGGACACGCGGTCCAGCTACTACCTCGAGGATGCGGCGACCGAGTTCCAAGTGCAGGGTCTCGAGGTCGATTGGGCTTGTGTCACCTGGGACGCGGATCTGCGTAGCGGTACTTCCGGCTGGTCTCATCATGCCTTTCGAGGCGACAAGTGGACCAACGTGAAGCACCCGGATAGGCGCCAGTACCTCGTGAACGCCTATCGCGTCCTACTCACACGAGCCCGCCAGGGCATGGTGATTTTTGTCCCGCCGGGCGACCGGGAGGACCATACGCGACGGCCCGAGTGGTACGATCAGACGTTCAACTACCTACGTGAGTTGGGGCTTCCTCAACTGGACGCGTAGTCAGACCAAAGCGCAGCGTTACGTCAAAGTCCGAAGAAAACGCGCTGCGTGCCAGAGGTGGATTTTTTCGGCCGTGACACTTTCCCGCGCGCCACGAAGATGCAGTTGATAGGCCGCTGCTGCCGGGAACCGCAACTTGAGGTAGCGAAGCGCGGGTGACGCGGATTCCGCCGCCAGTTTCGCCTCGATCAACAGAATCGGTTTGCGCCGCTCGACGACGACAAAATCCACCTCGCGCCCATCCACGTCGCGAAAATACCGGAGCTCAAGCTCGCGGCCGGTCGTGTCAACCTGGAAGTGCACCCACTTCAACAAATGCGATGCGATCAGGTTCTCGAATCGCGGACCTTCGTCCAGCACGATGGCCCAGTCGAAGTGGTAGTGTTTCTGTTCTTTCTTCACCGCACGGATGCGCGGCGCGCCGAACGGGGCGAGACGGAAGATCGCGTAGAGACGCTCGAAGATGTCGAGCCACCGCGAGACGGTTTGGTGATTGAGCTCCAGGTCCTCTCGCAACGCGTTGCGGGACAAGGGACTGCCAACACGTTCGGGAAGCGCCAGGAGCAAACGCTCCATTGTCCCGAGATCCTGCACCGACTCGAGCGACGTGACTTCGTCGCGGATCAGGCGGCTGCGGTATTCGGCCGACCAGCGGCGGGCGCGGGCCGCCGACCCACCCAGGAACGGTTCGGGAAACCCCCCAAGCGCAAGCAAGGCTTCGAGATCGCTTGCCGTGTGTGAACGGAGCTCGGCAAGTGAGAGCGGGTGTAGCCGCAGGTAGTGATAGCGACCCTGCAACGAGTCGCCGCCAAAACGATAGAGGTCGAGGCGGGCGCTCCCCGTGACAAGGATGCGACGCTCGGTGCGAAACTCGTCATACAGGCCCTTGAGGAAACCACGCCACCGGCGGTACTTGTGCAGCTCGTCGAATGCCCAGGCGCGCGTGTCGGGCAATTCGCGCTGCAGGATTCGCGTCCGGTGCGCCGGAATGTCCCAGTTGAGGTAGGCCTCGGCCGCCGGCACTACGGCGCGAGCGAGCGTGGTTTTGCCGACCTGCCGTGGCCCGCCGACGAAGACCATTTTCTCCCTGAGATCGGCCTCCACCTGGGACTGCAGGTAGCGTTGCATGTCGCTAGTATATCACGATGCATCGTGAAGCACAAGCGAGTATTTCACGATAGGTCATGCCACGACGCCAGATCACTGCGGACTCCGAGAACGGCCAGGGCCTCGCGACGCCGGTGACGATGCTGCCATCCGCCGCCCGGTCGGCGGAATGGACTAACTTTCAGTACGCTATGGATCGCTCTGGAATGACTGCTCGTGTGGTGTCGCTCACGAGCGACGAGGCTGGTGATGCGCGAATGGGCGGGACACCTGACGAGCGCATGGCCGCTGTGGCCGAATTGACGGCCGAGGCGTGGCGGCTCGCCGGACGGCCGTTGCCGTCGTACACGCGCGCGACGATGCCGGTCGTGGTCTCGACGCTCCGCGACCACGCCCAGTAACTCACCCGCATGATCGCCGACTTCCGCGATCTCCTCGGGGCGGGCGGATGTCTGGCGTGTTGTTTGACGTGAGTGTCCAGTTCCTGGGGTGGGAGGCGTTCATAGGGAACCAGCGCGCGAGTGGTCGCCCGAAGGATCTCGCTGACGTGAAGGCGTTGGGCGCTTAAGACCGCGGCCGAGCCAGAAGAGGGCACTCGTCATCGGCGCGACGATGTGGCGTTGTCGCGGCCCTCGGCGCATGATTGAGTCGCTGCATTCGACGGTTCCGGGCATGACCGCTCACGACATTTCCCGATCACTCGCAAGCCAATATTCCGTCGAGCGCGAGCTCGGCGGGGGCGGCATGTCGCGCGTTTTCATCGCGTTCGACAAGGCGCTGGGCCGTCGCATTGTCGTGAAAGTGCTGCATCCAGAGCTCGCGGCCGCCGTCAGCATCGAACGGTTCCGCCGGGAGATTCGCGTCGCGGCCCAACTGGCGCATCCGCACATCGTGCCACTGCTCAATGCGGGCGAGGTCGACGGACTGCCGTACTACACGATGCCGTATATCGAGGGCGAGTCGTTGAGGGCACGCTTGCTGCAGGACAAGCGGCTTTCGATCACGGAGGCGTCACGTATCGCGAACGAGATCGCGGGCGCGCTCGACTACGCACATCGCCAGGGCATCGTCCACCGCGACATCAAGCCGGAGAACGTCCTTCTCCAGGACGGCCACGCGGTCGTCACCGACTTCGGCATCGCGCGGGCCCTGTCCCAATCCGCGGCGTCGGGAACACTGACGCAGATCGGCGTCACGCTGGGGACGCCGGCCTACATGAGTCCGGAGCAGGCGTCCGGTGATCCCGACGTCGATGCCTGTGCTGACGTGTATTCGCTGGGCTGTGTGCTGTACGAGATGCTCGCGGGCGCACCGCCGTATGGCGCCGAGAGCTCGCATGCGGTCATCGCACAGCACTTCTCCGCGCCCGTCCCGCGCGTGCGCGCCAGTCGCGGTGAGGTGTCGTCCGCGCTGGACGACGTCATCAGCAAAGCGCTCGCCAAGGAGCCACGCGAGCGATGGCCCAGCGCCGCCCAGTTCGCGAGCGGCATCGAGAAGTCGCGGTCAGCCACCGCGCCGGCAGGAACAGACGGCGAGTCCATCGCCGTGCTGCCCTTCGCCAATCTCAGCGCCGACACTGAGAACGAGTATCTGAGTGACGGCATCACGGAGGAGATTCTCAATGCGCTCACGCGCCTCAAGGGCGTGAAGGTCGCGGCGCGGACATCGGCGTTCTCGTTCAAGGGGCAGCAGCGCGACGTGCGCGAGATTGCGACGGCGCTTAACGTGCGCCACGTGTTGCAGGGCTCTGTGCAGCGCGCGGGCGGTCGGCTTCGGGTAACGGCGCAGCTTGTCGATGCATCGAGCGGATTCCAGCTCTGGTCCGACAAATACGATCGTGAACTGCGCGATGTCTTCGCGATCCAGGACGAAATCGCCGACATCATCGCGGCCCGACTCGAGGCTCAGTTCAAGTCGGCCAGGCCGTCTCGAGATCGCGCGGTGAGTGTCGAGGCGTATGACGCCTATCTGCGGGGCCGCTTCTTCTGGAATCAGGGAACGCCAGAGAGCTGGCGGCGCAGTCTGGAATGGTACGAGCGAGCGGCAGCTATCGACCCCGAGTATGTGGATGCTCACGTCGGGTTGGCCGAGACGTTGTGTTTCCAGGCGTTCATGGACCCGAGGGTCGACCTAGTCGTTCGTGCGAAAGCCGAGATCGCGCGTGCACTCGAGCTCGAGCCGGGCCACGCCGACGCGATCGGAATGTCAGGGTTCTACAAATGTTGGTTCGATTGGGACTTTGTCGGTGCGCAAGCGGAGATACGCCGAGCAATCGAGCTAAAGCCGGCGTCCGCAACCGCGCACTCAAACCTCACGTTTCTCCTGGCGAATCTCGGGAACACCGAGGAAGCAGTGGCATACGGTGCACGAGCGGTCGAGCTCGACCCGCTCTGGACCAACACGCATCAGGCTCTCCAGTGGGCGTTCCTGACGGGTGGGCGATACCGCGAAGCCAACGAGAGAGGCCGACTTGCGCTCGACCTCGCTCCGGGCGCGGTCAATGCACTCTTTGCCATGGGCTGGTCCCATGTAGAACTGGGTGACTGGCAGAGCGCGATCGTGGTCAGCAATGAACTCCTGAAGCAGTCTCCCTCGAATCCTATGGGCCTACTTTCGGTGACGCATGCGAGGGCTGGTAACAGAGCCGAAGCGCTCAAATGGCTCGGTGAGCTTCAGCGGGTGGAGCCCGAGTCGGTGTCATGCGCGGTCAGGACCTGGGCGCATGCCGCCCTCGGCCAGCTCGACGAAGCGTTCGTGTGGCTGAATCGCGGCATCGATGCGAAAGAACCGTTCATGACATGCATGCCGGCGTTCGCTTGGTGGGATCCGCTTCGCAGCGACCCGCGCTTTCTCCAAGCGCTGAAGCGCGCCGGTTTTCCGGAATGGTGCTTTCGACGGACGCACGAATTTCTCGGCAAGGCTCAGGCAACAACTGGTCAGCGGACCGACACCAAGCCGTCGATCGCGGTCCTGCCATTTGCCAACCTGAGTCCTGACGCGGCCGATGAGTATTTCGCGGACGGATTGACCGACGAGATCATCACTGACCTCTCGCCGCTGCAGGGCCTGCGCGTTATCGCCCGCGCCTCGATGATGCGCTTCAAAGGAACCGGCAAAGATCCGGTCACCGTGGCGCAGGAGCTCAACGTCCGCTACGTGCTCGACGGGAGTGTGCGCCGTGCCGGTGATTCCCTGCGCCTGACAGCGCGCCTCATCGACTCAAAGGATGGCGCCACGGTCTGGTCCGACAAGCTCGGCGGCCCGCTCGAGGACGTCTTCGCGATGCAGGAGCGCGTCTCACGCACGATCGTCGATGCGCTGCAACTCAAATTGAGCGCGAGCGAAGAACACGGACTCGCTGCGCGGCCCATCGAGGACCTGCGCGCCTACGAGTGTTACCTGCAGGCGCGCCAGCTGATGTGGACTTTCACCGTCAGTGCGCTCAACCGGGCCGAGGAGCTTCTCCGAGCCGCCACGAAACGCATCGGCGCCAACGCGCTGCTGGTGGCCGCCGAGGGTACCGTCCATCTCAACTTTATCGAAACCGGCCAGGTCGATGCCGCGCAGCACCTCGCGTCGGCCGAACAATGCGCCGAGAGGCTTGCGACCCTGAGTCCCGATTCGTTTGCGCTTCACTCCCTCCGCGGGGCGGTGCAGTGGAGGCGCGGGGAAATTCGCGAGGCGATCGTGTCGCTGTCGCGCGCCCGCCAGCTCGCGCCCAACAGTTCGGATGTCGCCATCTATCTCTGCTACGCGCTGAACCTCGCTGGGCAGGTAGCTGCCGCCAAGGAACTCTCGTTGGAGGCAGTCGAGCTCGACCCGCTGACACCGCTGTTCCAATGCATGCCGGGTTTCTGCGACATCGTGGCCGGACGTCCAGGGGACGCGATCCAGCCATATCGGCGCTTTCTCGAGATGGATCCGACGAATCCCTTCGCCCAACTCTTTCTCGCCTGGGCGCTGGTCCAGGCCGGACAGCGTTCGGAGGCGATCCCCCTCGTGGAGACCTTGTCGGCTCAGTTGGGAGACTCGCTGCTGGGCCGATTGGGACGCGGCTATGCGCATGCGCTGAAGGGTGAGCTGGCCGAGGGTCGCAAAGTCATGACGGCCGAGGTGCGCGACATGTCCAAGCACAGCGAAGCGTTTTCGAACCAGATCGCGAATGTGCTGACGCTACTCGGCGATCACGACGGTGCGATCGAGACGTTGGAGGATTCGGTTCGCCTCGGGATGGCGAACTATCCGTACCTCGCGCGCGACGCGACCGTCTTCGCGGCTCTCCGAGAACACCCCAGATTCAAGAAGCTGCTCGAGGTCGTCCGCAAGCGATGGGAGAGCGGTGGAGCCTCGGCCGCCGATCGTGTTGTACAAACGCGCGACGACGTCAAGTCGATTGCTGTTCTACCGTTCGCCAACCTCAGCGCTGACGTCGAGAACGAATACTTCGCCGAGGGGATCACCGAGGACTTGAACGCGCAGCTCGCGCGCATTCGGGCCCTGAGGGTGATTTCCGCAACGTCGGCAGTGCGCTACAAGAAGGGCGATCGGCCGATTCGCGAGATCGCGCGGGAATTGGGCGTTGGAGCAGTCGTCACCGGAAGCGTACGGCGCGCGGGATCGCGGGTGCGGATCGTCGCGCAGCTCATCGACGCGGCGACCGAAGGCCACCTCTGGGCGGAGACCTACGACCGCAGCCTTGAGGACGTGTTCGCTGTCCAGAGTGATGTCGCCTTGAACATCGCGAATGCGCTCGAGGCCAACCTCACCAACGCCGAGCGCCAACGCCTGGCGAGGAAACCGACCGCCGACCCCGCTGCGTATGACCTGGTTCTCCTCGGCCGGCATCACTGGAGGCGGCGAAACGACGAGAGCCTTCGCAAGGCGATCGAGTGCTTCGAGCAAGCGATTGCGCGCGATCCGGGGTACGCAGAGGCGTTCGCGGGCTTGGCGGACACCTACCTCTTCGCGGCGCTCGGATACGCGAACATACCATCCGCCGAGGCGTTCGCGAAAGCCGAAGAAGCCGCGACGCGAGCGATCAATATCGACAACTCCTCGGCGGAAGCCCATTGTGCCGTAGGCAACGTCGCTATGCACCACCGCTGGGACCTCGACCGCGCGCGGAAGGCGTTCGAGAAGTCGATCGCGCTAAATCCGAATCACGCGCCGGGACACCAGTTTCTGGCGTGGTGTCAGTTCTCTAACGGGGATTATGCCGGGGCGGTCGAAACGCAGAGACGCGCGCTCGCGCTGGATCCGCTGAACCCGGCAGTCATCGCTGAATGCGGTTGGCCCTACACCTATGCGGGCCTCCATGAGATGGCGTTGCCGCAATATCTCCGCGCAATTGAGGTTGATCCAACCTTGGGCTTGGCGCACTACAACGCCGCTACTGCGTATCACGGTATGGGTCTGTATCAGAAAGCGCTCGATGCCTACGACTCGAGCATCCGCCTCATGGGCCAGACGCCTTGGGTGCGCGCGTGGCAGGCGCTGACCTACGTCACGATTGGGGACCGCACTCGCGCGGAGAAGATCCTGCTCGACCTCGAGGCGCAGTCTCGAACGGGTGTCGCGGCATCACTGTCGATTGCGCTTGTGAGGGATGCGCTCGGGATGACCGAGGCTGCGATTGACGCGCTTGAGGATGGATACGCACATCGAGAACCGTTCATCTGGGCCCTCAACCTCGAGGGATGGCTGCCTTTTGCATCCTCGCGCGCCCATCCACGCTTCCAGCAATTGCTGCACAAAATGAACGTTGTCCCACACGACATTCCGCGCCAACGTGCCTTGCTGAGGACGTGAATTACGGATAACGGACAGCGGATGGGAATTTCAATCGCGGTCCGGGCATGTCGTCGCATTGGGATTCCTCGGCAAACCGCTGGCAGATTGACATCTGATGTTTGATGCGGTAACATCTGATGCATGCGCACCACGCTGGACATTGCCGATGACGTGCTTCAGGCCGCGAAAGAACGCGCGCGCCGTGAGCGGAAAACCGCGGGGCAGGTCGTGTCGGACCTGCTGCGGCAGGCGTTGACCGCGCCGCAGGCGCTGCCTGCGGTGCGAGAACCGAAGGCCGTATTCGGGTTCAAGCCCTTTGCGCGGCGCGGGGGCCTCGTCACCAACGAACTCATTGACCAGTTGCGAAACGAAGACGCGTACTGATGCGCGCCCTGCTCGACGTCAATGTCCTTATCGCTTTGCTCGATGCCGATCACGCCTCACATCGAAGCGCGACGGTCTGGTTCGGCGAACAGGCTGCGAGCGGGTGGGCGTCGTGCCCGATTACCCAGAACGGCTGTGTCCGCATCATGTCGCACCCAGGGTACCCGAACGCGCACTCGGTCATTGAAGTGGTGGAGCGGCTTCGCGCCGCCACCGCGCATGCCGCGCACCAGTTCTGGCCTGACACGGAGAGCCTACTCGACGAACGGCTGATTGACGCGACGCGCGTCCACGGTCCGCGCCAACTGACAGACGCGTACCTGCTGGCACTCGCGGTCAAGAATGGTGGCCGGCTCGTTACTTTCGACGGGTCGATTGCGCTGGGCGCCGTGATGGGAGCAAAACGGCAGCATTTGTCGCAGCTCTAGTCGCTGCCGCGCTGAGCGAGTTGATGGAGGAGTACCGCTAGCGAGGCTTAGAGCTCTGCGAGCTGCCGAAGCTTGCTTTCGACCTCGCGCATCAGTGGACGCGGCAGCGCCTTGAGCGATCGAGTAATCCTTCGATTGTCGATGGCGCGGCTCTGGTCAATCATTACCTCGCACTCCTCGGCGTTGCCGGCGATGCCGCGTGGCAGTGGTACGCGGAGAACACTTTCACCGGTAAGGCGCGTGGTGCAGGGCAGCACCCACGCTGACGGGTGTCCCGTTTCGTTGAGCAGATCGGTCTGAACCACCAACACTGGGCGCACCTTGCCCGATTCCGTGCCCGCGCGGGGGTTCAGGTCTGCCAGATAGAGGACTCCGCGCGAGAGCTTCACTCGTCGCCGAGTCCGTCCGAGGTGAGACCGTCCAGCTCAGCCAGCTCAGCCAGCGTTGCCTCCCGCACCGCCACGGACGCCAGACGGTAGGCCTCGCGCAGGCGATTGCGTTCCGTCGTCTGGCGCAGCAGCAGCAGTCCCCGACGCACGACCTCGACCTTGCTCTTGGCGCCGAGCTGCCGCTGCAGGGCCGTCACGAGCTTGAGTTCAGCAGGGGGGAGCGTGATGCTGGACTTGGTATGTAATTTCATACCTTTACCATACCGCAATCCCGTATCGCGCAACAGTGGGTGACTCATGCCGGCCAAGGTATGACGTGCCGGCCCAAGGGCATCATCATTTCGCTGCGGCGGCACCAAATAGATTTCCGCACATGCCTCTGCCCGCCGTTTCCGTCTTCAATGACGGGTACATCGCCGAGTTGTACGAGCAGTTCCGCCGCGACCCTGGTTCAGTAGACGCCAGCTGGCGCGAGTATTTCAGGTTCGCGCAGCAGCTTGCCGGCGCACCTGGTGCCACGCCGTCGAGCACCGCTGCCCCGGACGTCGACCTGCTTCGCAAAGTCGCCGCAGCCGCTGACTTGGTGAGCGCGATCCAGCGCTACGGCCACATGTCCGTGCAGATCGACGCGCTCGGAGCGCCGCCATCGAATGCCGCGGAGATGACGGCAGAGTTCCACGGCCTCACCGAAGCAGACCTGCGCGAGATTCCCGCGCGTGCGCTGGGCGGAACGACAGGCACGGGCGCACACGTCGTCGCGCGCATGCGGCAACTGTGGGGCGGCAACATCGGTTTCGAGTACGATCACCTGGAGAACGACGCGGAGCGCGAGTGGTTCCGCCAAACCATCGAGTCGCAGCGGCTCACCGGGCCCCTCACTGCTGACGAGAAGCGCACGCTGCTCCAGCGTATGACAGAAGTGGACGGCCTCGAGCGGTTCCTTGGACTCGCGTTCGTGAACGTGAAGCGCTTTTCGATCGAAGGCGTGGACGCGATGGTGGCCATGATCGACGAGGCCATCGACCAAGCCGCACTGGGTGGCACGCGCGAGGTCGTCATTGGCATGGCGCACCGCGGCCGCCTCAACGTGCTCACGCACGTCATGGGCAAGCCGTACGAGCGTCTGTTCGAAGAATTCCTCGGCAAACATCACCAGACGAATTCGGCGAGCGGCACAGGCGACGTGAAGTATCACCTGGGCTATATCGGTGAGCGTGATACGAGCGCCGGCAAGGTTGCCCTCGAGCTGGTGCCGAACCCCAGTCACCTGGAGTTCGTGAATCCGGTGGTCAGCGGGGTCGTGCGCGCCAAGCAGCGCAATGCGGATGGCTCACGTGACGAAAACCGCGTGTTGCCGATCGTCGTGCACGGCGACGCCTCGTTCGCCGGTGAAGGCATCGTCGCCGAAACGCTCAACATCTCGCTGCTGCGCGGGTACCGTGTGGGCGGCACGTTCCACATTCTCGCGAACAATCAGGTCGGGTTCACCACGGATCCGATGGATGCGCGCAGCACGCACTACTCCAGCGACCTCGCAAAGGGTTACGAGATCCCGGCATTGCACGTGAACGCCGACGATCCCGAGGCGTGCATCCTCGCGGTGCGCGTTGCGATCGAGTACCGCCACACCTTCAAGAAGGACGTGCTGATCGACCTCGTGGGCTATCGGCGCCACGGGCACAACGAGGCGGACCAGCCGGCGTTTACGCAGCCCAAGATGTACGACGTCATCAAGGCGCATCCGTCGTCGCGCGAAATCTTTGGTGCGCGCCTGGTGCGTGAGGGCGTCGTCACAGAGGAAGACGTGCGCGCAATGGACAAGGACTTCGCCGCGGCGCTCACCAAACTGCACGGCGCGGTAAAGGAGGCGGACCGTCAGGCGCATCCCACGGGCGAGTTCGAGGCTGCGGCAACGAAGGCGGTGGACACCGCCGTCCGCGCGGAAACGCTGATGTCGCTCAATGAGCAGCTCCTGCACTGGCCAAGCGACTTCACGCTGCACGCGACGATCGCGCGCACGCTGCCGCGCCGGCGCGAGGCGCTGATGAACGGCGGCATCGATTGGGGTCACGCCGAGGCGCTGGCGTTCGCGTCGCTGCTGACGGAAGGCGTCGGCGTGCGTATCACGGGTCAGGACGCGCAGCGCGGTACATTCTCGCACCGCCAGGCGGTGGTGCATGACATCAAGACCGGCGCGGCGTTCACGCCGCTCGCGCATCTGCCGCAGGCCAAGGCTCCGTTCGAGATCTACAACAGCCCATTGTCGGAAACGGCGGTGATGGGTTTCGAATACGGATTCAGCACTGCGTCGCCAAAGGAGATGGTGCTGTGGGAAGGGCAGTTCGGCGATTTCGCCAACGTGGCGCAGCCGATCATCGACCAGTTCCTCGGAGCAGACCGCGCCAAGTGGGGACAGGATTCGAGTCTGGTGCTGTTGCTGCCGCACGGGTACGAGGGGCAGGGTCCCGAGCATTCGAGCGCGCGACTCGAGCGATTCCTCCAGCTGTGTGCAGAGGGCAACATGGTCGTGGCGTATCCGTCCACGCCGGCGCAGTACTTCCATATACTGCGGCGTCACGGACGCACTGCGACTCGGCGTCCGCTGGTGTTGATGCAGCCCAAGTCGCTGCTACGCTTGCCGGAGGCGGCGAGCCGCCTCGAGGACCTGAGCGGCGGCACGTTCCAGCCCGTGATCGGCGATTCGACTGTTGCGACGCACAAGGACGGCGTGAAGCGCCTCGTGTTCTGCGCCGGCAAGATCTACTACGATCTCGTCGCCGCTCGGCCTGCGAAGGATGCGTCAGCCGGCCATGGTGTCGCGATCGCGCGTGTCGAGGAGATCTACCCGTGGCCGCACGAGGCTGTCGCGGCCATTGTGGATCAGTACCCGAACTTGGAAGAAGTTGTGTGGGCGCAGGAAGAGCCGAAAAACATGGGCGCGTGGACCTTCGTGTCGCCGCGTCTGCGTGCGTCCACCGGCAACCAGCTCACGGTGCGGTACATGGGCCGTCCCGAGCGGGCGAGTCCGGCCGAGGGTTATCACGCGGTACACGTGACGGAGCAGGCGCGCATCGTGAATGAAGTGTTGAGGGTTCCCACCGTGTCCCGGAAGAGGGCGAACGTCTGAAACTGACAGCTCTCGGCTCTCGGCTCTCGGCACTCGGCTTACTGCTCTCGTTGGCAGCCTTGCCTGCCAGGGCTCAAGAACGGGGAGCGGTGGCGCTTGGCGAGTTGCTCGCCGGACTCGGCGTCAACACGCGTGTGCTGATGATCGGCGCGCATCCGGATGATGAGGACACCAACCTCATCACGTGGCTGCAGCGCGGGCGGTACGTGGAGACCGCGTACCTGTCGCTCACGCGCGGCGACGGCGGCCAAAACCTGATCGGCAATGAGCTGGGTGAAGCACTCGGTGTCATTCGCACGGAAGAGCTGCTGGCCGCGCGTCGGATAGACGGGGCGCGTCAGTACTTCACGCGGGCGTTCGATTTCGGCTTCTCCAAGGACACGGTCGACACGTACCGGCATTGGACGCGCGATTCGATTCTGAGCGACGTTGTTCGCGTTGTCCGGGCGTTTCGACCGCACGTGATCGTTGCCGTCTTCAGCGGCACGACGCGCGACGGCCACGGTCACCATCAGGTCTCAGGGCTCCTCGCGCGCGCGGCCTACGACTTGTCGGGTGACACCCTGCGGTTCCCAGTGCGCGACCTGGGTACACCGTGGGTGCCTCTCAAGTTCTATCGTGCGGCGCGCGGCAACCAAGCGAACGGAACGCTCGGCGTCGACGTTGGCGAGTACTCGCCGTTGCTCGGGCGATCGTTCGGGGAGATTGCGGGCGAAAGCCGTTCGCAACACAAGTCGCAGGGGTTCGGCGCCCTGGAACGCAAAGGGCCGATCATGAACTACGTGCGGCGCGAAGCGTCGCGCGTGAACGAGGGTACGGTCGCGACAACAGAGCGATCGCTGTTCGACGGCGTGGACACCTCTATGGCCAGGTTCCGGCCGATCTTGAACGCTCAGGCGCGCGGTCGTCTCGATTCGATCACGGTCCTTTTCGCCGAGATGCGCGCGTTCAATCCGTATGCGCCCAATGCGCTGGTGCCAATGCTGGTGCGCGCGCTGCGGTCGGTGCGACTCGTGTGTCCGTTGGTCGGATTGACACCACGCTGCGACGTCGCGCCGGCAAGTGACGCTGGGTTGCGGCTCGATCTCGCGTTGAGCGTATTTCGGCTAGAAGGCCGCATTGCGGCAGCACTGCGGCAAGCGGCGGGTATCGAGTTTGAGGCGCTGGCGAGTCGGGACGCAGTGGCGCTGGGTGTCCCAATTCCTATCGCGACGACGGTGTTCAACCGCGGCTCGGATACGATCGCTGCCGGTATCGCTTTCGTGCTCGATGGCGACTCAATCTCGCGGCGGCCGTTGGCGGTGATTGCTCCGGCTAGTGCGAGTCGCGATAGCGGTGTGTTCCGCTTTTCAGGCGTGTCGCAGCCGTGGTGGCAGGGGATGCCGCGCGTCGGCGCTATGTTCGCAACCGGAGGGCGCGCTGAACAGCGGCCTGGGCACATGTTCAGTACGTCCGTGATTGTCGGCCGCGGCGCCGACACGGTGTC
Organism: Gemmatimonadota bacterium; assembly: GCA_031401495.1. Lineage (GTDB taxonomy): Bacteria > Gemmatimonadota > Gemmatimonadetes > Gemmatimonadales > Gemmatimonadaceae > DASPMP01. Next base: position 73,603 of record JANNRQ010000042.1, read on the forward strand.
ACTGACTCTCAATGCGGGCCTCGCACGCCGCTTTGTGGACCCGGTCCGCGGCGAGCTGGAGCGCGCCGTGGCCGGCGTACCTGAGATCAGTGTGAGCCTCGGACAGACCACTCAGTACGTCCGGGCGAACGACGCACTCGTCCGTGATGTGGAAGTGCGACTGCGTTCAGCGGACGACGGGTCGCGCGATGTGCGAGTGTCACTGACGCTCCCGAGCGGGCTGCGCGCAGACAGCGCCAGTCGCACCGCGCGACTGGAGCGGTATGGAGCGGAAGTCACAGTGGCATTTCGCGTGCGCGGCCGGCTTTCCGTCGGCGAACACCGGATTGAGGCGGTGGCGTCCAGCAACGGCGAGTCGTTTGCGAGCGGGTATGACGTCATCGACTACGACCATATCCGGCGCCAGCACATGTACAGGCCGGCGACAATTCGGGTCACCGCTGTTGACGCCATCGTGCCACCGTCGCTCAAGATTGCTTACATCGCAGGCGTCGGCGACAACGTCCCGCCGGCGCTGACCCAGCTGGGCATTCCAACCACCGAGATCGCCCCCGCAGATGTGGCCCGCGCGGACCTGGCGCAGTTTTCCACTGTAGTTGTCGGCCCTCGCGCGTACGACGCTCATCCGGAATTGATCGCGGCCAATCCCCGATTGTTCGACTTCGCGCGAAGGGGCGGCACGGTGGTGGTGCAGTACGGCCAGTATGAGATGACACAACCGGGGGCGACGCCGTTCCCGATCACGATCAACCGGCCGCACGATCGCGTCACGCACGAAGACGCGCCCGTGACGATCGACGCGCCCGACGCGCGCGAACTCACCTATCCGAACCGGATCAGTGCGGCGGACTTCGACGGATGGGTGCAAGAGCGCGCCCTGTACATGCCGCGCACTTTCGATCCCGCCTATCGCGCACTGCTTTCCATGAACGACCCGAACGAGGCGGCGAACCGGGGCGCCGTGCTCGTCGCGCCACTCGGCGACGGGCTCTACATCTACACGTCGCTATCGTTCTTCCGGCAGCTTCCCGCCGGGGTTCCCGGGGCTGCGCGATTGTTCGTCAACCTCCTGAGCGCGAAGCCCGCGCTTCGCGGAGCTACGCCATGAGTCCCAAGGACATCGATCCCGCGTTCTCCGGTCCGGCGACCAACGCCGAGTCGGATGCGCAGCGGTTCCGCCGCACACTGATTCGCGTGCTCGCGATGCAGGTGGTGGCGCTCGGACTCCTGTACTGGCTTCAGACCGCGTTCAAGCCGTAGCCATGCATCCGATCAACTGGGTCATCGTCGTCGGCTGGATCGGCTACGTCGTCTGGGATGGCCTGCGCCGTTCGCGCGGCACAACGGATCTCGCCGGGTACTTCCAGGGAAACCGCTCGCTGCCGTGGTGGGCCGTGGGTCTTTCTGTCATGGCGACGCAGCTCTCCGCCGTGACCATGATCGGCACCACGGGCCAAGGCGCTACCGCGGGAATCGGATTCGTGCAGTTCTACTTCGGACTGCCGATCGCGATGGTGATTCTCGGCGTGACGCTTGTACCGTTCCTGCACCGCGCCAAGGTCTACACCGCGTACGAGTATCTCGAAACGCGCTTCGACGCCAAGACGCGCTCGCTCACCGCGTTCCTGTTCCTGCTGTCCCGCGGCATGTCGTGCGGTACGATCATCGCCGCGCCAGCCGTTGTGTTCTCGGCGGTATTCGGGTGGAACATCTGGGAAAGCGTTGCGATCATCGGCATTCCCACGGTCATCTACACGATGATTGGCGGCGTGAAAGCCGTGACCTGGGTGGACGTGAAGCAGATGGTGCTGATCGTCGGCGCGCTGCTGGCTCTTGTGATCACGTTGCTCATCAAGCTGCCCGTCTCCCCGCTCGGCGCACTGCGAATCGCCGGCGCCGCCGGCAGCCTCCAGGCCTTCGATTTCAGCTTCAGCCTGACGAACCAATACACGTTCTGGTCCGGCATCATCGGTGGCACGTTCCTGATGCTGTCGTACTTCGGCACGGACCAAAGCCAGGTGCAGCGCTACCTCGCCGCGAAGTCGGTGGATGAAGCACGCAGATCGCTGCTGATGAGCGCTTACTGGAAGATCCCGCTCCAGGCGCTGGTGCTGCTCGTGGGCGTGCTGGTCTTCGTGTTCTACGTGTTTGAGCGGCCGCCGCTGCTGTACAACCCCGTCCACGATCAGCGCGTGCGCGCGGCGCTGCCGGCGGCGCACGGCCAGCTCAGCGCGCAGTATGATGAGGCACTCAAGGGCCGTGCCAACGCCGCACTGTCTCTTGCGAACGCGGAGAGCGGCCACGATGAAAACGCCAAGGCGGCGGCGGCCGAGTTCCGCCTTCAGGACGTGGGGGTCCGGGCCGTTCGAGCCGAAGCGCTCAACTCGGCGACGCGGGTGACGCAGCAGAACTCCCGCGATGTCAACTACATCATCCCACGCTTCGTGCTGGACCACCTTCCGATGGGGCTGGCCGGGATATTCATCGCGGCCATTCTCGCTGCAGCAATGAACGCGATCGCCGCCGAACTCAACTCTCTGGCGACCACGTCGGTCATCGACTTCTACAAGCGGTGGTGGAAGCGAGAAGGAAGCGACTCGCACTACTTGAAGGTCTCGCGCGCGGCGACCGCGTTTTGGGGCATCTTCGCGTGCATCGTCGCGACCTTCGCGGCGAACCTTGGATCGCTCATCGAAGTCGTGAACCGATTCGGATCGTTCTTCTACGGCTCGATTCTCGGCGTCTTTCTGCTGGCGATGATTCCGCGCGTCCGCGGCACCGCCGCGTTCGTGTCACTGATCGCCGGCATGACCGTTGTGGGGCTCGTGAATTTCCGGCTGCCGGGCGTCGCGTTCCTGTGGCACAACGTGATCGGTGCTGTGACCGTCGTGGGCGTTGGACTGCTGCTCACGCCGCTGTTCGCCGCCATCTCACGCTCGATGTCAGGTGGGCGAGCGACGGCCTAAGGTCATCATCGTCGGCGGCGGGTTTGGCGGTCTGTACGCCGCCCGCGCGCTGGCGCAGGAAGGCGTTGCTGTCACGGTGGTGGACCGCACCAACCACCATGTCTTCCAGCCGTTGTTGTATCAGGTGGCGACGGCGACGCTGGCGCCGACCGACATCACGGCGCCGATCCGCTGGCTGTTGCGCGAGCAAGCCAATGCAAACGTCCTCATGGCGGAAGTCACGGGCATCGACGTCGCCAGCAAGCGGGTGGTATGCGACGGCGGCGCATTCTCGCTGGAGTACGACTACCTGATCGTCGCGGCCGGCTCTCGTCACTCGTATTTCGGGCACCCGGATTGGGAGAAGACCGCGCCGGGTCTCAAGACAATGGACGACGCCATCGTGATCCGGCAGCGCTTCCTTCTGGCCTTCGAGCGGGCGGAGAAGGCGTCGACTGAGGAGGAGCGACAGCGCTGCCTGACGTTCGTCGTCGTCGGTGGGGGACCAACCGGCGTTGAACTCGCCGGTATGATGCCGCTGATCGCCCGTCGCACGCTGCCGGCAGAGTTCAAGAACATCGACACGAGCAAGTCGCGCGTACTCCTGTTCGAAGGCGGACCGCGCTTGCTCGCAACTTTCCATGCTGAGCTCGGCGAACGCGCGCACGCAGACCTGGAGGAGCTTGGCGTTGAGGTGAGGACCGGCACCATTGTCACGCGCCTGGAACGCGGCGCCGTGTGGGTCGGGGACGAAAAGTTCGAGTGTGAAACAGTGTTCTGGGCCGCCGGGAACGAGGCCTCACCGCTCGGCAAGTTTCTGGGTGCGCCACTGGACAATGCCGGGCGCGTAAAGGTCGAGCTGGATCTGTCGGTGCCGGGACACCCCGAGATCTATGTGGTCGGCGACCAAGCGGAGATGTACTCGGAGGGGAAGCGAGTACCAGGCGTCGCGCAGGGCGCGATGCAAAGCGGGCCGTGGGCTGCCAATAACATCGTGCGCCGAATCCAAGGACGGAGTACCACTCCGTTCCGCTACTGGAACAAGGGTGACGCCGCGACGATTGGCCGTTACCGGGCGCTTTTTCAGTTCGAGTCGTTCAACCTCACGGGGCGGCCCGCGTGGTGGTTCTGGTTGCTGCTCCACATCATGTACCTCGCAGGCTTCCGGAACCGCGCTGGCGTGCTGCTCGAATGGGCAGTCTCGTACCTCACGTATCAGCGTGGAGCGCGGCTCATCACAACAAGGGCCGGGAAATAGGAAATAGGAAATAGGAAATAGAAGCGAAGGAACGTGGTCTACTGTGGCGGTCTAAGTCGGCGACGGAGACCGGTAAGGAGCCGATTTACATGAGCGCATTGTTCGTCGGAGGTCCTTGACGACTCAGCAGTTGAGAACCCAAGGTCGCGCGAAAGGATGACCTGTGTCTCCAGTTCCTTCAGCGACCCACGCGCGATGAGAGCGAAGCGGCCGAATTCTCGCTTGCCGCTTCGCCCGTGACCCTCAGCGATGTTTGACACCACGGAGACCGCGGCACGCCGCATTTGAAGGGTCAGGCCGAACCGTTCTTCGTCCGGAAAGGCACGTGTCAGCCTGTATATCGTGGTCACGAGTTGCCGTGCAACTTGCCATGCGACAAGGCCCTTAAGCTCCCACCGAGCCGCCGAGCGTGTGGTCATACGCCAAGATCGCAAAGTCGTCCGGCGTTGCACGTCGATCTCACTCACGGAGTACCATTTTCCATTTCCGATTGTCGATTTCCCGTTGTCAGTCATTGACACGGAGGCACTGCAGCCCCAACCTCGCACTGTGACGAAGCACGCGACGCCAACCGAGACCCAAGGCGCTCAAATAGCGCGACTGCACGCGCTGTTCGAAGCGATCTCGCTTGCCATCGCGATTTTTGATCACGAACAAAAACTTGTGAGTGCCAACGCCCGCTTTCGTGAACTCACGGGCATGGACGACCGCACGGGACTCGGCCGGTCCATTTACGACGCGTTCCCGAACGCGCTCGCGGACCTGACGGTGCAGATCGACGGCGCGCTGGAAGGGCGTCCGCTCATCGCGTACCCCGTGGCGTTCCAGCACCGCAGTGGCACCCGCGTCGTCGAGGCCACGTTCGCGCCGATCGCAGAACCTGGGGGCGGAGTCGTCTTCGCAGGCAACGACATCACCGAGCGCGAGGAACTGCGTGAGAGCCTGGCACGAAGCGTCTCGCAACTCGAAACCATCTTCGACGTTATTCCGGACTCCGTCCGCGTGGCAGACACCGACGGCCGCACGATCCGCACGAATTCGCAGGCGCAGCAGGATCACTTGCCCAACGCGCCGGCGACGCTGCGCGAACTCTGGCAGCTGGACCGTCCGCGTTCGCTCGAAGGCACCAGCCTCTTCATTCACGAGCATCCGACGGCGCGTGCGTTACGCGGGGAGCGTGTGCGTGGAGAGACGCTCATGGTACGTCGCGGTCCCGAGAACCACGTCATCATCGACGTCAACGCCAATCCGCTGTACGACGAGCGCGGTCGCATCCGTGGCGCGGTGACAGTCGAACGCGACGTAACGTTTCGCGTGCAGCTCGCCAAGAAGCTCGAGGAGGAGGCCCGCCGCACTGCCGAGTTGTACGAGCGGGTGTCGACCGAAGCCGAACGACTCGAGCGCATGGTGCAGGAGCGCACCAACGAAGTATTAGCGCTCCAGGAGTCTCGTTCACGAGAGCGCCGTCTCGCCGCGGTTGGTCAATTGGCCGCGGGTGTGATGCACGACGTGAACAACGCGCTGAATCCGATCATGGCCGCCGCGTATCTGCTCGAAGCCAACGCAGAGAATCCGGCCGCCGTGCGCGACTATGCGGTGCGCATCGCCAAGGCAGCCGAAACCGGCGCGGCGACGGCTGCGCGAGTGGGTCGCTTCATTCGCCAGGAGCCGCTGCAGGGCGTTCGCGAGGAGCTGGTGGATGTGTCGAGTGTGTGCGACGAGGTCGTGGCGATGACGCGACCGCTCTGGGCCGAGCGTGCACGCGGCGGACAGATCCAGCTCAAGCGGCAGCTCGCGGCCGACGCGCACGTCCGCGGAATAACGGGTGAGCTTCGCGAGTCGCTGCTCAACCTCGTGCAGAACGCCCTCGATGCGATGCAGTCGGGCGGCACACTCGGCATTCTCACAGACCTCGTGGACGAAGACGTCCTCATCGAAGTGAGCGACTCCGGCACCGGCATGACTCCGGAAGTGCGCGAGCGTGCGTTCGAACCCTTCTTCACCACAAAGGGGCAAATGGGCACGGGACTCGGCCTCGCCGAGGTGTACGGCATCGTGAAGCGGCACCGCGGTCACGTAGAGATTGATTCGGTGCTGGGGAGTGGCTCAACGATCCGGATCCGCTTGCCGCGCTCGGTTCAGGGCACTCCCGAGCCGCGAAAGGAGACCGTCAAGTCACGCACCAAACGTCGCGTCCTCCTGGTCGAAGATCACAGCGATAGCCGCGACTTCATGACCAAATTGCTGGAGACCGAGGGCCACAGTGTCTCAGCTGTTGGTACGGTACAGGAAGCCATGGCCAAGCTCGATTCCCCTGAGGGCGCGGCGTTCGAGGTACTTGTCACCGACATCGGTCTTCCGGATTCGAGCGGTTGGGATCTTATTCCCAAGGCACGCGCGCGAAGGCCTGCACTGCGTGTCGGTGTTGTAACTGGCTGGGAGGGACACAATGCGCCCTCCGAAGGCGCAGATTTCATGTTGAGAAAGCCGATTCGTACGTCAGATTTTCTGGCCGAAGTGGCGGGCGATGAGTGATGCGGCTCACCTTCCGAAACACTGGCCAGGTGCAGGACCTGAGGACCAGGTTGACCCAATGGCAGCAATGACCGAGCAGTCGACCCACACGATCCGCGTTCTGGTGGCCGAAGACGACGACAACGCGCGCCACTTGCTCGTGGATCTGTTGAATACCCTGGGCCACTCGGTGGTGGCCGAGGTGGCGACGGGTCGCGAGGCTTATGAGCGGGCGCACGAGGTGAAGCCGGATGTCGTCCTCCTCGACGTGCATATGCCGGATGGATCCGGCATCGAGGCGGCTGAGAAGATCACGCGCGAACACAAGGGGATCGCCGTTGTGCTGTTCAGCGGCGATCAGTCCGTGACGTTGTCCGATCGCGATGTCGAGGCAACCTCAGCGATCGCGTTCCTCCCCAAGCCCGCACCGCCGCGTGTGCTGGATTCGACCATTCGACTGGCCGCGATGCGTGCGAAGGAGTTGTCGTCTGCCCGCAAGGACGCCGAGACGTCCAAGCAGCAGCTCGAAAATCGAAAGATCATCGAGCGGGCCAAGGGGATTTTGATGCGCCGTACCGGCTCGTCTGAGCAAGAGGCTTACCGGATTCTGCAGCGCACCTCGCAGGATCGGTCCGTGCCGATGGTGGAGATTGCGAAGGCGGTCTTGGCGTCGGAGCCAGGGGCGGAGACCAAATAACTGCGTAGTAGGTCTTAAGCGGCGGCTCCGCCGCCGACTGGCAGATTCACCAGCCCGGTTACCGTCGGGTCTCAGGCCCGCCAGTAATCGGGCTCATGAGTCAGTGAGTCGGGGCGCGAAGCGCCCCGCTTACGACCTATTACGCGGTTTTTGTCGCTATTACGCAGGTTTTGTCGCCGCCTCTGCCTGCGTCACCGGCGCGACGATCCCGCGCCCCAGATAGATCGTAAACAGCACCAGCACTGCGCCCAGCAAGAACGGCGCCTCGATCACGCGGTCGAACATGAAGCCGTATGCGATCGGGAACAGTACGCGCGACGCGCCGCCGAAGGTCTGCTGTACTCCCATGTACAGGCCGCGCTCCGAAGCCGGCACAACACGTGAGAGCAGCGCTGTAACGCCCGGGAACGTGAACGCGGTGCCCAGCGGGAGCAGCGCGACCGCGAGCGCCAGCGGCAGGTAGGTAAGAACTGGATTGTTGTACGCCGGGTGCATGAACGGAATCAGTCCGAGGCCAAGGGCCAAAAGTGTCGAGCCGATGCGCGACAACTTTGCCTCGCCGAACTTGTCCACTAGCGGACCGAGCATCACCGCGCGCGCCACGACCGATATGACGCCGATATACGCGAAGAAGTAGCCGATCGAGCTTGCCGTGACACAGAACCGGTCGGCGAGGAAGAGCGCGAGAATCGCCGTGATACCCTGGAAGGCGCCGATCGCGATCGAATAAATCCAGATGAGCCGCGACGCAGGCTCCGCTGGGTGCGACACCACGCGCATCACAGCCGCCATTGACGTCCCGGGCTTCTTCGGCTGTGCCCGCACCGCCGCGGCGTCCGTCATGTCGCGCGACTCGCGCAGGTAGCGCCAGGCGAATGCGATCGTGACGATCATCAAACCGGCAGCGAGCAGGCCGGGCGCCGGGCGTCCCCACGCGAGTGCAAGTCCGCCGATCACCGGCCCAAGCGCGACGCCGACGTTCGTCGCCGCCGACAGCCAACCCAGCGCCTTGGCCCGGTCCTTGGGCTCGACTGCGTCGGCGACGTACGCCTGGATGACGCTCACCGTGCCGCCACCCGCGCCCTGCACCAAGCGCATGAGGAACAGCAGCCAGAGCGAGTTGGCGAACGCGAACACGATGAACGCCGCCGCGGACGTCGCCATGCCGATGATGAGCGCGGGGCGCCGGCCGTAGTGGTCCGAGAAACGCCCCCACACCGGCGACATCAACAGCTGTGCGATGGAGAACGACGACACCAGCAGGCCGACGACGAGTCCGTTGGCGCCCAGGTCCTGCGCGTAGAACGGCAGCAGCGGAACGACCATCAGGACGCCGACCATGTCCAGAAAGGCCGTGACCATCAGGACAGCCAGCTTTGCGGCGTTGTTCTCTGGAGCGCTACCGGTCACTCGTTCATGCATCGCAAGGCCGAGGCGATCCGACGGAGTACGTCACGCGATCAGCATAGCGGCGACGCACGCAGTGAGGAACGTCGCGAGGCTGCCCCCGAGCAACGCCTTCATTCCGAGTTTCGCGAGCATCCCGCGTTGGTTGGGCGCCAAGGCGCCGATACCGCCGATCTGAATCCCGATCGAGGCGATGTTCGAAAACCCGGAGAGCGCGTAGGTGAGGATAATCGTCGTGCGCATGTCCGTCAGCGCGCCGGTGTCCTTCATGCGAGCCAGCGTCGTGTACGCGTAGAACTCGTTGAGCACCGTCTTCTCACCAATCACCTGGCCTGCCAACATCAGGTTGCCTGGCTCGACGCCCATGACCCACGCCACCGGCGCGAACAGCATGCCCATCAGGTACTGGAGCGACAAGCCCGGATAGCGCCCGTCGGTGGCCGAGGCGATCGCGTCGTTGAGGCCCGACCAGCCGCCGATTCCGGTCGAGAGGGTCCAGTTCATGAAAGCGACCATCGCCGTGAACACGAGCAGCATGGCGCCGACGTTGATGGCGAGCGTCATGCCTTCGGTGGTTCCGTTGGCGACGGCCTCGAGTGCATTGGCGCCAATCTTCTCCCGGGACACGTGAATCTCGGTGCTGATCGCCTCTTCCTGCGGCACGAGGATCTTGGCGATCAACAATGAAGCAGGCGCCGACAGCACCGACGCGGTCACCAGATGTTTGGCGAACAGGAGCTGACCGGCCTCGCTGGACCCGCCGAGCATGCCGATGTAGGCGACCATCACCGCGCCAGCGGTGTTTGCCATGCCGCCCACCATGATGGCGAGCAACTCGGACCGCGTCATCGTCGGCAAGTAGTGTCGAATCAGCAGCGGCGCCTCGGTCTGTCCCAGGAAAATGTTCGCGGAAGCGCACAGGCTCTCCGCACCGGAGAGCTTCATCGTGCGCGTCATGATCCAGGCGAACGCATAGACGATCTTCTGGAGCACGCCGAGGTAGAACAGCAGCGCGGTGAGCGCCGAGAAGAACACGATCGTCGGCAGGACGTTGAACGCGAAGATGAAGCCGAACGACTGGGTATTAGTGACCAGGCTGCCGAAGAGGAACTCGGTGCCGGCCCGGTTGAAGTTGAGGATCTGGACGAAGAAGTTGCCGACTGCGTCCACGGCCACGCGGATCGCGTCCACGCGCAGTACCAGGAAGCCGAAGACGACCTGAAGCAGCATGCCGATGCCGACCAGTCGCCACGGGATCGCCTTGCGATTGGCGCTGAACACGTAGGCGATCCCAATGAACGCCGCTATGCCAAGGAGACCCCGTCCGATGTTGAGCAGCGTGTCCATGTGGGTCTCCAGCGGCCGGTTTGCGAAGCCAAAAGGTCGTCCGCTCCTCACGTCCGGGCAAGCGGTGTCATATTTCCCGCCCCATGGCCGTCCAGCGCATTCGCACGCGGTTTCTCGTTGTCGGGTCCGGTGTGGCAGGCTTGCACACGGCGTGGCGCGCGTCCGAGTTCGGCGACGTTCTGCTCCTCACGAAGCGTTCGCTCTTTGACAGTGCCACATCCTATGCGCAGGGCGGCATCGCAGCAGCGCTCGGCGCGGGAGACTCCCCCGAGCTGCATCGGCGCGACACGCTTGCCGCGGGCGCAGCCCTGTGCGACGCGGCCGCAGTCGAAGTTCTGGTCGAGGAGGGTCCTGCCCGCGTTCGCGAGCTGCAAGCGGCCGGCGCCGAATTCGACGTGGATTACGACACGGGGCGCTTGCAGCTAGGCCGCGAAGCCGCTCACTCACGAAAGCGCATCGTGCACGCACACGGGGACCAGACGGGAGCCGAAGTGGCACGTACCCTGGTATCCCGCGTGCGGTGCAGTTCACGCGTGCGAGTGATCGAGAAGGCGCGCGTGCTGGACCTCATTGTCCATCGCGGCGCGTGCGCCGGAGTCACGGCCAGCATCAGTGGCGTCGCGACCGAGATCATCGCGGACGCGACAGTGATTGCCGCCGGCGGCGCGGGTCAGGTCTATCGCTACACCACCAATCCGGTCGTGGCGACAGGCGACGGCTACGCGATCGCGCATCGCGCCGGCGTCACGCTGGCCGACATGGAGTTCGTACAGTTCCACCCCACTGCGCTGGACACTCCCGAGAATCCGCTGGCATTGATCTCGGAAGCGGTGCGCGGTGAAGGGGCGACGCTGGTTAACGAGGCCGGCGTGCGGTTTATGCGCAAATTGCACCGCATGGCCGAACTCGCGCCGCGCGACGTCGTGTCGCGTGCCATCGCGCGCCAGCAGCGCGCAGGTCATCGCGTGTTTCTCGACGCGCGGCGTCAGTCGCGCACGTTCTCGCGACGCTTTCCGGGGATTCTGGCGCTGTGCCTGGCCCGCGGAATCGACCCGCGCCGCCACCTGATTCCGGTAACTCCGGCGGCTCATTACATGATGGGCGGCATCGTGACGGATCTGCGCGGCCGATCGAGTATGGCGCGGTTGCACGCGGTGGGTGAAGTCTCACGCACTGGCGTACACGGCGCGAATCGTCTCGCGTCGAACTCCCTCCTCGAAGGGCTCGTCTTTGCCGAGCGTGCCGCACGCGATATCGCGGAGGTTGAGGAGCTGTCATCGCTGCCGAAAAAGCGCGACTGGCGCGTCCCGATGCTCGAAGACCGCGGCGCGGCGCAAGTCGCGGCCGACCTCGTTCGCGAGATCATGTGGCGCGATGCCGGCGTCATCCGCACAGCGTCTGGCCTCCGGTCGGCGCGCGAGCGCTTGCGCGACATCGAGCAGCGCTTGCCCCGCGGCGCGACCGAGGAAGAGAACCTCGTGCAGACCGCGCGCCTCGTCGTAGAGGGTGCGCTGCGCCGCCGTGAGTCTCGCGGCGGCCACTATCGCTCCGACTATCCACGTCCGAAGGGGGCCTGGCGGGGCCGACACGTGGAACTGTAGGAAGGCGGAAGGAGGAAGGGGGAAGGATCTGGCCCTCAGTCCTACTCCTTCCTCCTTCCACCTTCCGCCTTCCTAGATTGCAGTATGGCATCCGTAGCCGAGCTGCCCGGCCAGGCTGATTTCGAAGACCTTCAGGCCGAGATTCGCGAGCTGGCCCGCACGAAGAACGCCGTCATTCTGGCGCACAACTACGAGCGTCCTGAAGTGCAGGACGTCGCGGATTTCGTCGGCGACTCGCTGGGCCTGTCGCGCGAGGCGGCCAAGACGGATTCGGAGACGATCGTGTTCTGCGGTGTCCACTTCATGGCCGAAACGGCCGCAATACTGTCGCCAAAGAAGACGGTGCTGCTGCCGGACATGGCTGCCGGCTGTTCCCTGGCGTCGACGATCGACGCCGACCAATTGCGGGCGTGGAAAGCCGAGCACCCCAAGGCCATTGTCGTGTCGTACGTGAACACCACCGCTGAAGTGAAAGCGGAGAGCGACTACTGCTGCACGTCGGGCAACGCGGTCGAGGTCGTGAACGCGATTCCGCGTAACAAGGAAATCCTCTTTCTGCCTGACATGTTCCTCGGCGCGCACGTCCGCCGTGTGACGGGTCGCGACAACATCCATGTATGGATGGGTGAGTGCCACGTCCACGCCGGCATCGACCCTGAGAACATCCGGCTGCAGCGCACGCTGCATCCCGAGGCGGAATTTCTGATCCATCCCGAGTGTGGCTGCTCCACGAGCGTCATTGAGGCGATGTCCGCCGGGGACATCGACAAGTCAGGCGTGCAGATCCTTTCCACCGAAGGCATGATCAAGCGGCCGCGCGAGTCGCAGGCGGACGAGTTCATTGTCGCGACCGAAGTGGGCATTCTGCATCGCCTGCGCCGCGAGAATCCCCGCAAGCGGTTTTTCCCTGCCAATGAGCGCGCTTCGTGCGCGTACATGAAAGTCACGACGCTGCCCAAGGTGTTGCGGTCCATCGAACTGAATCAGTACCCGATCACGGTTGACGCTGGCATCGCCGCGCGTGCGCGCACTGCCATCGAACGCATGATCGCCATCGGTGGACAGAAGGGGCCGGCCTTGTCGCCGGCGGAGACCTTCGACCCCGGCGAGTGAGCCCGCGCGGGAAGGAGGGCGGGGACATGCGGTCACCCAAGAAGCATCGAGTCGATGAGCGCAGCGTGCCGCTCACCATTACGCCCGGAGCGATTCCGGTCTACAGCCGGACGTCCGCGCTCAAGTTTCCGTTGGCCGCGGTTGATCTGCAGACACTGGTGCGCGCCGCTCTTGATGAGGATCACGCGTTCAACGACATCACGTCCATCGCCACCGTCGTTTCGGACCGGCGTGCGCGCGCGACGTTCGTTGCGCGGGATGCCGGCACGCTTGCCGGTATTGCGCTCTCGTGCGAAGCGTTTCGCCTGATGGACCCGAACGTCGCGATTCGCGTCGACCGTGACGACGGCTGGCGGGTTGGCGAGGGCGAATCGGTCTTCCACGTCACCGGGCACGCCCGCGGGCTCCTCGGCGCCGAGCGGGTTGCGCTCAACTTCGCGCAGAAGCTGTCCGGCATAGCGACGATCACGGCAAAGTTCGTCGACATGGTGCAGGGGACCGGTGCGCAGATCATGGACACGCGCAAGACGACGCCGGGGTGGCGCGCACTTGAGAAGTACGCCGTCCGCTGCGGCGGCGGCGCAAATCACCGCATGGACCTTTCCGACGGTGTCCTGATCAAGGACAACCACCTCGCGGCGTGCGACGGTGACGTGAAGCTTGCGGTGAAGCGCGCCAGGGAGATGGCGCCGACTGGCGCGAAGATCGAGGTCGAATGCGAGGTCCCGGCGCAGGTGCAAGCGGCGGTCGAAGCCGGCGCTCACATCGTCCTGCTCGACAATATGTCACTGGACGCGATGCGCGAGTCCGTCGCGATTGCGCAGGGCAGGGCGCTGACGGAAGCCTCCGGGGGCGTAACGCTGAATACCCTTCGCGCGATCGCCGAGACGGGCGTCAACCGGATCTCGGCCGGCATGCTGACCCACTCGGCGCCGTCGCTCAACCTTGCGCTTGATTTTGTCTGAGCCGTTGCGCAAATCGGGCACCGAGTCACACGTGCCGAGTCCCGAGCAGTGCGACCACTGCGGCTTCGAGACGCTAAAGTGGGTGAAGTGCAAGCTCATCTGCCAGAACTGCCGGCAGATCATAAAGAGTTGCGCAGACCTTTAGGCTAGCGCGCGGGGGTGAGCAATCGCGCAGCGCCCGGGCGGACCGTGATGTCCAGGGGCGACATCCCCAGCAGCTCGCCATCCGACTGACACCGCCTGAGCGGCGTCGTTTCGATGCGGATCTGCTTGCCGGCGTAGTAGGTGACTGCCGGATCGATCGTGAGGTCGCCAACCAGCATGCGGGTAAATGCGCGCGTCGCCGCGAATGCGGTCTTTGGGTGAAAGATGCCAACATCCAGCACGCCATCGTCATCACGCACGTGCTTGCCCAGTTTGACCACCCCGCCGAGGATGTTGCCGAAGTTGGCGACCAGCACGGACGTCGCTTCCCCCTCGTGCGCGACGCCGTCCACGATGACGCGATAGCGAAACTGTTCCAGCCGCAGTCCCGCGCGGACCCCGGACACCATGTACGCAAACCAGCCCAGCTTCTCCTTCATCTCGCGCGACGCGCCCGCAATCATCTCGGCGTCAACGCCAACACCGACCCCGATCGCGAAATGGCGTCCGTCGCCGAGACGGCCCAGGTCCCGGCGCGTCTCGTGTCCATTGAGCAGCGCAGACACGGCGTCCCCGACGCGCATCGGGATCCTGAGCGAGCGGGCGAGCAGGTTGCCGGTGCCACCCGGCAGGATGCCCACCGGTGGGCCGTTGTCGGCGAGCGCGCCGATGACCTCAACGGCAGTGCCGTCACCGCCGAGCGCGAATACCGCGTCGTACGCAGCGGCATGTGCCCGCGCCAACTCGGCGCCGTGTCCGGGTCGCTCAGTTTCAAACACGTCGCAATGCACGTTGGCGACCTCGAACGCGCGTAGCGCCGCGCTCACCTCCGCCGCGGCATTGCGAGCCGCGGGGTTTACAATCAGGATGGCACGCTGAATCGTCATGATGACGGAGCGAAGCTAACCACTTGTCATCCGGGGGAGCGAGGCGACCGAAGGATCTCCTGAACGAAGTGCAGATTCCTCGCTTCGCTCTGAATGACAGCTACTCCGGCTCGCGCCAGACGGCGTTGTGCGCCTGGATCAGGCGATCCGCTTCCACCGGGCCCCACGAACCGGCCGGGTACACCGGCATCCGCGGCGGCCTGTGCGTATCCCAGTAGTTGATCACCGGGTCCACGACTTGCCAGGCGGCATCGACCTCGTCGCTGCGTGTGAAGAGTGTCGCGTCGCCAAGCATCACGTCGAGCAGCAGCGTCTCGTACGCCGGCGGATTCGTGTCGCCGAACGCTTCCCGGAAATTGAAGTCCATCGCGACCGGCGCAACTTCAACGCCGTGCGACAACTGGTGCGCTGCGCCAGGAGCCTTCACCTGGAACGTCAGCGACACACCCTCGTCCGGCTGGATGCGCAGCGTCAACAAATTGGGCGCGATCTGCTCGCCGATCTCGTGGCTGAACATCTTCACTGGCGGCTCGCGGAATTGCACCGCGATCTCCGACACACGACGCGCCATCCGTTTGCCGCTGCGAAGCAGAAAGGGCACGCCCTGCCAGCGCCAGTTGTCCACGAAGAAGCGCGCCGCGGAATACGTCGGTGTCACTGAGTCCCTGGCGACATCGGGCTCCTCGCGGTAACCGGGGACTGGCGCGTTCCCGACCAGCCCGGCCGCGTACTGCGCTCGCACTGTCGCCGCTTCGATATCCTGATGGCGCCATCCGCGAATGGCCTTCAGCACCTTCACCTTCTCGTCGCGGACAGCATCCGCGCTCATCGTCACCGGCGGCTCCATGGCGGTCAGTGTCAGGAGCTGAAGCAAGTGGTTCTGGAACATGTCGCGAACAACACCAGCCTCCTCGTAATACTTGCCGCGCTTTTCCACGCCCACCGTCTCGGCCGCGGTGATCTGCACGTGGTGAATGGACTGACGATTCCAGATTGGCTCGAAGATCGCGTTCGCGAAGCGAAACACGAGGATGCTCTGAACGGTCTCCTTGCCCAGGTAATGATCGATCCGGTAGATCTGCCGTTCGGCGAACAAATCCAGCGCCAGCTTGTTGAGATCGCGTGCGGTCGCGAGACTGCGACCGAACGGTTTCTCGATCACCACGCGCCGCCAGGGTCTGGTGGCAGGATCCCAGATGCGCGGCGCAAGGCCGCTTGCCGACAAGGCGCGCGCGATCGGCTCGAACACGCTCGGCGGCACCGACAGATAGAACATCCGGTTTCGGTGTTCGGGCGGGCGATGCGCCTCGACGAGGCTCAAGCGGTTCTCGAAGTAATCGTAAGCGCGCCGATCGCTCAGGTCTCCGGCTACGTAATGCAATCGCGCCGCCATCTGGGCCCACGATTTTTCATCAAAAGCGGTGATCTCGTGACTCTCCTTCACCGCGTCGTGCATCATCTTCCGGTAGGCCGCGTCGTCGAGTTCCTCCCTGGAAATGCCGACAATGTCGACGCCCTCCGGCATCAGGCCGTCGAGCTGCAGTTGGTAGAGCGCGGGCAGCAACTTGCGCTTGGCCAGATCACCCGCGCCGCCAAGGATGACGATCGTACACGGGTCAGCTTCGCGCCTATTGGGGCCCAGTGCGCGGAGGATTTGACTCGGTCGCGCGGAAACGCGTCGCGGTGTTTCGCTCACGACTTGATTGCGTGGCCGCCGAATTCGTTGCGCAGCGCGGCCAGCACTTTGGCCGAGAAGGACTCGTCCTGCCGCGAGCGAAAGCGCGTGAGCAGCGACAGCGTGATGAGCGGGGCAGGCACGTCGAGGTCGATGGCTTCCTGCACCGTCCAGCGTCCCTCGCCAGAGTCAGCCACCCAACCCTTCACCTTGGTCAGGTCCGCATCCTTCGCGAATGCGCTGGCCGCGAGCTCGTTGAGCCATGAGCGCACGACGCTTCCGTTCTGCCACAGGTTGCCGATCGCCGCGAGATCGAGGTTCGGGAAGTTCTTGGACGCGTGCAGGATCTCGTAGCCCTCGGCGTACGCCTGCATCATCCCGTATTCGATGCCGTTGTGGATCATCTTCACATAGTGGCCGGCCCCCGATGAACCGACGTGCATATAGCCGTTCGGTGGCGCCAGTGTCTTGAAGATCGGCTCGCAGCGCATCACCGCGCGCTTCTCGCCGCCAACCATCAGACAGTAGCCGTTCTCCAGGCCCCAAATGCCGCCGCTGGTGCCGCTGTCGATGAAGGCGATGCCTTTCGTGTCGAGGTCGGCCGCGCGACGGATGGTGTCGTGAAAATTCGAGTTGCCGCCGTCAATGATGGCGTCGCCTTCGCTCAGCATCGGGAGCAATTCGGCGATGGTGTCGTCCACCGGCTTGCCAGCCGGAACCATGATCCACACGACGCGCGGCGCCGACAGCTTCTTCACCGCGTCTGCGAGTGACGACGCGGGGGTGGCACCGATCTTCTCGTACTTCTTTACGGCGTCGGCGCTGCGATCGAACGCGACCACGCTGTGCTTTCCGCGCACCAGCCGCTCCGTCATGTTGCCGCCCATTTTGCCCAGCCCGATCATCGCGAGTTGCATGGCAGTTCAGTGTTGAATGAGAATGGCTCGCGCCGGCGCGCCGTCTAATCCGGCGAGACGCAGCGGGAGACAGTACAAATCGTACTGGCCCGGTGCCACGGCCGAGAGGTCCAGTCCTTCCACGATCACAACGTCATTGCCCAGCAGAGTGCGGTGCGTCTCGTGGTGGCCCGAGTGGAACTGCTCTACCGAGAGATAGTCCACGCCGACGAGCTTCAAGCCCAGAGACACGAGCAGCTCGGCGCCGTCCGGGGCGACAAACGTGTAGTCCTTGTGAAACGTGCCATCCTTGATGAAGCCCGAGTTGCGCGTCCGGATCAGCAGCCGCGACACCCCGCCCAGCTGATGCTGCTTGAGGTGTGCCGCGGTCACGCTCATGACATCGTCCGGAAACGCGATCACGGTGGCGGGGCCGACAAGTGACTCGAGGGGCAGCTCGTCCACCGTGCTACCGTCGTCGAAGAAGTGCTTCATCGCATCGACGTGGGTTCCCGTGTGCGAACCAAATGAAACACGCGACACGTTGGAACTGGCGCCCTTGCTCACCTCGGACGCCGGCTCGATGCGAATTTCCGGGTTTCCGGGGTACACAGTCCCGGCGGTCATGACGGGAACCGAGATGTCGAAGATCTTCGGCACAGGGGATTGTGTGTCGCGGAGCCGTTCTTGTCCACTCTGGAGTCAGCGTAGTCCAACGACAACGACTTATCGCGGATGCCGCGGAGAACGCGGATTGGATCCAGAAGCATCCTGACACTTCACACCTCAAACAAGGTTCTTGTAGTTGTTGATTCCATCGGAGCTGAGGCGCGTTCACTTGGTCGCGCACTCGATTCGATCCGCGTTCTTCGCGTCATCCGCGAGAGGCCGTTGTAGGTCCTCCAATCCAGAGTTTCCTTATGGATATGCGCTATGCCCTGATTCGCCTTGGCCTCCTGGCTGCGGTCGCAGGATGCGTTCCAATGGTCTATACGGGCGGCACCTCCGGGCCTTCTGCCCCATCGATCAGAAGCGGCGATCAACTGATCTCCGCGATGCGCAACCGTTTCAGCGGCCGTTGGTACAACACGCTGACTTTCGTTCAGAAGAGCACCTACTATCGCGCCGACGGCTCTGTGCTTCGGGTCGAGACCTGGTACGAGGCCGCGCAGTTTCCGGGGCGCCTTCGCATTGACATCGGCGACGTGGCGCGCGGAACTGGCGCGCTGTATCGCAGTGACTCCATCTACCAGCTACAGGCCGGACGCATCACCGGCCGACGCCCGGAAACCAATCCGCTGATGACGCTCGGCTTCGACGTCTACTCGCAGCCGGCGTCAACCACCACGAGCCAATTGCGCCGACAAAACATCAACCTCTCCCTCATTCGGCAGGATACGCTTGATGGGCGGCGTGTGTGGGTCGTGGGCGCCGCCAAGGGCGATTCGGCGACGAATCAGTTCTGGGTCGACGCCGAGCGCCTGCTCTTCGTGCGGCTTCTTCAGTCGCAGGGCGGTCGCCTGGTCGACATACGGTTCGAGCGCTACACGCAGTACGGTGGCGGGTGGGTTGCAGAGGATGTGCGCATCTACTCTGGTGGACGCATGACATTTCATGAGGAGTACTCGCGGGTTCGTGTCGACGACGATCTCGACCCGGACCTCTTCGTCCCGGAGCGTTGGAACACAGCGAAGCACTGGTACCGTCCGTGAGCGTTGACCGGCGCGGTTTCATCAAGACGGGTACCGTCATCGCGGCATCAGTTGCGGCGGCCCCGCTGCTCGGAGCGTGCCGCCTTGAATCGCGTCAGGCGCTGGCAGACGAAGCATTCGATGTGCTCCGCGACGAGTATTTCCGCGGGCAGATGGTGCTGAATCCGGTCACGAGCACCTACCTTGGCGGCGAAGGCTGGGACCCGGAGCTCTCGTCGACCGGCGGGCGTTATCGCGACTACTCGGTCGGGGCGCTCGACGCGGAATCGGCGGAGACACGCAGGCTGGAGCGGGCGCACGCGGCACTCGATTCCGCCCTGATGTCGTCGCCACGCCGCATCGACCACCAAGTGATGGGGGCACAGCTCGCCTTCCTGCGATTCCAAATGGATCGTCGCTATCACGAACGCGCCGTGGACACGTACGTCACCGAGCCGTTCCGCGGCATCGACTGGGCCATGCAGCAGATGCGCCCACTGTCCGATGGGTTGCTTGGCGACGCGCAGGAGTGGGGCATGCTCGTGAAGCGCCTGGCTGCGATCCCCGCGTACCTCGACATCGCGCGCGCCAACCTCGACGCGGGAAGGCGATCGGGCAATCTGCCGGATCACCGCATGGTTGAGCGCGACGGGATCGCGGGATGCCGAGCCAACGCGGCGTTCTTCCGCACTGACCTTCCGCGGCAGGCGAAAGCCTACCTCGGCGGGCAGCGTTTTGCGGGCACGACGCTCACCGAAGTCACCGCGGCAGGGGAGAGCGCGGCAGCCGCCTTCGAGCGTTTTGCGCAGTGGCTGGAGCGGACCCTCACCGGTCCGTCGGTCGGCACCTCCGATCGCTTTGCCATCGGCGAAGCCGCATATGAATGGCGCGTGCGCACGGTGCTGCGCGACGACCGGTCTGCCTCCGCGTTGTACAAGTACGGCGAGGAACAGGTGGAGCTCTACACGGGCCGCATCGCCGAGGTTGCCGAGCGCATCGCGTCCGGGAAGGGAATCAAGCTGCCGTTCGGGACCGATCAGGATCGCGCCTGGAGTATTCGGCGCGTGATCGAGGACCTCTCCAGCGAATCGCCGGCCGACGACGCTGAGTTGATGCGTTGGTACACCGAAGCCGCGGAACGCGCCGTTGCCTACGGGCGCGCGCACAACATGTTCGACATTCCCGCGGACTATCGGCTGGACATCGTGCCAACGCCGCCGGTGCTTCGCAGCACCGTGGACGCCACGTACTTCCCGGCGCCGCCGTTCAAGTCAACCGGAGTGGGGCGGTTCTATCTGACGCCCACGGGCAACGATGCTGCCGCGCTGCGGGAGAACAACCGCGCATCGGTCGCCACCACCGCGATCCACGAGGGATTCCCAGGGCACGACTGGCACTTCAAGTACATGGCTCGGCATGCGAGTGAGATCGCCAACATCCGCTGGTATACGCCCGGCGCGGTCGAGGACTCGTCGGCGATGTGGGGTGATTCGACGACGACTGAAGGGTGGGGTCTGTACGCCGAAGAGCTGATGGCGGAACCGACGCCGGAAGGCCCCTACGGTTTCTACACGGCGGGCGAGTACCTGTACATGCTCCAGGGCCAGCTGCTGCGCGCGGTGCGCGTGCGCGTGGATGTCGGGCTGCACACGGGGCGCATGACCTTTGACGAGGCCGTCGGGTACTTCGCCGAGCACGTGAGCTTCTACCCTGACGCCGTAGCGCGCGCATCCAGAGAGCCGGCCGCGCGCGCGGTGACCGACTCGGCGATGCGCGCCATCTACCGCTACAGCAAGTGGCCGACGCAGGCGATCACGTACAATCTGGGCAAGAACGCCATCATCGCGATGCGCGAAGGCGACCGCGCACGAAAGGGGAGCGCCTACTCCATGCGGGAGTTCCACGAGCGCTTCATGCGCATGGGAACAGTGCCGCCCGGATTCTTCAAGGACGCGTTGCTGGCCGGCTGATTCTGCCAAGCTGACGCGCGAGTGCGTCAGCGTCCGTCACGGGCTCGTCGCACACGTAGTTCCTGCAGACGTACGCCGTCGCGCTTCCGCCGCGCGCGCTGCGTGATTCCATCAATGCGATGCCGTCCTGGTTCGCGGCGTCTCCGCCCGCGACGACCACGGACGGCGTGTACTGCTCGGCGATCGCTCGTGTCATTGCGCGGAACTCCGCCGAAGCAGGCGAGCCGGCAATCGCGATTTCGACAGCGCCGTTGGCGATGATGTCCGCCGCGGTCAACGCGTGGCCGAAGGCGAGCGGGTGCCTGGCCATGGGCTCCGCGATTCGCGACACGGCCCCGTTCGCGCGACGAACCATGTCTGCGTCGCCAAGCAAGTCGCCAAGTCGCAGAAACAACTCCACGGCAAGGGACGCGCCGGCGGGCATCGCATTGTCGGTGAGATCCATCGGCCGCGTGATCAGTTCTTCGTGGTCGGTAGCGGTGTCGAAGAACGCGCCGGCGGTCTCGTCCCAAAACCATGTGCCGATCGCATCCGCGAGCGTCTTGGCACGATCAAGCCACGTTCGTTCGAACGTCAGCTCGTAGAGGGCGATGGCGCCGAGTGCGACCGCGGCGTGGTCCTCGAGGAAGCCGGCGATACGTGAGACACCGTCCTTGTGCGAGCGCAACACGCGCCCGGCGCGGGCCATTTCGCGAAAAAGGAACTCGCCGTTCGCGATCGCCAGCGCGCGCCAGTCCTTCGAGTCGAACGCGCGCGCGGCGTCGGCCACCGCGCGCAGCATCAGTCCATTCCACGACGCCAGGATTTTGTCGTCGCGCGCCGGCCAAACGCGCTTGGCGCGCGCTGCATAGAGCACGCTGCGTGCCCGCGAGATACGCGCGTCCGGCTCGCGCTCGTGGTTCACGCACAAGATGTTCCGGTGCTCGAAATTCCCTGACTCGGTCGCACCCCAGAAATCGATGACTGCGTCAGCGTCGTCGGACAGGAGTTCGCGCAGTTCGGCGATATCCCAGAGGTAGAACTTGCCTTCCTCGCCCTCGCTGTCCGCATCGAATGCCGAGTAGAATCCCCCATTGGGTGATGTCATTTCACGCCTGAGCCACTCGAGTATCTCGCGGCACACGCGTTGGACCACCGGATCCCGGGTTGCCTGCCACAGGTGGACGCCAAAACGCAGCAGCAGCGCGTTGTCGTACAGCATCTTCTCGAAGTGTGGCACCAGCCAGCGTTCGTCCACGGCGTAGCGCGCGAAGCCCCCGCCGATCTGATCGTAGATCCCGCCCCGCGCCATTCGCAGGAATGTCTTGTGCGCAGCGTCGAGCGCCGCCGCGTCGCCGGTGCGCGCCCACTGTTGGAGCAGGAACTCCATCACCATGGCCTGCGGGAACTTCGGCGCACCGCCGAATCCCCCGAACTCCTTGTCGTACTGTGCGAGGATGCCGCAGCGCGCACGGTCCAGCGTCTCCAGCGTTACGCCGAGTCCGGACCGCCGAGTACCGAGCGCCGACTTGTACATCTCACGCATCGCGGCCGCAGCCTTCTCGACCTCTTCCGTCTGGTTGAGATAGGCCTCGCCCACTGCGGTCAGCACTCGGCGAAAGGACGGCATGCCCGGCCGGTCGGCGGGAGGGAAGTACGTGCCGCCCCAGAACGGCTCAAGCTCGGGCGTGAGGAACATCGTCATCGGCCACCCGCCGTGCCCGGTCAGCGCCTGCACCGCCTGCATGTAGATCGCGTCCAGGTCCGGGCGTTCTTCGCGATCAACCTTGATGCACACGAAGTACTGGTTCATGAGCCTGGCAGTGTCCTCGTCCTCGAACGACTCGCGCTCCATGACGTGGCACCAATGGCACGCCGAGTACCCGATGCTCAGCAGGATGGGTTTGTCGTCGTGACGCGCACGCTGGATCGCCTCTTTACCCCATGGGTACCAGTCCACGGGATTGTGCGCATGCTGCAGCAGGTAAGGGCTGGACTCGTTCGCCAGGCGGTTCGGCACCAGTTGATTCTCGCAGGTGGGTCCGTCACTATGTGTCGCGCGGGCGACACGACTGGTTCAAGGTAGCGGGAGGGTTAAGGGTGGAACCCTGAACCCCATACCCTCACCCTACACCCTACACCCTGTCATCAAGCAATGAATTTTCTCCGCCGCGTTCCGATTTGGCCAAGCTTGATCACGCTTGTCGTGATCTTGACCTCGGCAATGGCCGTGTCTCCGATCTTCGACGCGGCCAACCGCGGCGCCGTGGTCGACGCCTTTCTGGAAGTGCCGCTCGGGTATGTGGTGATCGCGCCGGTGTCGAATGTACTGGACACGCTCACGCTGCTGTCCGCCAACCAGCACTTCGCGGTGTTCGCGGGCTCGCTTGCGATCTTCATTTTCGTACGCACGCTCAAACGTGATGCCGGCGCCAAAGCGCATGCAATCGCGTCAGTGGTATTCCTCTGCGGCGTCGTTGCCACCTACGCTGCGATGGCCTACCTGCCGCGGCCGATGGCGGCGTTACGCAGCAACAACGACGCCGTTCTGAAGATCGATTTCCATTCGCACACCGACGCCTCGCACGACGGGCATCAGGACGTGGAAACCCTGCGCGAGTGGCATCGCAAGGCTGGATATGACGTCGCGTACGTCACCGACCACGCGTCCGTCGCGGGCGCCGAACGCGGTATGGCCAACAATCCAAACCCCGCCGGCGAGGGCGTGACGCTGCTTCAGGGAATCGAGACCACGTGGTCCGGTGAACACGTCACCATCCCGAACGTGGAACGCGTGTATCGTGGCGTACTCACGCCCACCCGCGGTGACGTGGACACGGCCGGACTTCGCATCGCCGGGTTCGTTCCCGGACTCGAACCCGTCGTCATCTGGAATCATCCGCGAACGCTCGGCATGCTGCCGCCGGCGACCGGCCCCGGCACGATGGGCGTGCGCGCGATGGAGATCGTCAACGGCGCCCCCAAGGACGCCGGGCGCCTGCGCGCCAGTCGCGACCAGATCGCAACCATGGCACAGGGCGGCAACGTCGCGCTTACCGCCGGCAGCGACAATCACGGCTTCGGCTACGCGACGCCGGGCTGGACGCTCATGATGATTCGCGGTTGGCGCGGCGCCACCGGCGAGGCCGTCGGCCTCAAGATCGAGCAGGTCATTCGCGAAGGCGGGTTCAAGGCGACACGCGTAGTAGAGCGGCGGGTCGCCGATCCGGGCAACAGCAAGGCCCGTACCGCGGTGAGCGTGCTCACGGTGCCGTGGACGATGTTCACGACGCTTTCCAATGATGAACGCCTGTGGTGGCTCATCTGGACGTGGCTGCTATGGAGTGGCGCGTGGTTCGTGCAGCGCCGCAGGTCCGCCCGATGAGGACGTCAACGCCCGGCGTCTCTCCCGACATCGATAGCTGGTTCTCGTATGAAGAGCGCCGCATCCGCGGAGAGTTGGACGACTTTCTCCGGATCCCGAGTGTCAGCGCGCGTTCCGAACACGCCGGCGACATGCGGAAGTGCGCGGACTGGCTGGCCGACAGAATCCGCGCGACCGGGATGACCGCCAACGTTCACCAGACGGCCGGGCATCCGATCGTCGTTGGTGAGTGGCGCGGTGCGGGCCCGAAGGCGCCCACGGTGCTCGTGTATGGCCACTACGACGTGCAGCCTGTTGAGCCGCTCGACTTGTGGACGTCGCCGCCGTTTGAGCCCACCGTGCGTGACGGCAAACTGTATGCGCGCGGCTCCGTGGACGACAAAGGTCAACTCTACATCCACGTGAAGGCGGCCGAGTCGCTGCTCAAGGCGCGCGGAAGGCTTCCGGTGAACCTGGTCATTCTCGCGGAGGGCGAGGAAGAAGTAGGCAGCGAGAACCTGACGAACTTCATCGAGAAGCACGCCGCCTTGCTTGCGTGCGACTCGGTGATCATCAGCGACTCCGCCATGTTCGCGCCCGGTCAGCCGTCCATCCTCTCATCGCTGCGCGGCATTCAATACTGGCAAGTCGACGTCGTCGGCCCGTCTGTTGATCTGCACTCAGGCAGTTACGGCGGTGCGGTCGTGAATCCGGCCACGGTGCTCGCGCGCATCGTGGCCTCGTTCCACGATGCAAAGGGCCGTGTTGCCATCAAGGGCTTTTACGACAAAGTCCGCCCGTGGAACAAGAAATCGCGCGACGCGATCAAGAAGCTGAAGTTCAGCGACAAGCATTTCCGCGCCGAAACGGGCGCGAGTGCTCTCGGCGGCGAAGCCGGCTTCTCGACGCTCGAGCGCATCTGGATGCGGCCCACCTGTGAAGTGAACGGGCAGCTGTCCGGCTACACCGGCGAGGGTGCCAAGACCGTGCTCCCGTCCAAGGCGATGGCGAAGGTGAGCTGTCGCCTGGTGCCCGACCAGGATCCCCATCAGGTGGACAAACTCTTTCGCGCACACATCAAGCGCGTGACCCCGAAGGGCGTCGCCGTCAGCGTGACCACCATTCACGGCGGCTACCCGTGGCGCGCGGAGTTGAACGGGCCACTCTACGATGCCGCGCGCCGCGCGCTCACAGCAGCCTTTGGCAAACCGCCGGTGATCGTCGGCGAAGGCGGCTCCATTCCCGTCGTTGGCGACTTCGCCCGAATCCTCAAGGCGCCGGTGCTGCTTGTGGGCTTCGGTCTACCCGGAGAGAACGCTCACGCGCCCGACGAGTGGATCTCCGTCGAGAACTTCACCAAGGGTCTGCGCGCCATCGCCACTCTCTACGAGGAGCTCGGCCTACAAAAAACCTGACTCCACTACGATGACACGGATAACGTCTGAAGGGTCCGATATCTGAACAATTGCTGTTGTTGGATCAGACCTTTCCGAATTGATCCGTATAATCGCTGTTGAGTAAGGTCTTGCAGTTCAGTTAGGCGTCGCGATCCTTGAGAAGTCCCGCCAGCAGCACATCGTTCGAGCTGGTGGCCGCAATGCGCTTGATGAGCCACTCCATGGCCGACTGCGGCGGCATCTGCGCCAAACCACGACGCAGCGCGTGCACCGCCTCAACCTGCTCGGCCTTGAAGAGCTTCTCTTC
>JANNRQ010000043.1:0-29261 GCA_031401495.1 Gemmatimonadota bacterium
GATCCCTCGCTACGCTCGGGATGACAACTCAGGGCTGGCGGGCGATCACCTCGTTCTGACCGGGCGCGAGCGGCACCAACTGTTCTTGCTGGCTACCCGGCCAATGGATCAGCACCGCCACAGGCGCGCCGCGCCGCCCCAGCACCTGCGTCGAGCCGTTCTGTGACCAGTAACCGGAGCCCGCCTGGATTTCGCGCACTGGCCCGTCACCCTGGGCGTAGCGCAGCCGAACCTGAGCGCCGACACAGGTCGGGTTGGTGGCGCCGCACACGAGACGGACGCGAACGCCTGGTGCGGCCCCCACACCGCGATACAAGCGCGTCTGGGAACCGTTCTGGCTGATTGCCAGGTCCAGGCGTCCGTCGCGATCAAAGTCCGCGTACGCGGCGCCGCGCTGCTCGCCGTAGGCCATGATGCCTGACCGCTCGCCGGGCACCGGGAGCAGTCCGCCTGCGCCATCCCCCAGCAGTAGCAGGCCGCGCCCGGCGTCGTACCGCGGCGTAGCGATCTCGGTGGGGAAGAAGTTCTGCCCGAGGAACACGTCCTCCGCGCCATCACTGTCGAAATCGGCGATGCTGACGCTGTACGCCGGCGCCAGTTGCGCCTCGCGCGGCAGCGGGTGTCGCTCGAACCGTCCGCCGCGGTTGAGAAACACCATGTGTTCGGACGAGTTCGCTGTCAGTCGCGTCGAGCGGGCCATCCTCACCCCGAGCACCTGCTCGATAGAAGCGTCGGCGAAATTGGCGAACGTGCGGAACTGGAGCGCAGTGGCCGGGATGGCGAGGGACATGCGGGCGAACGAAACGACGGGGGAGATCTTTCCCGTGCGGTTGTCTCGCTGAGCCACCACGGCATCGCGGCCCCGATCGCCCGGGAATTCGTACAGATACACGGGCCGCTCCGAGGTTGCGACTGCGTCGGCATTCGTGCCCCAGCTCGTAGCTACAATGTCCAGCCGGCCGTCGCCATCGAGATCACCGGTCGCCACACCGTTCCAGCGACCGGTCAGGCCCGCGAGCCCAGGAAGCATGGCCGCGCGAAACCGCCCTTGCTCGTTGGTGAAGACCTTGATCTCGCCCCAGTCCAAAGCCACGATGAGGTCCGGCCACCGATCGCCATTGAGATCCGCGAACGACGCGGCGGATACCATGCCGAGATTCGACAGGACCATCGAATTGACGGGATCGAGCGTGACGCGGCCGCGGTCGCCGACAAATAGTCTCGACGAGGCGGCGCGGCCGTAGCCACGCGGCACCAAGCGTCCGCCGACGAAAAGATCGATCGTGCCATCGCCATTGTAGTCCGCGGCGGCGAGCGGACCGACGCTTGCGGTGTCACCCTTCGTGACCGCCTCCAAGCTGCCGTCCGTCAGCGAATACCGGACGACCGACGGAACGCCCAGCGCGTCCTGTAGTGACGTCATCTCATAGCTCGAGACACCGGTCAAGAGTGTCTGGCCGCCACGGCCATCCGGCCAACTCACGATGCCAGCGAGGTCCACGTGTGCAGCGCCAAACTGTGGTGCCGACGGTCTCAAGCGCGCGCCATCGTTTTGAAACCGCGTGAGCCGGCCCCCACGGCCAGTGCCCACGAACAGATCCTCGGCGCCGTCGCCTTTCACGTCGATCCACGCCACGCCCGGCCCCAGCGTGCTGAATGAGTTCGGGAGCAGGAACTGCCGCGCGTAGTCGTCAAAGTACGGCTCGGCATGCGTATGGCCGCCCAGCTGCTCCGTGACGTCGGCAAAGAGCGTTGGCGCTTTCGCCGACGCCGGTGTGGGTGGAGGGCCAGCGGACGCCTGCGAGATTTCGTACAGGCGATTCGCCCGCGCAGCCTCGATCACCGACCGGCGACCGTCACGCCAATCCACCTCGATGCGGACGCTGTCCGCGCCTCCCGTGGCGAACGAAAGGCCGGCGTCCGAACCCGACAGATACAGCCCCCCGGCAACCACCTCGCGCTGTTGCATCGCCACGGCGCCGCCAACGACGCGCACGACGCTTCCCACGCCGTAGGCGTTTGGGGTCGTGCCACGGAGGCGGACGGCGATTCGTGGCGCCGCAGCGTTGTTCATGAGCAACGCCGCCGGCCCGTTCAGGCGGTTGATCACGACGTCGGCGTCGCCGTCGCCGTCCAGGTCACCCAGCGCCATGCCATGCGACATGTCGGGGCCGAGGTCAAAGCCCCACGTGCTCGAGGCATTCTCGAATGTCAGGTCGCCGCGGTTCCGGAAGGCCACGTTGGGCAGCGGCAAGGGCGGGAACTCAAACAGCATGCGCCGCCAGTCGATTTCCTGTAGGCGGTTGCGCAGCCGGTACTGCGTGTCGCCGTCCATGACGTCCCAGCGGTGACCGGTGCCCACGAGGATGTCCTCCCAGCCGTCGAGGTCGACGTCGAGAAATGCCGTGGACCACGACCAGCCGGACGCGCCGACACCCGCAAACCGTGCGACCTCGGAAAATGTGCCATCGCCGCGGTTCACCTGCAGCGTGTTCCGCTGCATCTGCTGCCGCACCTCGTCCAGCCCAGGGAGCCGCGGTGGCGACGAGTGCGTCGGGATTTGCGTCTTGAGTCGCTTCGAATCCAGGCTCAGCATGTCGACCTGAAACAGATCCGGCTTGCCGTCCCGGTTGACGTCGCCGACGTCGACGGCCATGCCGGAGTTGCTCGTTGAACGAAGGGCGTGCCACGGCGCCATGCGAAACGTTCCGCGCCCGTTGTTCAGCCAGAGCTGGTCCTCGTCCTCGAAGTCGTTCGCGATGTAGAGATCGGGGGCGCCGTCGCCGTTGAGGTCCGCGAACATTGCGGCGAGACCAAAATCCTCGGGTTCGGAGCGGAGCGGGGCGCCGCGCTCATCGAGAAACCGCCGATTCCCGGCGATCGGTTCACGCTTGAACCGGCCCGTACCGTCGTTGATATAGAAGGCGTCCGGATCGGCGCGCTGTTGGAGGCTGATGCCGCCAAGGTCCGCGCGATCCACGAGCTTGTATTCGGACCGATACTGCGCCTTGACCTCGAATGCCCGCGGCCCAGTCTGTCGCACCATCTGATCGAACGAGCGTTCCTGCGGGGAAATCCGGTCGAGGCTGGTGGTCGCCTTGTAGTTCGCGACGTAGAGGTCCAGCCACCCGTCGCCGTTCACGTCCGCGACGGCGATCGTGGTGCTGCCTGCTGAAGAGGTGAGACCGGCGGCGGTGTCCTCCGTGAATCGCCCCGTCCCGTCGTTACGATACAGGGTGTTCGGCCCACCGAGCGCGACGACGATCAGGTCAAGATGGCCATCGCCGTTGACGTCAGCGAACGTGCAGCCGGTGGCGTGCCGATTGCCGGTCGCGATGCCTGCCCGGTCCGTGCCATCCTCGAATCGCATTCCGCCCAGATTGCGATACAGCCGACTGCGGCCAGCGGTGCGGGTAAGGAACACGTCCGGGCGCGCGTCGGCGTCCACGTCGCCGATGCAGACGCCGCCGCCGTGTGCCAGAAGTCGATTGCGCACCAGCAGCGAATCCGGTACGTCGTTTGCAAACGAGAGCCCGGAGCGCGCGGCGTCCAGCGACGTAAAGCCGGGCCGACCGCGGCGCGGAGCGTCGAGCTCGCGCCATCGATGGCCGCTCTCATCATGCCAGGACGTGTCGACGTCGCGTCCGCAGGCCAACGCAACTGCGACGACGAGTACGAGCGCTCGGCGGTTCAACGCGCCGGCGCTGGCTGACTCAAACGCGCTCTGACCTTGTCGCCGATGCAGCGGCCCAACGTCTTGCCGTGCTCATTGCCGAACGGAAAGTGGATGCCGCCGTACAAACGGGACATCGCAGCTTCGTCCGCTGCGGCCTGAAACGAGTCATATCGCCGCGGGGCGTGGCCGAGGGCGAGGTTGGTGCTGTCCTCGAAGGCCACGGTGCCCAAGAGCGCCGTGAGCACCGCCGAGGCCGCCGCCGACTGCGCCGAATGGCCAGAGGGAAACTCCGGGAACGGGGGCGTCACGATCGCAGGGGTCCACTTGGGATCGATGTGACGGCGGATGTACGTCACCGGCCGAATGGTGCTCAACTGGTATTTCACTCGCCACACAGCGATGAACGCGTCTGCCTGGGCGAGCGTCATTTGCACGAAGAGTTCCGCCGCGCGATGGGCCGACAGGCGCTGCTGACTCACCAACTGGCTGCCGATCGACAGCCAATGTCCGACAGGCGTTCCGGTCTGCCCGCCGTTGTCTGCCCAATACAACGCTGTCTGGTACTCGTCACGCGTCAGGCCCTTGGCGACATCGTAGACGCGCCGGGCCTCGAGATAGTGGGGCGACGCGGGTGCCGTGGACCACGGCACGGGCGCCGGCGTTGGACATTCGTCAGCGCCCGTGAGCACGAATGGGCGAAGGGTGCCCCACCACGGCTCGGTGGCGCCGGCCGGGTTGACGGCCTTGAGATTCTTGAGGTCGCCTGGCTTGGGGCGCGTCACCGCGAGTGAACGCTCGCTAACGGCGCCGGCCTTGATGGTGGCCGCCGGGTTGTCGAATGCGACGAAATCGCTTGTGGCGGACAGGTTCTGCGGCGTGTATTCGTCCACACGCGAGTCGTTTACCCAGAATTGTGGTCCGATGACTGGCTTGAACGGCCGCATGCGCGTCTCGGCGAATCCGTCGCGGGCGGCCCAGGCAAGAATGGCGTGGCCGAGGCGCCTACCGTGCTCGCGCGACTCGGTCTGCACACGCGCGGAGATTCCGAGCGCGACCCGCGCGGCGTCCATGGAGTCCGTAAGTGTCGCGAGTGCCGCGCGTGTGGCGGGGATGCCCTCCGCGAACAACGAGTCGAGCACGGTGCGCTGTGCGGCCAGCGCGACCAGCACGGGATCGTGTCGGCCGCTCCCTGCGGCTGGCAGGGAGTCGAGACCGTTCAGCCGGCCGGCGAGCGTGGAGCCGGGAGACGAAACGGCGAGCCCTTCATAGAGCGCAACTGATGCGTAGCCAAGGACGCGCGAGGCAACCGGCGGCGAAATTCGCTCAGCGCGCACCAGGCCGTAGTAGTTCCGCATCCACTCGGCGACGAACTGGGGATCTACCTCGGGCGTGCTCGTCGTACATGTGGCGGACGCCACCGTGATCGTGAGCAGCGCTGCGACTGAAGTCAGCTTCATGACGACTGATATTAACGCCGCGCCGAGAACCTGCCATGTCGGATGACACCTACCGCTCGCGGATGCGCACGGCGCCGTTGGTGGTCACCGCGCGAACGCGCGGGCCCCCGGAGCCCAGCGTCGTAGAGATCCGCCGGTTGATGTTGCCCTGGATCGTGATCGGGATGTCGATGTTCATGCCGCCATTCACTGTGCCGGTCTCGAGGCGCGCGTTGTAGCCCTTCGGGATTTCGAGGGTCACACTGCCGTTCGAGGTCGTCAGGTCCAGTCCCTCGCCCTTCCACGTCGTGCCATCAAGTACTGCGTTGACGCTGCCGTTTGACGTGGTGCCGCGAACGTCGCCCGAGACTCCGCGAAGCGAGATGCTGCCGTTATGGGCGCGCAGGTCCATGCGGCCCTCGACGTCCTGGATAGTGACGCTTCCGTTCGACGTCTCGGCGTCGAGGCTGGTCTTCCGTGGTACCCAGACCTCGAAGCTCACGGACCAGTGACGCCGCCGCGCGTATGAAGGGCCGTCGGCGCGGATGCGCTCGCTGGCGGCTTCGATCCTCACGTCCTTCAGCATCGCTTCCGCGTCGCGCAGGTCTTCAGCGCTGGACGTGATCAGGGCACGAACGAGGACCTCGTTTTTGTCCCATCCAAACACCCGAACGGAGCCATTGTCGCGCCCGTCAATGAAGAGGGCGCGCGTCGGCGCCTTCAGCGTGACGTCGCGGACCTCGCACGCCTGCTCGCGATCGCGGTCTCCGTACTCGTCGCAGTAGCGCATGAAGCGTTCGGCGCGTGATTCCGGCGGGCCTGCTTGAGCGGTGGTCTGCTGCGCAGCCAGCGGGGCTGCGAGAACGAGGGCGAGGGCGGCGAAGCGCATGTGGGTCTCCAAGGGGTCATCGGTTCTGACACCCCGGCCGGCTGGATGGTTGAAGCGCCACGAGTCGGGGCGCAGGGTGCTTGGTCGGGGTGCAGGGTGCTGGGCCCGACGATACATTTTCGCGAGGGGAGGTACCCCGGACGCTGCTCCCTCGCCCTGTACCCCGCACCCTGGCTTTATGCGAATCCTCGCTATTGTAGCTGTCGCGTCACTCGGTCTGGCCATGGCGCCGAATCGGTCCACGTCCGCGTGCCCAGCCGACCTCGGCATCAAGCTGCCCACCGGATTCTGCGCCGTCTTGTTTGCAGACTCCTTGAACGCCCCGCGTCACGCGGTGGTTGCGCCCAATGGCGACCTGATCGTGGCGTTGCGCGGCTCGCGCAACAATCCCGGCGGCATCGCGATCTTGCGCGACGCCAACGGCGATGGCCGAGCCGACCAGCGCTCCAGGTTTGGGTCGTTCAGTGCCACCGAAGTCCGCATGGTTGGTAGCACCGCGATCTACACGGAGAACGGCGGCGCCATCCTGCGCTACCGGATCCCAGTTGGCGCGATGGAACCGGCTGGGGAACCGGACACGATCGTCAGCGGCCTGCCGTCCGATCGATCGCACGCTGCCAAGACGTTTGTCATCAACGGCGACGACCTCTTTGTGAACCATGGTTCGGCTACAAACACTTGCGTCGAGCGCGGAGCCCCGGGCGAAAAGGGAATGGACCCGTGTCCGGAGCTTGCCACGCGCGCCGGCATTTGGCGCTACTCGGCGTCCAGGACCGGTCAGTCCCTGGCGATCGGAGAGCGTTACGCCACCGGCGTCCGCAACGCCGTTGGCTTGGCGATTATGCCTGGCACCAACGACCTGTATGTGACGCAGCACGGACGCGACGCCTTGGCGACGAACTGGCCAGCCATGTACTCGGTCGAGAAAAACGCCGAGAATCCCGCTGAGGAGCTACTCCAGGTGAGCCGGGGTGACGACTTTGGCTGGCCCTACTGCTACTACGACGTCGACCTGAAGAAGAAGGTCCTAGCACCGGAGTACGGCGGCGACGGCAACACCGCAGGGTTGTGCGCGAACAAGAAGAGCAATGTCGCGGCCTTTCCGGGACACTGGGCGCCGAACGCGCTGCTGTTCTACACGGGCGCTGCGTTTCCGGCGAAATACAAGACTGGCGCGTTCATTGTCTTTCACGGCTCCTGGAATCGCGCGCCGCTGGCGCTGCAGGGCTTCAAGGTTGTGTTCCAGCCGATGCGCAACGGGCGTGGCTCTGGCGCGTTCGAAGTCTTCGCCGAGGGGTTCTATTCTGTTGCGGACAACAAGTACACCGACCTTGGCGGTCGCCCGACGGGACTGACGCAGGGCAACAATGGCGAGTTGTATTTGATGGACGACGCGCGCGGTCGCATCTGGAAGATCACGTACACTCCGTAAGCACGAAGCAGCAGGAACTCTCAGAGGTTCTCAATGGCCAACAGGCTTCAGCAGCTCCACGACGCGGGCGTCGCGATCTGGATCGATTTCATCGAGCGCACGATGCTGCACAACGGCGACCTCACGCGCCGCATCAAGGACGATGCTGTGACGGGGATGACGTCGAATCCGACGATCTTCGAGAAGGCGCTGGCCGAGGGCACGGCCTACGATGCGCAGTTGCGCAGTGCATCCCCGGAGCTCACGACGCACCAGCTGTTCGAGCTCCTGGAGACGACCGACGTCCGCGACGCCTGCGACGCGTTCCGCGGCGTGTACGACCGGTCGAAGGGCGATGACGGGTACGTATCTATAGAAGTCTCCCCCGGATCCGCCCACGACGCCAAACTGACGCTGATCGAGGCGCGCCGTCTCTGGAAGACGGTCGATCGTCCCAACCTGCTCGTGAAGGTGCCGGGCACTGTCGAGGGCGCCGAGGCTGTCCGGCAGCTCATCGCTGAGGGCATCAACGTCAACATCACGCTGCTGTTCGCGATCGAGGCACACGACCGGATTATCGGCGCGTACATCGACGGCATCGAAGAACGCGCGAAGAACGGTCTGCCGATCGACAGGATCTATTCGGTGGCCAGCTTCTTCGTGTCGCGCGTGGACAGCGAGATCGACAAGCGGTTGGACGGCATGAAGAACACAGCCCTGAAGGGCAAGGCCGCAATCGCCAACGCCAAGCTGGCGTACCAACTGTTCCTCGAGCGGTTTGGATCTGCGCGGTGGAAGGCGCTGGAAGCGAAGGGAGGCCGGGTGCAGAAGCCACTGTGGGCCAGCACCAGCACCAAGAACCCCTCGTATCGAGACGTGATGTACGTGGAGCAGCTCATCGGACCGCGCAGTATCAACACCATGCCGCCGGCCACCATCGACGCGACGCGCGACCACGGCGAAGTGAGCCGGACGGTGGACAGGGACGTGGACAAGGCGCGCGACTCGATCGCGCAGCTGGAGAAAGTTGGCGTGACCATGAAAGACGTCACCGACAAGCTTCTCGTCGAAGGACTCGCATCGTTCTCCAAGTCGTTCGACTCCCTCATCGCCGGACTTGAGAAGAAGCGGGGTTTGGTCGGCGCCGGCGCACGGTCCTGATGGAGGAAGAAACAAAGCGACGGCGGCTCACGCCCCGACCACTCGATACGCGGGCGATTTGCCGCACCAAGATCGTCTGCACGCTGGGGCCGTCGAGTTCGAAGCGCGATGACCTGCGCGGCCTGATCGAGGCCGGCCTGAACGTTGCGCGCATCAATTTTTCGCATGGCACCCACGAGCAGCACGCGGCGACCATAGCGCTGGTGCGCGAGCTGGCCGAGGAACTCGGGCGGCCGGTCGCAATCCTGGGCGACCTCCAGGGACCGCGCATCCGCATCGGCAGCCTTGGCGCGCCGATTCAGCTCGAGGTGAACTCCGAGGTGGTGCTCGCGCACGAGGAGAAGGGCGCGTCGACCGGCGTGATCCCTGTGACGTACGACTACCTCGCGGACGACCTCAAGGTCGACAACAGAATTCTCATCGACGACGGCTTGCTCGAGCTGGTGGTGACCAAGGTGAAGGACGACCGTGTCACCGCGCGCGTGGTGCACGGCGGCCAGTTGCGCAGCAACAAGGGCATGAACTTCCCGGGCGTGCTCGTGACGGCGCCGTCGCTGACCGACAAGGACAGGGCCGACGTCGCGTTCGCGATCAAGCAGGACGTGGAATACCTGGCGTTGAGCTTCGTGCGGCGCGCCGTGGATGTCGAAGAACTGCGCAAGCTGGTGCCGAAGGGCATGCTCATCATCGCCAAGATCGAAAAGGATTCGGCGCTCGAGAACATCGTGAGCATCGTGCATGCGTCCGACGGTGTGATGGTCGCGCGCGGCGACCTGGGCGTGGAGTTGCCGTTTGAGGAGGTGCCCATGGCGCAGAAGCGGATCATCAGCGCCGCCAATCAGGCGGGACGGCCGGTGATCACGGCGACGCAGATGCTCGAGTCCATGGTGACGCACCCGCGGCCAACGCGCGCCGAGGCGAGCGACGTCGCCAACGCCATACTGGACGGCACCGACGCCGTGATGCTGTCGGCGGAAACCGCGGCGGGGGAGTATCCGCGCCTCGCCGTGGAAGCGATGCAGCGGATTATCATGGAAATCGAGAAGCACCCACGATCGGCACGGCGGGATGAGCGCACCTCGCGTACGGCGGCGGTGTCCACCGAGTTCGCCATCGCCGCGGCGAGTCACGCGGCCGTGCAGATGCTCAGCGCCCCCTGCGTGATTGTGTTCACCAAGAGCGGATTCAGCGCCCGCATCATCGCGTCGCAGCGGCCCAGCGTGCCGATCCTTGTGCTCACGGATGTGGCGCGCACGTACCGGCAGATGTCACTGGTGTGGGGCGTGGTGCCGGAGCTCGTGGAGCACTGCGACACGTACGACCAAATGGTGCGGAAGGCGCTGGAGACGGTGAAGCGTCGCGGTCTTGCCAAGAGCGGGCAACAGGTCGTCGTCACGGCCGGCGTGCCATTCGACGTTCCGGGTTCGACGAATACCATGAAGGTCGAGACGGTGTGAAGCTCACGTTTCTTGGCACCGGAACGAGCTTCGGCGTTCCACAGCTTGGATGTCACTGCGCGGTGTGCAAGTCGCCGGATCCACGCGACCGTCGCACGCGAGTGGGCGCCGTGGTGGAAAGCAAGGGAGGCGCGCGCATCCTGATCGACACGCCGCCGGAGCTGCGGCTCCAGCTCATCACCGCCGCCATTGATCGCGTGGACGCCGTGTTGTTCACCCATGAACACGCAGACCATACGCACGGCATCGACGACCTGCGGGCCTTCTCACGCACGAACGGCGCGCTGCCGTTCTATGGCGCGCGCGACACGATCGCCAGTCTCCGTGCCAAGTTCGGCTACATTCTCGACGAGAACGTCCGCGCGTTGCCGGGAACCTTCAAGCCGGAAGGGCGCGCCATCGAAGTGACGCCGGGGCAGGAGTTCACGGTCGCTGACCAACCCGTGATGCCGCTGCAGGTCCCGCATGGCCCGCACACCAACGTGCTGGGATTTCGCATTGGGCTGCTGGGCTACATCACCGATGCAAAGGCCGTCCCCGACGACGTCATCGCAGCGCTCAAGGGTGTACAGGTGCTGGTGCTCAACGCGCTCTTCCGCACTGTACACCCGACGCACATGAGCATTCCGGAGGCCGCGGAAGTGGCGCGCAAGGTGGGCGCGCCGCGCACGTATTTGACGCACCTGACGCACGACAACTTTCACGCCGATCTTGAGGCGGAGTTGCTTCCCGGCGGGATCACGCCGGCGTTTGACGGCCTCACCGTGCGCATCGAATAGGATTCCACCCGGTCGCGTTCCCGCCTCCCGCTTCCCATCCCGGTCCGCTCATGATTCAT
The DNA here is from genome assembly GCA_031401495.1 of Gemmatimonadota bacterium. Lineage (GTDB taxonomy): Bacteria > Gemmatimonadota > Gemmatimonadetes > Gemmatimonadales > Gemmatimonadaceae > DASPMP01. The sequence continues at coordinate 10,869 of JANNRQ010000043.1, forward strand.
ATCGACTACACCAACATGCTGGCGCCCACCGTTTCGGGCGGTGTCCCCGAGGCCGATTGGACCGCGGCCGACGCGCTGTTCGCGTCTGCGTATGCCGTGTTCCAGCAGCGCCGCACGGCAGGCGAATTGGGATTTCTTGACCTGCCGGCAGACGCGGCGCTCCACGCACAGTCCACCGAGTTTGCCACGCGCACCCGCGGGAAGTTTGACGACGTCGTCGTGCTCGGCATCGGCGGATCGGCGCTTGGCCCGATCGCGCTGCGTACCGCGCTCCGCAAGCCGTACTGGAACATGCTGTCGGCTGGCGACCGCGACATGCGGCCGCGCATGCACGTGCTCGACAACCTCGATCCCACCACGATCACGGCGCTGCTGAACCAGGTGAAGCTTGAGCGCACGCTGTTCGTGGTGACGTCAAAGTCCGGCGGTACGGCGGAAACGATGGCGCAGTATCTGGTCGTTCGTGAAACGCTCGAGGCACACAAGCTGGCCGTGAAGGACCACATCGTGTTCGTTACCGACCCGAAGAAAGGCGCGCTGCGTCCGGTGGCGAACGCCGAGAAGATTCCGGCGTTGGACATCCCGGCAAACGTGGGCGGCCGGTTCAGCGTGTTGTGTCCGGTGGGTCTGCTGCCGGCCGCGCTCATCGGCATCGACACGGCGGGCTTGCTCGTGGGCGCTGGCGAGATGGCGCAGAAATGCTTGTCGCCTACGCTGCGCGAGAATCCGGCGGCGGTGTTCGGGACGCTGCAGTACCTGGCCGACGTGAAGGCGGGGAAGCGCATCCACGTCATGATGCCATACAGCGACGCGCTGCGTGATTGCGCCGCATGGTTCGTTCAGCTGTGGGCGGAAAGTCTCGGCAAGATTCGCCCCGACAAGGTCAGCGTTGGTCCGACGCCGCTGGCGTCACTCGGCGCCACCGACCAGCACAGCCAGGTGCAGCTCTTTATGGAGGGGACAGCGGACAAGACGATCACGCTCATCTCGGTGCCGCGGAAAGGGAAGGATGTCGCGATCCCGATGCTGCACCAAGACATTCCCGAGTTGGCGTACTTGGGCGGTCACGCGTTGGGTGAGGTGCTGGATGTGGAACGGCGTGCCACTGCCGGCGCCCTCGCGCGTCGCGGACGTCCCAACATGACCATTGAACTCGACGCGGTGGACGCGTGGCATGTGGGCGCGCTGTTCATGCTGCTCGAGGCCGCGACCATCTATGCCGGCGCGATGTACGGAGTGGATCCGTTGAATCAGCCGGGCGTGGAGCTCGGGAAGAACTTCACCTACGCCATCATGGGGCGGCCGGGGTCGGACAAGGCGAAGAAGGAATGGGATCAGTTGCCGAAGCCTGATCCCAAGTTTCGCGTTTAGTCATCCTGAGCAACGCGAAGGATCTCAGCGGAGGGATCGTCTATGACCAAGAGTTCGCGTTTGACAACCACGCTGTCTGGGATTTCGGGAGAATATTTCGTTGCCGCCGAGCTCTCACGCCGAGGGCTCGTAGCATCGCTCACACTCCGGAACACAAAGGGAATTGACATTCTGGCATCGAACGCGGACGCGACGAGGCCGGTTGGCATCCAAGTCAAGACGCGGCAGGACAAGGGACGTCAGTGGGTACTCTCAAAGAAGGCCGAAGAGACTGAGACGGTTAAGAACCTGTTCTATGTGTTTGTCAGCCTGAATGGCGGCGCCGCGCCTTCATTCCACATCGTTCGTCGCGAGGTCGTTGCCAAGTTTGTCAGGGCGAATCACGAGCACTGGCTCAGGACGCCCCGACGTGACGGCGGTAAGCACCGCGACAACCCCATGCGCAAGTTCGCGGACCCAGCCAACAAGTATCTCGACGCATGGCACACACTCGGCCTTTGAGCACGAGCGATCGCGAGAATGCGACGCCGAGCGTCCTGACATCCTCGAACATCGGGTCTGAACTCGGGCGCTACGAGGCGCTCGTGAGGGCGGTGAAGGCCCCTCGGAGGACTCTGGAAGGACTCGAACTGTGCCGAGTGCTAAAGCGCGAGAAGTTGGGGGCGGGACCGTATCCGAAGGTCTCGTTGTTCGAATCAGCGAATCGCATCATGAGCGATCTCGTCATCTTTCACGCCGTCAAATGGCTTCTCAGAAAAAGGGCATTCCCGTTTCGCTCGTACCATGTGGAGTTCGGACACGGTAATAGCGCCGAGCATGATATCGTGGCGAGATCCGGTGGTAGAATTCTCGTCGGGGAAGTGTTCAACGTCGCCAACTCGTACTTCCCTGCGAAGAAGGGCAGTGCGCTGAAGAAGCTTCGAAACTCAAATCTCGATGCGGAGTTCCGGTTGTTGATCTGCAACAATGACGCAGTGGCGAGTGGGTTCAAGCCACAGCCTCGAAGCGGCGAACACTTTCTCTTGGTAGACATCGACTCTGGCGACGTTCGAATTCATTCCGGTCAAAGATGACCGGCGAGGTCGGCAGGGTTCAAGCGCTGGTCCGCCAGCTCGTAAGAGCCCCGCGGGTTCAATTCCCGCCGGTTGGTCGTGGGCTCGACTGTCCACCTCAGCAGGGCGTCTACTTGATTCGCGATGCGCACGGGCGTGTGCTGCACGTCGGGCGTACCACGAGGGCGCGCAAGGGACTGGTGGATCGGCTCCGTGGCCACCTCGGGGGTCGATCATCGTTCGTGGTCCACTATCTCGACAACAATCCCGAGAAGTTGCGCGCCGGCTTCACCTACGCATGGATCGTCGTTCCAAACCATCGGCTACGCGCACTCGTTGAAGCGCTCGCAACCGGGCAATTTTGCCCGGCGCACATTGGAACGGGGGAAAGCGCCCGCCCCTGACGTCGGCAGCCGACGTGTCGAAAATTGCCGCGCTTTTCGACACGTTTCCGGGACGTGTCGATCCAAGCGACACCGCCGGCCTCAGCCGGCGGAATCGGTCCGCGAGAGTCGCCGCGCGAACAGGTACTGTCGGGCGACTTCCTCACCCCGCGCGGTCAAGACACTCTCGCCGGATTTTGGATCTCGCCTGAGGTGTGCAAGCCGTCGGCCATGCAGAATGCCCACTGTGCGTGGATCGTAGCCGTGAGCTTTTACCAAGGCGATCAAGTCCCGCTTTGAGATGCGTCCTCCGCGTTCCTGAACTGCCGCGATGATCTCATTGGTTCCGCCAAGAATCTTCGGTTGTGCCCGGACCGGTTCGTTGGTGGACATCGTGTAGTACGAACCTCGTTTCGCTCCTCGTGCGGCGATCACGCCCTGCCTGCGCAGGATATCGAGATGGTATCTCGCGGCTCGGCTTGTGAGACCCAGCTGAAATGCGATTTCCGGTCCGGTGATTCGGACGCGAGCAGCGACGAGGTCGGCGATCTTCTGTTGGATGTCGGACAGCGCGATCATGGCCTTTTCGACTTCCAGCTTCGAGGCCAGCGAGTCCTGTTGCGCCTTCAACGCCCGCAGGAAGAAAAAGAGCCACGAGCGGAAGTCCGCGGCGTTCTCCCGCATCGCGAGCTGCGATTCCCTGAGCGCCGCGTAGTAGCGCGGTTTGTTGTCTTCGACCACGCGCTCGAGTGACGCGTACGGCACATAGTCATAGCCGGCGCGCAGCAGCAGTAGCGTCGTGACGGCGCGTGAGAGGCGTCCGTTGCCGTCCTCGAAGGGATGGATGCTGAGGAAGTCGACGATGAAGCGGCCGATTACAACGAGCGGATGCAGTGTCTTTTCCAGAAGTGCGGCGTTCGTGACCTCTATCAGAGTGGTCATCAGAAACGGTGTTTCGAACGGCGTCGCCGTCTGGAAGATCACTTCCTCCACAATTTCACCGCGCTTCTTCACTACGTCGTTCGGGACCTTCTTATACTCTCCGCAGTGACGCTCGTCCTTGGCCGAGTATTTGAGCAGTTCCTTGTGAAGCTGCTTGAGGTGGTTCTCCGTCAGCCCGATAGCGTCGTGCGATTCGTAGATGAGCTCCAGCAGTTCCGCGTATCCTTTCACTTCCTGCTCGTCGCGGGAGCGGAAGCTCTCAATGCTCAGGCCGGAGAGCACTCGCGCCACTTCCGCGTCGGTGAGTTCCACCCCTTCGATGCGGGTAGAGCTTGCGGTCGATTCGATCGTGGTCACCTGCCGAAGCTGGACTAGCCTTTCGGCTCGGATCTCTTGCATCTTTCGCCACGTTCCGCGAAAGTGATCAAGCTCTCCGATGAGCGTGATGGCTTCGCTGTTTCCGCGCCGGTCCAGCGCTGGATGGAAGTCATCGAGAGTCAGTGGCATCGAGTGTTTGCAGGTGGGCGATTATTGTATCCGTTTTACGTCAATTAATCAATAAAGAAATCGCCGATCAAGCTGATAGTGGCTTGACAAACTGTGTGATATAGCAAATATATCACACATGACAGAAATCGATGTTGCCGCGACCCTCAGGGCGATTCGCGCACAGCTCAACCTCACCCAGGAAAAACTCGCAGACCGGCTCGGCGTTTCGTTCGCCACGGTCAATCGGTGGGAGGGTGGGTCAAGCAAGCCGCAGAAAGCGGCCCTCGACGCGCTGCTCGCGCTGGCGAGGGAAGCCGGCGTTGATGCGAGCGACCCGATAGACGCGGCAGCGAGTGTCACGCGCCGTCGCCGAGGTGGCGCGAAGCTGGCGCCGAGCACAAAGCCGATGGAGCAGATGCTTTGGGACGCGGCCTGCTCGATCCGCGGCGAGAAAGACGCCGCCAAGTTCAAGGACTACCTGCTTCCGCTGCTTTTTCTCAAGCGGCTGTCGGACGTGTTCGACGACGAGATCAGTCGGCTCGCTGAGGAATACGGTGATCGCAAGACGGCACTCGAGATCGCCGAAAGCGACCATGCGCTGCTTCGGTTCTACCTCCCGCACGAAGCTCGTTGGGCAATCATCAGCGGGCGCGAGGAGTGGGATTGGCCCAACGACGAAAAGGGCCGTAGCACCAGGCCGCGTGATATTGGCGAGCACCTCACAAAGGCCGTGCGCGCCGTGGTGCGTCAGAATCCGTCACTGTCTGGTGTGATCGATGTTGTGGACTTCGCCGCCGAACGAAACGGTGAGCGCGACATCAACCCCGCCAAACTGCGCGAAGTGGTGGAGACGTTTTCCGATCAGCGGTACCGATTGGGGCTGGCCGACGTGCAGCCGGATTTCCTCGGGCGCGCGTATGAGTACCTGCTGCGGAAATTCGCCGAGGGATCGGGGCAAAGTGCCGGCGAGTTCTTCACGCCAACAGAGGTCGGGTTCCTCATGGCGCACATCCTTCGCCCGCGCCCGGGCGAGGAGTGTCACGACTACGCCTGCGGCTCGGCGGGCTTACTCGTAAAGCTGCAGCTGGTGGCGCGCGAACTTGATCCCACCAGCAAGGTGCCGCTCAAGCTGTACGGCCAGGAGTTGACGGCAGAGTCGTTCGCGGTGGCCAAGATGAACGCCATCATCCACGACATGACCGTCGAGGTGGCGCGCGGCGATACGATGATCAACCCGAAGTTCAAGACGGCGGACAGCAAGCTGCGCACGTACGACATCGTGGTGGCCAACCCGATGTGGAACCAGCCGTTCAATCCGGACATCTTCGCGGACGATCCGCTCGACCGGTTCCGGCCACAAGGCGGCGTTACGAGCGGCAAGGGCGACTGGGCGTGGTTGCAGCACACCGTGTCATGTCTCAACGAGCGCGGGCGCGCCGCGGTTGTGCTGGATACCGGTGCGGTGACGCGCGGTTCAGGCTCCAAGAACGAGGACCGCGAAAGGAACATCCGGAAATGGTTCGTCGATAACGATCTGATCGACGGCGTGATTCTGATGCCTGACAACCTGTTCTACAACACGAGTGCTGCGGGCATCATTGTCGTGCTATCGAAACGAAAGTCAGCGTCGCGGAAGGGCAGAATTGTTATGCTCAATGCGCAACGGCGTGTGCGCAAAGGGCGGCCAAAGAACTACATCCCTGACGATGAAATCCGCGCGGTGGCTGCGGCTTTCATCAAAGGTGATCCGGTCGAAGGCGAGGTTGCCGTTGTCACGCGGGAGCAGGCAGAACAATCGGACTACAACCTGAGTCCCAGTCGATGGGCGCCGCAGGGAGAAACGGCGATTCAGCGGCCTATCAAAGATCTCGTTGCGGAGTTGCTGGTACTCGACGACCAGGCGCGGAACATCGACGCGTCGTTAACCCAAATGTTGAAGGGCCTTTCATGAGTAACAATTGGCCTACTCAGACGCTCGGGGACCTATTCGCTATCGGTGCCGGAAAAACTATGTCGGCTGCCGCGCGAGGCGGTGGCGAAAAGACACCATTTCTCCGCACTTCGAACGTGCTTTGGGACGAGATCGACCTCTCGACTGTCGACGAAATGCTCATTCCCGCTCGAGAGCTTGACGAAAAGCGCCTCCTGCCTGGCGACATGCTCGTCTGCGAGGGAGGCGAGATTGGGCGTGCCGCCATTTGGAATGGCGAGGCGGAGGTCATGTCGTTCCAGAACCACTTGCACCGACTTCGGCCGATTTCCGCTGCTGTGGAACCGCGCTTTTTCGTGTACTTCTTGCAGGCTGGGTTCACTCAGCTTGGACTATTTGAGGGCGCAGGCAACAGGACCACGATCCCGAATCTCTCGCGCAGCCGCCTTGCGGCGCTAGAGGTTCCGGTGCCGGAAGTCGGCGAACAACGTGCCATAGCGCGAGCCCTGTCCAGCGTCCGGGGCGCGATCAAGGCGCATGATCGCAGCGGTGTCATCGCTGCGGAACTCAAACGGGCCGCGATGCAGAAGTTGTTCACGGGCGGGCTGCGAGGCGAGGAGCAGAACGAAACCGAGGTCGGCTCGATTCCACAAAGCTGGGAAGTCGCTGGCATCGGGGATATCGCCCTGAGCACCCAATACGGCCTGTCCCTTCGTGGCCACGCGATCGGCGCATACCCAATTCTGAGGATGAACTGTCAAGAGGATGGCGCGGTTCGATACCGAAACCTGCAGTTTGTCGACTTGAACGAAAGAGATTTTGAGACCTACCGTCTTCGGCCCGGCGATTTGCTTTTCAACCGCACCAACAGCATCGAGTTGGTAGGGCGTACCGCGATTGTCAGTGAGGATCGACCCGCCGTATTTGCCTCTTACCTCGTGCGACTTGTGGTCGACGAGCGACGCTGCATCCCGACCTATCTCAACTACTTCATGAACTGGCCAGCGACCCAAGGCGAAATTAAGAAGCTGGCGAGCCGTGCAGTGGGACAAGCCAACATCAACGCGAGCAAGCTTCGGACTGTGCGCATCCCGCTAGCCCCGCTCGCGGAACAGCACGAGATCGTTAGCACACTCGAAGCGATCGATCGAAAGATCGCCCTGCACCGCACCAAGCGGTCGGTGCTCGACGACCTATTCAAGGCGCTTCTCCACAGGCTGATGACCGGCGAGATCCGCGTCGCCGATCTCAACCTCTCGGCGCTCGCTTCAATGCCTCGGACTGTGGCGGGGACGTGAGCGATCTCAAGATCAACGAGGGTGGCAGCGTTCAGTTCCCGATGGTCGCCCACGCAACCGGAATCGGGTGGACGCCGATCACCCCTGACCTCGCGAAGCAGAAGCGCGGCGGCGAGGCGGGCATGCTGTTTCGCGACGAGTTGGAGAAGCATCTCGCAAAGTTCAATCCATGGCTCACCGCGGACTCTGTCCGTCAAATCATCGAAAGGCTCGATGCCATCCCTCCGACCATCGAAGGCAATCGTGAGATGCTCTCGTGGCTCCGTGGCGAACGGCAAGGGTATGACCATGCCGAGAAACGGCAGCGACGCGTTCAGGTCATCGATTTCCAGCAACCCGGCGAGAATAGGCTTCACGTCACATGGGAATGGAAGCTCAAGCCACCAGCGCGGAAGGGAAATCGCGCCGACGTCATGTTCGTGGTCAACGGCATTCCGGCCTGCATCGTTGAGCACAAGAATCCGAAAGACGGCGACGCCATCGAGCGCGCCGTCAAACAGCTGCGGCGCTACGAAGCCGAGACGCCCGAACTGATCGGCGCACCCCAGCTCTTCAACGTCACGCACCTGCTGGACTACTGGTACGGCGCCACGTGGAGCGCCAACCGCCGCGCCATGGCGCGCTGGAAGCAGAAACGCGAAGAGACGTACCGATTCGCCGTCCAGTCGTTCTTCGAGCCCAACGATTTCCTGCGCACGCTTGAGCACTGGATACTCTTCTATGTCGAAGATGGTGAGACGCGGAAATCAGTCCTGCGCCAGCACCAGCGGATCGCGATCGACAAGATCGTCGAACGCTGTGTCGATCCAGCCAAGAAGCGCGGCCTCGTCTGGCACACACAGGGCTCGGGCAAGACGTTCACACTCCTCACTGCCGCCAGACTGATTCTTGAACAGAAGGAACGGTTCAAGAACGCGACCGTCATCCTCGTGGTGGACCGTACCGAACTCGAGGGGCAGCTCAAAGGCTGGGTAGACAAGCTGCTCGGCGAAATGCAGCAGCAGGACATTCCTGTATGGCGAGCCAATTCCAGACCCGAAGTTCAAGACCTGCTCAAGACCGACAAGCGCGGCCTGATCATCTCGATGATTCACAAGTTCGAGGGCATCGACCGCGACGCCAACACCCGCGACAACGTGTTCGTATTCATCGACGAGGCGCACCGCTCCGTCGCTCACGACCTCGGCAGCTACATGATGGCGGCAGTTCCCAACGCGACGATCATCGGTTTCACGGGGACCCCAATCGCCAAGACGGAGCAGGGCGCAGGGACATTCAAGATCTTCGGCACCGACGACAAAGAGGGATACCTCGACAAGTACTCCATTCGTGAGTCCATCGACGATGAAACGACCCTGCCGATTCGCCACACGATGGCGCCAAGTGAGATGTCCGTGCCCGCTGAGAGGCTCGACAAGGAGTTTTTCGAACTCGCCGACGCCGAAGGGGTCTCCGACATCGAAGAGTTGAACAGGGTGCTGGAGCGAGCTGTGGGTCTACGGACGTTCCTCACCGCGGATGATCGCGTTGCGAAGGTCGCCTCGTTCATCGCGAACCACTTCCGCGAGAACGTCGAGCCGCTGGGGCTGAAAGCATTCGTCGTCGGCGTGAACCGCGAAGCCTGCGCCAAGTACAAGCGGGCGTTGGACAAGTTGCTCCCGCCAGAGTGGACTGAGGCGGTCTACACAGGGAACTCGGCGGATGCGATCGACCGGCCGTTGGTCGCCGAGCTGCAACTGTCGGACGAACGCGAGAAGGACGTCAGGTCGTCATTCAGGAAGGCGTCCGACAACCCGAAGATTCTCATTGTCACCGACAAGCTGCTCACGGGGTACGACGCTCCGCTGCTGTACTGCATGTATTTGGACAAGCCCATGCGGGATCACGTGCTGCTTCAGGCGATCGCGCGGGTCAACCGTCCGTACGTCGACTCGAACGGCAAACGCAAGAAGGTCGGTCTCGTTGTGGATTTCGTCGGTGTGCTGCGTGAACTCAAGAAGGCGCTGAAGTTCGACAGCTCCGACGTCAGCGGCGTCATCGAGGACCTGGACCTCTTGCTGAAGGACTTGCTCGCCAAGCTCGCCGCCGCTCGTGGCTACCTGGATGCCGGTGAGGGCGGATCGGCTGACGAAAAGCTGGAACGCGTAGTATATGGGCGATTCATTATTCCCGAAGCGCGCAAGGCGTTCTTCGAGGCGTACTCGGAAATCGAATCGCTGTGGGAGATTCTCTCACCGTCCGCTGAGCTCCGCGATCACATCGAGACCTTCAAACGCTTGGCCACGCTTTACGCCGCAGTTAGAAACGCGTACGCGGATCAGGCGACGATCAGTCTTGACCTTGGCTACAAGACGGCTCGCCTCGTTCAAGAGTCGGCATCGATGTACGGTCTGGGCAGCATCCTGAAGACCGTCACCTTCGACGTGAAGACACTCGAGAGCGTTCGGCGCGAGGGGGGAAGCGACGAGGGCAAGGTGTTCAACCTCATCCGTGGCCTGAACAGGGAGATCGAGGATGAGCCGGATCTCGCGCCCGTCCTTTTGTCGATTGCCGATCGGTCTCGGCGCATTGTTGAGGATCTCGAGCAGCGTCACACGACCGGGCTCGCCGCGATGGATCGCCTGGCGGCGCTGGCGACGGAACGCGATCAAATCGTGAAGGCAGCTCGTGAATCCGGGATGGGTGCAAGAGCCTTTGCGGTCTATTGGCACCTGAAAGACAGTCCTGACCTCCGCATTGCGAAGATCGATCCGCGAAAGCTCGCGCTGGAAGTCGAAGCGCTGTCGGCGCGATTCCCGAACTCCTCAAGCAACGACGACGAGCAACGGCAATTGCGGGCCGCTCTGTACAGGCCTTTGCTTGCCGTGAACGCGAAACAACGCGGCGATTTGGTCGAGGATATCGCCCGCCTTCTGGAGCGGAATGAGACGGCGAACGACTGAGACCGGAAGGGAGCTCCGACGTCGCGTAGAGCGGTGGGCGCTACGCCTCAAGGTCGCTCCGCGATCAGTCCGGATTCAACGCATGACGCGAAAGTGGGGCTCTTGCTCAAGCAAGGGAACGATCACGCTCGCTCGGGACTTGTCGCGCCGTCGTGAGGCATTCCAAAACTTCGTCATCGTGCATGAGCTGCTGCACATGAGAATTCCCAATCACGGGCGGCTCTTCAAGGCCGCGATGAGCGTGCACGTGCCGGAATGGAAGGCACAGAACCTGGCGCGCTGAGCGGAATCAGGGCAGCATCGGATTGCCAGAATGCTTGTAGACCACGCCGTTCTTCATCACGAAGCTCGGCTTTTCCATGAGCTTGATGTTGGCCTGCGGATCGCCAGGCACCGCAACGATATCCGCGAGCTTGCCGACCGCGAGTGTGCCGATCCGCGCGTCCCAGCCAAGCAGCTTCGCGGCGGATGACGTGCCTGCGACGATCGCTTGCATCGGTGTGAGTCCGCCCCATTCGACCAGCAGCGTGAACTCATGACCGTTGGCGCCGTGCGCGCCAACGCCGGCGTCTGATCCGAGCGCGATGGGCACGCCGTTGCGAGCCGCGATGCGGATACCGTTGCGCATTGCTGCAGCGGCGGCCAAGCCCTTTTCGGCGCGATTGCCCTTGAGCCGTCCGCTCTTGATCATCATCTCAACGGCTTCGCCCGCGCTGATGGTCGGGACGAGGTAGGTGCCGCGCTCCTTCATCAGCCGCGCGCCCTCCTCGTCCAGGAACGAGCCGTGCTCGATGGACGACACGCCAGCGCGCACCGCGATCTTGATACCCTCAGTGCCGTGCGCGTGCGCCGCGACTTTGCGTTCGAGCTTGGTGGCCTCGTCCACCATCGCCTTGAGTTCCTCGAACGTGTACTGCGGGACGCCGACTGGGCCGGTGCCTTCCGAGAGGACGCCGGCGGTCGCGCACGTCTTGATCACGTCGGCGCCGTACTTGGCCTGATAACGGACCGCCGCGCGAACAGCGTCGGGGCCGTCCGCGATGCCCGTGCGGTAATCGCCGTCGAACAGGCCGGGCTTGAAGCCGTTTTCATCGCAATGGCCGCCGGTGATGCCGAGGCTGTGACCGGCGTTTTGCATGCGAGGGCCTGCGATGATGCCGGATTCAATGGCCGCGCGCAGCGCGAGGTCATCGAAGTTTCCGGCACCCAGGTTCCGAATCGTCGTGAATCCGGCCATGAGGGTCTTCTGCACGTTCGCCACGCCAACGACGGCGGCCATGGCGTCGTAGTCCTTGGCGACCGCCAGATCGGACATCGGGTCCGCAAGGGGCCGATTCGCCACGTGCGTGTGCATGTCGATGAAGCCCGGCAGCAGCGTCGCGTCGCCGAGGTCGATCGTGCGCGCCCCAGCCGGTATCGTGACGGCCCCCTGGCGACCCACCGCAACGATCCTGTCGTCGGTCACCACCACGACGCCGTTGGGGATCGCGGCTGCGCCAGTGCCGTCTATGACGCGCATCGCGCGAAGCACAACGGTGCCCGAACCTTTGGCTTCCTGAGCGCTCGCCGACGCTGCAACGGCGAGGGCGAGACCGACGAGCTTCATGCGCACATTCCAACTCACGGTTGAGGGTGAGGAAGATTCTAGCTCGCGACAGCAACAACTGCTGAACGACAATTTCGCGGATGTCGCGGAATGCGCGGTTTGATCACCGCCGGCAGGTCCAGCCCCCTCCAGAATCCGCGAAATCTGCGCAATCCGCGCAATTGTAGTTCATTCTGTTGTCGTTGTCGTTGCGGCTGCTCTGGCGCGGGACGCGCTCGGGGTGAATGTTCTGTCTGATGATTCTCGTTTTCGCGTCGGTCGCGTTTCTCGCGCAGGATCCCGTGTCGTACGCCAAGCCTGAGTCATGGCTGTGCCGACCGGGCCGAACCGATGCCTGCTCCATAGACCTCACGACGACGGCTCTCTCGGCGAACGGCAGCCGCAAGGTCGAGACCTGGGCGTCTGCCCGGAACCCAGCCGTCGACTGCTTCTACGTCTACCCGACGGTCTCCCGCGACACCGCGTCCTACAGCGACATGCAAGCCGGTGACGAGGAACGCGACGTCGTTCGCACGCAATTCGCGCGCTTCGGTTCGATCTGTCGCCAATACGCGCCGCTGTACCGCCAGGTGACCGTGCCCGGCCTTGGCAGGATGTTCGCGTCGCCGCAGAGCGGTCTCTCGATGAACCGGGGGACGAACTATGATGACGTTCTTGCTGCATGGAACTACTACCTCGCCAACGACAACAAAGGCCGAGGCGTGGTTCTCATCTCGCACTCACAAGGTTCGTACATCCTCGACGAACTCATCCGCAGCGAAATCGACGGCAAGCCGGCACAGTCGCTCGTTGTCTCCGCCCTGCTCATCGGCGCCAACGTCGCTGTTCCCAAAGGGAAGGAGGTCGGCGGGTCGTTCCAGTCGATGCCGCTGTGCCGGCGCGACGATCAAACCGGTTGCGTGATCTCGTTCGTCTCGTTCCGGAGCACGGTGCCACCGTCTTCGCGCGCGCTGTTCGGACGCGTCGGAGGGGAGGGAATGCAGGCCGCGTGCACCAATCCCGCGGCGCTCGGGGGCGGCAGACGCCCACTGCGCGGTTACTTCAGTGCCGCGCCGAGCATTTTCGAGCGCACGGTTCTATCGCCGCATCGCTGGGTGCGGCAGGATCCCCAGGTCGCCACGCCGTTCGTGAGTGTGCCGGGTCTTGTCAGTGGCGAGTGCGTGGCCGACTCATTGGGCTCTCGCCTCGTGCTCACCGTTCATGCCGACACCGCCGATCCGCGCGCGGATGACATTCCCGGTGACATCGGCGCGCCGGGCTCCGCGACGCGCGCGCAGTGGGGCATGCACCTCGTAGATATGAGCGCGACGCTGGGCGACCTGGTCGCGGTCGTCACGAAGCAAGCGTCCGTGTTCAAAGCGCCGCCCGCTGCGCCGGCACGGCCGCAGAGCGCCGCGATCCCCCGTCTCGCGAACGGCAAGCCGGACATGAACGGCATTTGGCGCGCGTTCGGGAACGACCACTACGATATCGAGCCGCACAACGCGCGCGGCGCACTGGCGTGGCGTGACGGACCTGTTGTGCCGATCCCGGCTGCCGAAGTCGTCGCGATGGGCGCGGTGGGCTCGGTGCCTTCGGGCCGCGGCATCGTGGTGAGCGGAAAGATCCCGTACACGCCAGCCGCACTTGCGAAACGGGAAGAGAATCGGCGCGATTGGCTGTCGCGCGATCCCGAGATCAAGTGCTACCTGCCGGGCGTACCGCGCGCGAACTACATGCCGTTTCCGTTCCAGGTATTCCAGAGCACATCCGCGTTCTTCATCGCCTACGAATACGCCGGCGCCACTCGCAATGTCCTGCTCAAGAATCCCGGGCCGCCCGAGGTGGACAGCTGGATGGGACAGTCCGTTGGTGCGTGGGACGGCGACACGTTCGTCGTGACGGTGAATGGTTTCAATGCCGACTCCTGGTTCGATCGCGCGGGCAACCACCACACCGAGGCGCTGAAAGTCGTGGAACGGTGGACGATGACTGGGCCGGATCACATCCGTTATGAGGCGACGATGGAGGATCCACAGACGTTCACGCGACCATGGGTGGTGCGGATCACGCTGTATCGCGACGTGGATCCGGACGCGAGGCTCGGTCAGTTCAAATGCGTCGAGTTCGTGGAAGAACTGCTGTACGGCCACCTTCGCAAGAATCCTGTCGCTCCGACGACCGCCGCTCCCATCAAACCGTGACCCCTGCCATGCAGACTCCTCGTCGGTTTCTCACGCGCGCGTTCGTGGCTGGTGTGCTTGCTGCGAGCGCCACGGCGCTCGAAGCGCAGGCCCGCCCGGCCGCGGTGCCTCGCACGCCGGACGGCCGTCCCGACCTCCAGGGCAATTGGTCCAACGCCACCATGACGCCGCTCGAGCGCGCTCCCGGGTTGTCACGCGCGCTCACCCGCGAGCAGGTGGCGGCACGCGAGAAGGGGCGTTCGGATTTGAAGGAATCAACGTCACAGGCGATCGACCCGAATCGCTCGGCGCCACCGAAGGGCGGCGACGGTTCTACGGGCGCGGCCGGCAATGTCGGCGGCTACAACTACTTCTTCATCGATGCCGGCGACCACATCGCCTTCGTGAACGGCGAGTTCCGCAGTTCCATGATTGTGGATCCCGACAACGGCCGACTGCCGCCTCTGACGCCGGCGGCGCGCGCGTGGGCGCAGGAGCGCGCCGCTCGCAGGCGCGGGATGGGGCAATACGACAATCCGGAGCAGCGTCCGCTGGCCGAGCGCTGCATCATGTCGTTCGGTTCGAACGCCGGCCCGCCAATGATTCCGAATGGGTTCTATAACAACAACTACACGATCGTCCAGACGAAGGACCACGTCATGATCATGACCGAGATGGTCCATGATGCGCGCATCATTCGCATGGGGCGGCCGACGCCGACGTCCCCCGATGTCCGGCCGTGGATGGGCGTGTCGTTCGGCCGTTGGCAGGGCGACACGCTCGTTGTGGAGACGTCGAACGTCCACCCGCTCCAGGTGCTCTCACAGAACGCGTTCCTGAATGCGGCGCTGGGCGCGACAGACAGCCTGCGCGTCGTCGAACGCTTCCATATGGTCCGCCCCAACGTGATCCTGTACCGCTTCACCGTGAATGACCCGCTCAACTTCACGGCGCCGTGGAGCGGTGAGCTGCCAATGATCAAGATGGACGAGCAGATCTACGAGTACGCGTGCCACGAAGGCAACTACGCGCTGTCCAACATCCTCAGCGGCGCGCGCGCGATGGAGCGCGACACAGCTGCGGCGAAGAAGCCCAACCCCAATCGGTGACCGTCATGCGTCGAACGCCCGTTGCCGTCTTCGTTGGTGTCCTACTCCTCGTCTCGAGTTCACCACTCGACGCGCATCACGCATTCGGTGCAGAGTTCGACCCGAATGCGCCTGTGCTACTGCAGGGGAAGGTCGTGAAGCTCGAGTGGGTGAATCCGCACGCGTGGATTCACATCGAGATCGTCACCAAGGCGGGCGCCAAAGAAGTCTGGATGATTGAGGGCGGGACGCCGAACACGCTGCTCCGCCGCGGGCTCAAGCGCGAGTCGTTGGCGTACGGCACCGAGATCATTGTCGACGGCTACCAGACCAAGGACCATTCCCTGAAGCGCGCCAACGGTCGCAACATCACGTTCGCTGACGGCCGCAAGATCTTCATGGGGTCGTCCGGCACCGGCGCGCCACGCGATGGGCGTGATCCCACGGAACTACTGCCCGCTACTCCGCCCAAGCCCCCGACGGGTCGTTGATGTCATTCCGAGTGAGCGAAGCGACCGAGGAATCTGGAGTGGCGATCAACTACACATTCCTCGCGGCGCTCGCTATGACAGCTGTTCTCCTCGTCGGTGCCACGCAGGCCGCCGCGCAGGCGCCGTTCACGCGCGCGCAATCGGAGGTCGGTGAGGCCCTGTACACCAAGTCATGCGCGAC
The DNA here is from genome assembly GCA_031401495.1 of Gemmatimonadota bacterium. Lineage (GTDB taxonomy): Bacteria > Gemmatimonadota > Gemmatimonadetes > Gemmatimonadales > Gemmatimonadaceae > DASPMP01. The sequence goes on from JANNRQ010000043.1 coordinate 26,804, forward strand.
GTGTCACGGCAGGCGCCTCGACGACGGAGTGGCCGTGGAACTAATCGGCGCGGCGTTCCAGCAGAAGTGGTCCGCGGCCGACAAATCCCTCGACGACCTCTTCTACATCACCAAGTCCTCCATGCCGCGCGACGCCGGCGGCACGTTGAAGGACGACGAATACGTCGCGCTTGTGGCCTATATGCTGTCGAGGAATGGGCATACCGCAGGCGACGTTGCACTGACGGCCGATACAACGCGGCTCAAGACGATTCGGTTGTCGTTCGCCGCCGCGACGACGGTAAGCGGCGGCGCCACACAAGCGCGTGGGCCGGCACCGGAATTCATCCGCGGCACGGACGGACTCATTCCGCGCGGCAAGGGCCCAACCGCGAAAGATCTGCTCGCCGCTCCGGACAGTGGCCGCAACTGGCTGACCCACACGCGTGACTATGCCGGCACACGCTACTCGCCGCTGTCACAGGTGAACGTCAGCAATGCGGCCACCCTGCGGCCCGCGTGTCTGTTTCAGGTCGCCGAGCCAGGCGCCTTCCAGACGGGTCCGGTTGTCTACAACGGCACGATGTATCTCACCACGCTCACCGCCACGATTGCAATAGACGCGGCCACGTGCCGGCAGAAGTGGAGGCACACGTGGACGGTACTGGCGCCGGCGATCCCGGCGAACAACCGCGGTGTTGCGATCAAGGATGGTCGCGTCATCCGCGGCACCACTGACGGCTACATCATCGCGCTCGATGCGGAGCGCGGCACGCTGCTGTGGGCACGGCGCGTCGGCGACGCGACCAAGGGTGAGACGTTCACGATGGCGCCGCTGGTCTACGACAGCGTCTTCTACATCGGCGTCGCCGTCAGCGAATTCGCCGTCAAGGGCTGGGTGGCTGCGTTCCGCACCGATAATGGCGAGCGCGTGTGGCGCTTCAACATCGTGCCGAACCCGGGCGAGCCCGGCTCGGAAACGTGGAAACAGAACTCCGATCTGCCACTCGGTGGGGGCGCCGTGTGGACGCCGCTCGCGCTCGACGCCGCCAACAGTCTTCTGTACGTCTCGGCGGCGAATCCAGCTCCGGATTTTCCCGAAGCCATGCGCGGTGGCATCAACCTCTACACCAACTCGCTCATCGCGCTCAACGCGCGAACCGGCACGCTGGCGTGGTATGACCAAATGGTGCCCAACGACGATCACGACTGGGATCTGACGCAGGTGAGCCCACTGTACCGCGCGCGAGTGAACGGGCTGATGCGCAACTTGGTCGCCACCGCAGGCAAGGACGGCGTTCTGCGCGTTGTTGACCGCGATTCGAAGAAGCGCCTGTTCGAGACGCCGGTGACGACACTGGTCAACGCCGAGGCGCCTGTGACGACCACGGGCACTCATGCGTGCCCCGGCATATTCGGCGGTGTGCAATGGAACGGTCCGTCATACCATCCCGGTGCGAACGTTTTGGTTGTGCCATCGGTTGAGTGGTGCACCACGTTCTACCTCGCCGAGAACGTGCGATTTATTCCGGGCCAGAATTACCTCGGTGGGCGCGTAGTGATGGACTCGTCGTGGAAGGGATGGCTCACAGCCGTGGACGCGTCGAATGGCGCAGTACGCTGGAAGTACCAATCGAGCGCGCCGATGATCGGCGCTGTGACGACGACCGCGGGTGGACTCGCGTTTGCTGGTGAGCTGACGGGCGATTTCGTGGCATTCGACGTGGCGAATGGCGCGGAGTTGTATCGGTTCAATACGGGGGGAGCGATCGGAGCGGGCCTGGTCACGTATGAGGTCGCCGGAACCCAATACATCGCGGTTGGCTCGGGCCGCCCATCGGCGTATTGGACGCGTGCGACGCCGGGCGCCCCGACAATCGTGGTGTTCTCGCTGCCGCGGACGCGTTAGTGCTGTCATTCCGAGGAAGCGAAGCGACCGAGGAATCTGGAGTTGCCAAAACCAACTCCAGATTCCTCGCTGCGCTCGGAATGTCTCTCCAACGCGCGACTGCGCTCGGAATGACCCTGTTGGCCGGCTGCGAACAGCCAGCGCCGGTGCCGGCCGGTTCTCTTTTCGTCCCGGTCGCGTCAATGCGCGAACTCATGGAGGAAGTCTTTGAACCGGCCGCGGACCGGTATTGGTCCTCCGTCGGCTCCACCATGGATAAGGCAGGCACGCGCGAGTACAGCCCGAAGACGAACAAAGAGTGGACTGCGGTTCGCGACGCCGCGACAACCGTCGCCGAGGCCGGCAATCTGCTGTTGATCGAAGGCCGGCGCGCTGACGACGTGGATTGGGTGAAGTTCGCGAAGGAAATGATTCAGGCGGCGTCGCTCGCACGCGACGCGGCGGCCGCACGCGACCCGCGAGGCGTTTTCGACAGAGGCGCGGAGTTGTACGACACGTGCACGCAATGTCACGCCATGTACCTGGTGCCGATGTACCCCGTGCCCGTGACGACGAATCCGGCGCGCGCGC
>JANNRQ010000044.1:0-16336 GCA_031401495.1 Gemmatimonadota bacterium
GTCGGTGAATGACGGCACACCCAGCTTGCTGCCGGCCTCTTCGGCGCGGCTGCTGATCTCGTCGCAGACCGCGACGAGCTTCAGGCCTTCCACTTTCTTGATCGCGTCGAAGTGGTTCTGGCTGATGCGGCCGCAGCCAACTAGTGCGATCCGTGCGGGAGATCGGGTGGCCACTATCGCGCGCCTCCCGTCCGATTCAGCTCATCGCCCTTGAGTTTGTATGTCGAGCCGCACGCTTTGCACTGGCCGGTGCCGGAGTCCGCGAGCCGCTCCCCACACTGACACATCCAGCCGATGCGGCGCGCCGGGACGCCGGCCATGAGGGCAAAGGAAGGAACGTCCTTCGTCACGACTGCGCCTGCGCCCACGAAACTGTATTCGCCCAAGGTGACTCCGCAGACGATGGTTGCGTTCGCTCCGATGGAACTGCCGCGACGCACGAGTGTCGTGCGATACTCGTCCTTGCGAGAGACGTGGCTGCGCGGGTTGATAACATTGGTGAACACCATGGACGGACCGCAGAACACGTCGTCCTCGATCTCGACCCCCTCATAGACCGACACGTTGTTCTGGATCTTCACGTTGTTCCCGATCTTCACGCCGCCCATCACCACGACGTTCTGGCCAAGGTTGCACCGCTCGCCGATGACAGCGCCGGCCATCACGTGGCAGAAGTGCCAGATCTTGGTGCCGGCTCCGACCCGTGCGCCATCGTCGACGTAACTCGACTCATGCACAAACACGGACGGCGTGCTCACGCCGTCACCTCGAGTTCGCTCTGCCATTCCTGGAGCGACTTCACGGTCGCCTTGCCGGACTTGAGCGCCAGAATCGCGTCACATGCGGCATTCGCCGCCGAAAGCGTCGTCGTGTACGCCACTTTGTTCCGCAGCGCCGCCTCGCGCAGCACGTAGTCGTCCACCTGCGCGTGCTTCCCGAGTGGTGTGTTGATGAGCAGCTGGACGTCACCGTTGACGACCGCGTCCATGCAGTTCGGCCTGCCTTCGTGCACCTTGAGCACCGCGGTCACAGGGATTCCACGGGCTTTCAAGTACTTCGCGGTGCCGGCCGTTGAAATAATCTTGAAGCCCATCTCCTGAAACCGGCGCGCAATTGGAGTCACGTTCGCCTTGTCGTGGTCATTCACCGTGATGAGTATACCCCCGCTCAACGGGAGACCGTTCGACGCCGCAAGCTGCGCTTTGGCGAAACTCCAGCCGAAGGATTCCGAGATGCCCATGACTTCGCCGGTGGAGCGCATCTCCGGGCCAAGCACCGGATCCGTGCCCGGGAATTTGTTGAACGGGAACACCGCCTCCTTCACCGAGACATGCGTCGGAATGATTTCCTCGGTCAGGCCGACTTCCGCCAGCGTCTCGCCCATCATGACGCGCGCGGCCAGTGACGCGAGCGGCACGCCGATCGCTTTCGAAACGAACGGAATTGTCCGGCTCGCGCGTGGATTCACTTCGAGCACGTAGACAACGCCGTCCTTGATGGCATACTGCACGTTGATGAGCCCCACCACGCCCAGCGCCAGCGCCAGCGCCACCGTCTGCTCGCGCATGGTTTGCATCGCTTCCTCACCGATGAGATACGGCGGCAACACGCAGGCCGAGTCGCCAGAGTGGATACCGGCGTCCTCGATGTGCTGCATGATGCCGCCAATCACGACGTTCTTCCCATCGCTGATCGCGTCGACGTCAGCCTCGAACGCGTCTTCGAGGAACCGGTCGATCAACACCGGCCGCTGCTCGGAGACGCGCGCCGCCGTCGCGAAGTAGTCACGCAACGACTCTGCGTCGTACACGATCATCATCGCCCGACCACCCAACACATATGAAGGGCGCACCAGCACCGGATAGCCGATGCGCTCGGCCGCCTTCACTGCTTCGTCCACGGTGGACGCGGTCCCGTTGGGGGGCTGAAGGATGTTCAACTGGCGAACGATCTTGTCGAAGCGGCGACGGTCTTCGGCGATATCAATCGCATCCGGCGAAGTGCCGAGGATCTTCACGCCGGCGGCCTCGAGTGGACGCGTCAGTTTCAGCGGCGTCTGGCCACCAAGCTGCACAATCACGCCTACGGGCTTCTCGCGTTCTACGATCTCGAGCACATCTTCGAGAGTGAGCGGTTCGAAGTACAGCTTGTCCGACGTGTCGTAGTCGGTTGAGACCGTTTCGGGGTTCGAGTTGATCATGATCGTCTCGTACCCGGCTTCGCGCAGCGCCATCACCGCGCGAACACAGCAGTAGTCGAACTCGACGCCCTGGCCAATTCGGTTCGGGCCGCTGCCGAGGATGATCACCGACTTCTTCCCCGAGCGCGGCGACTCGCTCTCCTCGTCGTACGAGCTGTAGAGGTACGGCGTCTGCGACGGGAACTCGCCCGCGCAGGTATCCACCATCTTGTAAGCCGGGCGCACGCCCATCTCCCAGCGCATGGCACGGACGTCGCCTTCCGACTGTCCCCGGATCGCGCCAAGCTGCGCGTCCGAGAACCCCATCCGCTTCATGCGGCGGACATCCGACGCCGTCGGCTTTTTCAGCGCGGCGTATTCTCGCTCGGCCTCGATCAGCTCGCGGAGTTGCTCCAGGAACCACGGGTCGATCGCCGTGAGTTCGTAGATCTCCGCGACGGTCATGTCGCGTTCCAGCGCGCGACGCACTTGGAAGATCCGTTCGGGCGTCGGCGTGCGCAACGCGCCGCGCAGGGTCTCAATGCTCTCGTCCTTGAGCCGGTCGTCCAGCGGTCGCACTCCGGTTGTCCAGCCGGAACGAGTTGGGCTGGCCTCCAGCGCGCGCAGTCCCTTCTGGAACGCTTCCTTGAACGTGCGGCCGATCGCCATGGACTCGCCCACCGACTTCATCTGCGTCGTGAGCGTCGGGTTGGCCTTCGGGAACTTCTCGAATGCGAAGCGCGGAACTTTCACGACGACATAGTCCAGCACGGGTTCGAAGGACGCCGGCGTGGTCTTCGTGATGTCGTTGGGGATCTCGTCCAGACGATAGCCGACTGCCAGCTTGGCGCCGATACGCGCAATCGGAAATCCCGTGGCTTTAGAGGCCAGCGCCGAGGAACGCGACACACGAGGGTTCATCTCGATGACGATCATCTCGCCGTTAGCCGGGTTCACCGCGAACTGGATGTTGCAACCACCGGCCGCCACACCGACTTCGCGGATCACTGCGCACGCGGCATCGCGCATGACCTGGTACTCGCGATCCGTCAGAGTCATCGCCGGCGCGACCGTAATCGAATCACCGGTGTGCACTCCCATCGGATCGAGATTCTCGATCGAACAGACGATCACGACATTGTCGTCGTGGTCGCGCATCACTTCGAGCTCGAACTCCTTCCAACCGATGATGCTCCGCTCGATGAGCACCTGCGTGGTCGGTGACTCATCGAGGCCGCGCCGCACGATATCCGAAAATTCCTCGTAGTTGTACGCGACGCCGCCGCCGCTGCCGCCGAGTGTGAACGACGGCCGGATGATCGCCGGGTAGCCGATTCGCTCCAGAATCGCCTCGGCTTCGTCGAACGTGGTGGCAATGCCGCCTTCCGCCACCGTGAGCCCGATGCGACCCATGGCTTCGGCGAACAGCTTGCGGTCCTCGGCGATCGCAATTGCCTTGGCGTTGGCGCCGATCAGCTCGACGCCGTGCCTTTCCAGCACGCCGTTCGCTGACAGCGCCATCGCGACGTTGAGCGCGGTCTGTCCGCCTACCGTCGGCAGCAGCGCATCAGGTTTTTCGCGTTCGATGATCAGCTCAACGAACTCGGGCGTCACCGGCTCGATGTATGTCCGGTCGGCGACCTCAGGATCCGTCATGATCGTCGCGGGATTGGAGTTCACGAGGATCACCTCGTAGCCCTCCTCCCGCAGCGCCCGCGCGGCCTGGGTCCCGGAATAGTCGAACTCGGCGGCCTGCCCGATGATGATCGGACCGGAGCCAATGACCAGAATGCGATGGAGATCAGCGCGTCGTGCCATGAATCAGGTCGTCGATGATGTCGCCAACGGAAAACTGCGGCGACCAACCCGTCGCCGCTTTGAGCTTGCTGTTGTCGCCAACCAATATGGGCACATCCACCGGCCGGACGAGCGAAGGATCGTTGGAGATCTCCGCCTGGACATTCAAGCGCCGAAGGATACTGAGGGCGATATCCCCGACCGTGACGCCCTGGCCGCTTGAAATGTTGTAGACCTCGCCGCTCCGGCCTGACTCAAGCAACAACGCGTAGGCGCGCACGACATCGCCGACGTGCAGGTAGTCGCGCACTGGCGTGATGTTGCCCATGGGAAGCACCCCGGCGCGCTTCGGCAATTCCCGCACCCGCTCAACAAGCGCCGGGAACAGGTATCGAGGACCGTGACCGAACCCGGAGTGGTTGAAGCTTCGCGTGCATACGACCTGAGTTTTCGATGCCCGGGCCGCCTGCAGCGCGATCAACTCCTGAGAGCACTTGGTCGCGGCGTACACCGTTAGCGGTGCGGTCGACACCGTCTCCGGCACTGGCGTCACGACTGCCGAGTTCGCTCCATACTGTTCGGCGCTCCCGACGACGAGGACGCGCAGGTCCCTGCTCCCCACCGTGGCCAGTCGCGCCAACAGGCGCATCGCGCCCAGCGCGTTGACATCGAATGCCTTCGTCGGCGACCCGGTGGCATCAGGTGAAAATGCCATTGCGGCCAAGTGCACGACACGATCTGGGGCTGCGGTGTCGACAGCGCGAGAAATCTGGTCGTCGGACGTGGTGTCCAGCGGAAGCCATTGCACCGAGGAACGCTGGTCCGCAGTGAGGATGGACGGACCGGTCGCCGGTCCCGCTTCTCCGGCGAAGACCTGATCACCTCTCGACAGGAAATACCGGCACAACCACTGTCCAACGAATCCGGATCCGCCGGTGATCAGGATTCGACGCGGCGACATCGCTGCTGGTCGCTACTTCGCGGCGCGGTGCCGCTCGAGGTCCGCGTCCATCATCATCGCCACCAACTCGGGGAACGACACCTTCGGCTTCCATCCTAGCACCCTGGCGGCCTTCCCCGGATCACCGACGAGCAAATCGACCTCCGCCGGCCGGAAAAACTTCGGGTCCTGGACGACGTGTTTCTTGTAGTCGAGTCCGACGTGCTTGAACGCCGCGTCGCACAGTTCGCGGACCGTCCACGTGTGGCCCGTGCTGATCACGAAGTCATCCGGCTCCGGCTGTTGCAGCATCATCCACATCGCCTCGACGTAATCGCCGGCAAAGCCCCAGTCGCGCCGGGATTCCAGGTTGCCCAGCACAACCTTGTCAGCGCGGCCGAGCTTGATGCGTGCCGCGGCGTCCGTGACCTTGCGCGTGACGAACTCGAGTCCGCGACGCGGGCTCTCGTGATTGAACAGGATGCCCGAGACGGCGTAGAGGCCGAAGCTTTCGCGGTAATTCACCGTGATCCAGTGCCCGTACACCTTGGCAACTCCGTACGGACTGCGCGGATAGAACGGCGTGTCTTCTTTCTGCGGCGTTTCGTGCACCTTGCCGAACATCTCGCTGGAACTCGCCTGATAGAAGCGCGCCTTGGGTGCCGCCTTCTTCATCGCTTCGAGCATGCGCGTCACACCCAGGGCCGTGAACTCACCCGTGAGTACTGGCTGCGGCCACGATGCCTGTACGAAACTCTGCGCGGCAAGATTGTAGATCTCGTCCGGCTGAGCGTCGTGCACGGCGTCCGTCAGGGACGTCTGGTCCAGCAGGTCGGCCGAGACAAGCTCGATCTTGTCGACCAGGTGGCCGATGCGTTCGTACGGCGTCGTCGAACTGCGGCGAACGACGCCAATGACTTTGTAGCCCTTCGCGAGCAGGAACTCGGCCAGGTACGAGCCATCCTGCCCGGTGATTCCAGTGATCAGCGCTGTAGGCATGGTGTGTTATGAAAAAGGGGAGCTAGAAGCTCCCCCGTTCCGTTGAATGGATGTTCCGGAGGAGGATCACGCCGCGGCGCCCCTCGGCGCCCGCTTGATTTTTCCCGCGTTCAGGCAACCCGTGCAGACCTTGATCTTGATGATCTTGCCTTCGGGTCCGACGATGCGCGCGACCTGAAGATTCGGCTTCCATGTGCGGCGCGTCTTGTTGTTGGCGTGCGACACATTGTTGCCGAACGCGACGCCCTTGTCACAGACGTAGCAGCGATGACGCTTGATTGGCATTGCTTACTCCTCCACCAGCTCGATGCGCGCCATCTCGGCGCCATCGCCCTTACGGTGACCCGTCTTGAGAATCCGGGTGTAGCCGCCAAGGCGCTTGGCGAAACGCGGGCCAATCTCCTGAAAGAGCTTGTCCGCCGTCGCGCGCTTGTGAATATGACGAATCGCCTGACGACGCGCGTGCAGCGTGCCGGTGCGAGCCTTCGTGATCAGCTTCTCGACGAATGGACGGAGTTCCTTGGCTTTCGCCTCGGTCGTCACGATCGCGCCATTCTCTATCAGCGAGGACGCGAGATTGCGCATCAGCGCAATCTTCTGTTCGGTGGTTCGGCGAAGTTGACGCCCCGCCTTGCGGTGACGCATCGGTCCTAGTCCTCCATGTCAGCGGGCGCGGCCGCGGCGGCCTGACTCGGCTGCGTGCCCCAATCCAGCACACGCAAACCACCGTCGGCCTCCTCGAACCGCATCCCGAAATTGAGACGCTCGCGCTCGAGGAGATCAGCGATCTCCTGGAGCGACTTCTTTCCGAAATTCTTGACCTGCAGGATCTGGCTCTCGGTCTGACGCACGAGATCGCCCAGCGTCCGGATGCTCGAGTTCTTGAGCGAGTTCACGGAGCGAACAGAGAGTTCGAGATCGTCGATCGGAGTGCGCAACTTGGCGGCGAGCTTGCCGGCGTCGCCATCCGTCGACTCCGGCGCCATGCCCAGCGGGGCGGAGGCGTGCGAGCCAAACTCGACGAAGTACTGGAAGTGCGTCTGCGCAAGCGCCGCGGCATAGCTCACCGCTTCATCCGGCGTGATGGTGCCGTTCGTCTCGACGATGAGCGTGAGGCGATCGTAGTCCGTGCGCTGTCCCACGCGCGTTTCCGCGACCGAGAAGTTCACGCGACGCACCGGGTTGTAGATCGAGTCCACGCGGACGAGATCCACCGGCAGGCCGCGATCCAGTGGATGCTGATCCGCCTCGACGTAGCCGCGTCCCTTGTTCACGTACAACTCCATGGTGATCTCGCGATCGTCCTGGAGCGTGAAGAGGTGCTGCGCCGGGTTGAGCGCGCGGGCGCCGGCGGCATCCTGAATGTCAGCGGCCGTCACAGCGCCGGCTTCATCCTTCTTCACCTTCATGATGACTTCTTCGACGCCATCATCCAGCGTCAGAGTCAGCGCCTTGAGGTTGCCGATGATCTGATGGACGTCTTCCACGACGCCATCGATGGTCTGGTGCTCATGCACCACGCCATCGACGCGGAAGCCCCACACGGCTGAGCCGCGGAGTGACGACAGCAGCATGCGGCGGATCGAGTTGCCGAGCGTGTGGCCGAACCCGCGCTCCAGCGGCTGGAGACGGAACTCGGCGACGTTCGGGTTGTCGTCGCGCTTGGTGGACTCAACGAGGTGCGGGCGGACAAGTCCGCGAAGATCGATTGTGGCCATGTTTTGAATTGGGTCTTGCCGGACTGCCGGCATCGCCCTGCCCCGTCCTTCACACGCGGCAGGCTCGAATAGGGGTGAAGGCCCCGACCAGGATTGCTCCTGCTTCCTGCGTGACTGCTAGACGCGCCGACGCTTCGGCGGGCGGCAGCCGTTGTGCGGAACCGGCGTGACGTCCTTGATGGACCTCACCTGCAGGCCGGCCGAAGCCAACGCCTGTATCGCGGACTCGCGTCCGCTGCCGGGCCCCTGCACCCGAACATGCACCCGCTTCACGCCGGCACTGAGCGCTTCGCGCGCCGCCTGCTCGGCCGCGACCGTCGCGGCGAACGGCGTGCTCTTCTTGGAACCCTTGAAACCGGCCTTGCCGGACGAGCCCCACGCAATGGTGTTGCCGTGGTTGTCCGTGATGGTCACGGTCGTGTTGTTGAACGTGGCGCTGACGTGAGCGATGCCTTCCGGCTCCACAACGCGCTTCACCTTCTTTCCGATAGCCATTACTTGGTCACCTTCTTCTTGCCCGCGATGGCACGGCGCGGACCCTTCTTGGTGCGCGCGTTCGTGTGGGTCCGCTGGCCGCGAACCGGGAGATTGCGACGATGGCGCGTACCGCGGTACGAACCGATGTCCATCAATCGCTTGATGTTCATCGCGACCTCGGTGCGCAGCGCGCCTTCGACTTTGTAGTCGCGCTCGATCACTTGGCGCAAGCGATTCACATCGGCGTCCGACAAGTCGCGAATGCGCAACGTCGGATCGATGTTCGCCTTGATCATGATGTCGGCAGCCGTGAAGCGGCCGATGCCGAAGATGTAGGTCAAACCAACTTCAACCTTCTTCTCGCGCGGAAGATCCACGCCGGAAATGCGTGCCATTTGAAATCAGCCCTGACGCTGCTTGTGCTTGGGATTGCGCTTGCAAATCACGCGAGTCACGCCTTGACGCTTCACAACTTTGCAGTGCTCACAGATCGGCTTCACGCTGGTGCGAACTTTCACGAAAGGTCTCCGAACCGGTACGAAATACAGACTTTCTAGGACAGTCTGTAAGCATAGTCCCGGTCGCGACTTAAGGCAAGTCCGCGAGCACCAAGCGCATAGCCGCGGGGGGCGAATCAGCCCCGGTTACTGCCCGCCCGAGCACGATGTACCGTGCGCCAGCGGCGGCGGCCTCTTTCGGGGTGACCACGCGCGCTTGATCCTGCGCTGCCCCGCCCGCCAGACGCACCCCCGGGACGAGCGCTGCCAGTCCGGGGTATTTCACTGTGACTGCGGCCGACTCCCTGCCGCTGCAAACGACGCCATGCAGGCCAGCGGCGCTCGCGAGTCCGGCTAGTCGAAGAACCTCCCCGTCGACATTGGCGACCCGGTGCCCCCAGGATTCACTCAGTGCCGTTGCGTCGAGCGACGTGAGAATCGTGACCGCGAGCACGTCGCACGATCCAGCCGCCTCCTGAGCACCAGCCAGCGCCGCGCCGAGCATCGCCGCGCCACCCGACGCGTGCACCGTGACCAGCCGAGCTCCCAAACCGGCCGCGCTCCGCACCGCGCCCTTCACCGTAGTGGGAATGTCGTGAAACTTGAGGTCGAGGAAGACCTCCGCACCGCGCAACTGCACCGCGCGTATTACGGAAGGCCCTTCGGCCGCAAAGAGCTCACTGCCGACCTTGTAGAACCGGCAGAGGTCGCCCAGTTCATCCACCAATTCCAGCGCGGCTGCCGCATTGGGAACATCGAGCGCGACGATCGGGGTAACGCGTTGGGTCATGCCGGCCACTCCAGCGACCCGCGCAGGTTCTGAACCGAGCTGATCCCATGCCGCTCACACCACGAGCGCAATTCGTGCACAATGCGCGACGGCGCGCGCGGGTCGCGGAGTGCCGCCGTTCCGACACCGACGAGGTGGGCGCCCGCCATGATGTATTGAAGCGCGTCGCTGCCGCTTGCGACCCCGCCTAGACCGACCACCGGCACGCGAACCGCGCGCGACACCTTCCAGGTGGCGAGCACCCCCACCGGAAGAATCGCGGCCCCACTGACACCGCCGTTTCCGTAACCGAGCACGGGACGGCGGCGTTCAAGATCCACGACCAGGCCCGGTATCGTGTTGATCACAGTGATGCCATCGGCCCCGGCATCGACCGACAGCTTTGCCGAAAGCGCGATATCCGGCAGCGTCGGCGCGAGCTTCACGAACATCGGGCGCTTCGTCTCTTTGCGCGCGAGTGTAATCACATTGCGCAGCGCCGCCTCATCGGCTCCGAATTCTGCGCCGCCCTGACGGGTGTTCGGGCAACTCACGTTGAGTTCGTAGCCGTCGATGGCACCCGGATGTTGCGACAGCGCGGCCTCAAGGCCGCGCACCACGGTCGCAAACTCGTCTTCGACAAATCCGACGACGTTGGCAAAGCGTCGCGTCTCACGGTGATGATTCGCAAGCCACGGAACGTTCGTGCGAGCGACTTCAGCGAGGCCGGGATTCGCCAGCCCGACCGCGTTGATCATCCCGCCTTCGAACTCGGCAACCCGCGGTGCCTTCGCACCATGGCGCGGCTCGCCGCTTACCGCCTTGGTGACGAACCCGCCAACCGCGTCAAGGTCGACGACACCTTCAAGCTCGATCCCGTAGCCAGCAGTGCCGGCAGCGAGGACGATGGGGTTGCGGAATTCGAGTGTGGCTACGCTGACGGCGAGAACGCCGTCAGTCATGCGAGCCCATGGATCCGGGATTGCCAACGCGACGCTGGTACCTATCCAGGTACGCTTTGGTGGCGTCCGCAATCACTCGCGCCAAGGCCTGTTGTCTCACGGTACTGGAAAGATACGCCGCTTCACTGCTATTCGTGCCGAAGCCGACTTCGACGAGGATGGCCGGCATCAGCGTCGTGCTCAGCACGTGGAATCCCGCCTGCTTCACGCCGCGGTTCGGCCCGGGGTGCACCGTGGCGAGACCTCGCTGGACGATGTCCGCAAATTCCGAGGACTCGCGGAGATATTGGTTCTGCTCCATGTCCTTGAGGATGAAGCCGAGCGGATCGCCCGCATCGATGTTGGAGGGACCCTCGAACCGCAGGGCTTCGTTTTCCATAGCCTCCACCCGTCGGGCATCCTCCGTGCGCGCTTCCGCGAGGAAGTAGGTCTCGAAGCCGCGCGCTGCGCCCGGATTCTTCCAGTGCTTGTTGGCGGCATTCACGTGAATCGAGATGAACACGTCGCCGTTTGCCTGATTGGCCATCCGGCCGCGATCGGCCAGGGCAATGAGCGTGTCGCGCTTGCGGGTGAACACCACATCGATGCCGCGCTGACGAAGCGCATCGCCGATCTTGAGAGCGATCTGCAGGGCGATGTGCTTCTCATACAGGCCAGCGCGGGACGACAACGGAGCACCCGGATCCACTCCACCGTGACCGGCATCCAGAACGACGCGCGCGACGTTGCGCTTCTTGGGCGTGGTCGCAGCACCAGTCGGTTTGGCAGCGCGTGCGCCCACTCGCGCGGTCTGGTTCGCGGCTGGCGGCTTGCGAACCGTCGGTTGCCGTGCCTGTGGAACCGCCGTTTGAAGGGCGGCCGCGACCAGGAACCCGACAATCATCGCTTGCCTAACGCCCTGCGGGCGCGCGCCATCTCGCGCTCCGCGTCGCGTGTCCGCTCCGTGTCGCGCTTGTCGTGTTGCTTTTTCCCCTTCGCCAGCGCCAGTGCCACCTTTGCCACTCCCTTCTTGAAGTACATCTCGAGCGGGATGAGTGTGTGCCCTTCCCGCTCCACCGCTCCGATCAAACGACGGATTTCCTTGCGGTGAAGCAACAGTTTCCTCAAGCGGGTGGGTTCGTGATTGACGTATCCGCCGCGCTCGTAGGGAGAGATGTGAGCGTTGAGCAGGAAGACTTCCCCGTCCTTCACCACACCGTACGCATCCGTGATGTTGGCCTTGCCGTCGCGCAGTGCCTTCACCTCCGTACCCTTCAGGACCACGCCCGCCTCGTACGTATCCAAGAGGTGATAGTCGAACCGCGCGCGCCTGTTCCGCGCGATCGAAATCCTCTCTTCTTCGGGACCAGCGTTGGGCTTCAAAGTCGGTGTCCGCGTTGACTTTACGTTTGGCGAAAACTACGTTGCCTCTCGCGCCGGAGTGGTGGAACTGGTAGACGCGCTGGCTTCAGGAGCCAGTGAGCGCAAGCTCGTGTGGGTTCGAGTCCCACCTTCGGCACTCTGTTACAAAGGCGCAGCGCTGCGCGCGCGCCGAGGTCAGTTCGAGGTGCCTGCCACCGCCGACGGCGGCACATGTTCGGGCAAAGCCGCGATGCCAAACACGGAACGGAGAGCGTCGTTGGCCTCGCGGTCAAACGCTCCAACGATGTCCGCTGCACGCCGGACCTTGTCGTCGACATCCCGAAACGATCCGCCGGCGAACGCCAACAGCGTCTGGCCCAGCCGAGTCGCGGCGTCGGTGCCGCGCGCGCCAAGCGCGTCGCGGTAGGCGCTGACCCTGGCATTGAATTGCCGCTCGACGAGGTCAAAGCGCTCTCGGTCGATGTGCGCGTCCTCCTCGAAGGCGGCCGTCAGTGCTTCCGCAACGAGTGAGGCCGTTCGATCGTCGAGCGCATCGCGCTGGGCAACGAGTTGACCGATCGCCCGGCGCGCGTAACGCAACTCCCAGCTGGCGTGGTCCTCGTCTCCGCGGGTCGCGGCCGATGCGAGCCAGGAAACATCATCAGACCCAGGCTCGCGCAGCAGAGCGGCAACGTAAGCGTCCGCCTTCTTCTGCAATTCGCGCGCTTTGCGCCAATGGGAAAAGAGCGGCATGGCGCGAACTCGGTCAGGTGACTTGGAGGATCGGAAGACCGCGGGCCTTGTCGCCCATGTCGCGGTCGAGCCCAACGCGCTCGCGCACGACACTCTCCTCATGCAAGAGGTCGGACAGCCGGACGCCGTCGAGAACGTTGTCGATCTTCTGCTGAAGCAGCATCCAGACGGGGCGAATGCTGCACATGTGCGATGAGGAACAGCGTTCCTCTTCCACCGGATGCGTGACGCAATGCAGGTCGAACGTCTGAAGTTCTGAAGCGGCGATGACGTCGCGCACGGACACGTCTTCCGCGGCGCGCGCCAACGCATACCCGCCATGCGCACCGCGGGTGCTCTTCACGATCCCCGCGCGGCGCATGCGCAGCATGATCTGCTCGACGTAGTCGACGGGTAGACGCTCACTCTCAGCGATCTCGCGGCCCGTGACCGGCCCCTCGCCGACGCGCTTGGCGAGGTGCAGCGCACAGATGACGCCGTACTCAGCGAGTGTGGTTATGCGCACAGTTGGAGGATAGGACGAGGGTGACTCAGCCGCCAGCGGACACGTTGTGCTTGCCCCCAGGGACGCCGATCTCGGTCATCTTCTTGAGGTCGAGCACGTCGTCGATCTCGTTCTCCGGAAGAATCTTCTCTTTCTTGACCAGATCGCGAATCAGGACGCCGTCCCTCACCGACCGCTTGCTGATATCGGCCGCCTTGGCGTAGCCGATCTGCGGCGCGAGCGCCGTCGCCAATGCGGCGGACCGCTCCACCCAATACTCGTTCATCGCCCGGTTGGCCTCGATACCGCGGACGCACTTCTCGGTCAGCACGGTGACGGCGCTCGTGAGGATCTGCATCGACAGCAGCACGTTGTGGGCGATCACCGGCATCATGACGTTGAGCTCGAGCTGCCCATGCTCCGCCGACATCGACACGGTCGTGTCACAACCGACAACCTGGAAGCAGACCTGGTTGATCATCTCCGGGATGGACGGATTCACTTTGCCCGGCATGATGGACGAGCCCGGCTGCACCGCCGGTAGCCGAATTTCGTCGATGCCGGTGCGGGGGCCCATGGCCATGAGCCTCAGGTCGCTCGCGATCTTGCTGAGGTCGAGTGCGAGAACGCGCATCGCCGCGCTGAACCCAGCGACGTCTCCCATGCTTTGCATCAGTTGAATTCGATCTGCGCCGATCCGCAGCTCGAGCTTGGTGATTTCGCGCAGGAACTGATTCATCAGCGCCGGATATTCCTTCTCGACCGTCACCCCCGTTCCAACAGCGCTGCCGCCGATGCCGAGGTCGCGCAGATAGTCGGCGGCCTCAGTCACGCGCTTGAGGCCGCGCCGGATCGAGCCCGCGTAGGCCGCGAACTCCTGGCCAAGCCGGATCGGCATCGCATCCTGCAAGTGCGTTCGCCCGGCCTTCACCACGTCATCGAACGCGACGCCCTTCTCCGCCAGCGCTGCCGCCAACTCGCCAAACGCGTGTTCGAACGCGCCGAGTTGAGCCAGGCATGCGAGGCGGATGTTTGTCGGGATCGTGTCGTTGGTGCTTTGCGCCATGTTGACATGATCGTTCGGATGCACGGGCGTGTACGTGCCGCGTGCTCCACCGAGGATCTCGTTGGCGCGATTCGCAAGCACCTCGTTCACGTTCATGTTGTGTGAGGTGCCCGCTCCGGCTTGATACGGATCCACGACGAACTGGTCGCGGTGCTTGCCGGCGATGACCTCGTCGGCGGCCTTGATGATTGCGTCCGCGAGCTTCGCATCCAGACGCCCGGTCTTCTTGTGCGTCTGTGCGGCCGCCTTCTTGATCCACACCTGCGCCAAAACAAACGGCTCGAGTGGCTTGAGGCCGCTGATGGGAAAGTTCTCGAGCGCGCGCAGGGTTTGCACGCCATAAAGGGCATCGGCGGGAACCTGTTTCTCGCCGAGCGGGTCCTTCTCAGTTCTGAAACCGGATGTCATGGAAGTGTTCTCGATGCGCGCAGCGCGCTCAGATGCTCTCTACCACACCAGCAAGGAACGGATTGGTCGCAACCTCGGCGCCGATACTGGTAGCCGGACCATGACCGGGATGCACGACCGTCTCTTTGTCGAAAGTCGCGACCAATGCCAACGACGCTTCCATGTCGTCGGAATTGCAGAGCGGGAGATCCGTGCGCCCGATGGAACCAGCGAACAGCAAGTCCCCGCCGAGCATGACGCCCTCGCCGAGGAAGACAACATGGCCCGGCGCATGGCCGGGCGTGTGCCTCACCGTGAACCGCAGCTCGCCAACAGCCAGCACGTCGCCGTCCGACAAGGACCGGTCGGGATCCGGCGGCTGCTCCATCGTCAGGCCGTAGCGCTGGGCCGACTGCGACGCGCGCCGAAGGATCATCAGGTCCGCGTCGTGCAGGTAGACCGGGACCTTCCACTCGCGCTTGAGCGCCGCGATGGCACCGACGTGGTCGAGATGCGCATGGGTCAGCCAGATCGCCTCCGGAACGACCCCGGCATTCTTCGCCATGGCGATGATGCGCGGCGCTTCATCACCGGGATCCACCAACACCCCTTTGCGCGACGTCTCGTCTACCACGAGGTAGCTGTTTTCCTGGAATGGGCCAACTGTGACCCAGTCGATCTTCACGCCGCCGCTACTCCATCGCGCACCGCGCCATCCTTGCGGGCCTTGAGGTATTTCTCCGCTGCGATAGCCGCGGTCGTGGCATCGCCCACCGCGGTCGTGACCTGACGTGTCAGCTGCGCACGGAGGTCTCCGGCGGCAAACAGCCCCGGAATGTTGGTGGCCATGTTCGGGTCAGTCTTGATGTAGCCCATCTCGTCATGGTCAACGTGGCCTTTGATGATTCCGGAATTGGGTTTGAACCCGATGAATACGAACAATCCGGTCGCGGCGAGGTCGCGCTGTACATTCGTCTTGAGGTGGCGCAGCCTGAGCGCGTTGACAAGACCCTGCCCGTCCCCGTCGACGCGCTCGACGGCGGAATCCCAGATCACCTCGATCTTGGGATTGGCGAAGAGGCGTTTTTGAAGAATCTTCGAGGCGCGCAACTCGTGACGACGGTGGATCAGGTAGACCTTGCTGGCGTAACGCGTGAGAAAGTCCGCTTCCTCGACCGCGGCATCTCCGCCGCCAACCACTGCAATGGTGTGATTCCGGAAAAACGCACCGTCGCAAATGGCGCAGTACGAGACGCCCTTGCCGGCGTACTCGAGTTCGCCCGGAATGCCGAGCTTCACAGGCGTTCCTCCCGCCGTGATGATCACCGTCGGCGAGACGTACGCATCGCCCGCGTCCGTGGTGGTCTCGAAGAGCCCGTCGCCGCGCTTACGGACGGCGTCAACCGTGACACCCGTCTTGAAAGACGCGCCGAACTTCACGGCGTGCTCCTGGAATTTCAGCGCCAGCTCGGAACCAAGGATCGTCTCAAAGCCGGGATAGTCCTCCACCAATTCGGTGTTGAGGAGTTCTCCGCCCGGGAAACCGCGCTCCAGGACCACGGCGTCGAGCATGGCCCGTCCCGTGTACATCGCGGCGCACATTCCCGCCGGGCCGGCGCCCACGATGACTACTTCGTGTTCGATGGTCTGACCCATGATTCGAGGAAATCTACTTAGGCCGTCGAGCCCCGAACGTGACGGCCCCCGTCCACGATGATGACGTCCCCGGTCACGTAGTCGGAGGCCAACAGGAACAGCATTGCCTTCGCGACATCGTCCGGGCTGCCCACGCGCGCCAACGGGGTGCCTTTGTTGAACGCCGCCGTCTCCGAATCGGACATGTTGTCGGGCATCAGGACCGAGCCCGGCGAAATTCCTTTTACGCGAACTTCGGGCGCGAGAATCTTCGCAATTTTGCGTGTCATGTGCACCCAAGCGACTCTATTCCTTGGATGTCGCGCGTGGCG
>JANNRQ010000045.1:0-6003 GCA_031401495.1 Gemmatimonadota bacterium
CCCACTTCGTCATCTCCTCGGCGTTCGGCGAGTCCTTGTCGTGCGGGCCGAACATCATGAGCGACGGCCACCACCACCGATTCAGCGCGTCCTGCGCCATGCGATGCTGCGCGGGCGTGCCGGCGGACAGCGTCGTCATGATCTCGAAACCCTGCTTCTTGTGGAAGTTCTCTTCCCGGCAGATGCGGACCATGGCGCGCGCATATGGGCCGTATGACGCCTTGGCCAACATCGTCTGATTCACGATCGCGGCGCCGTCCACCAGCCAGCCGATGGCACCGATGTCCGCCCAGGTGATCGTGGGGTAGTTGAAGATCGACGAGTACTTGGCGGTGCCGGCGAGGAGTTGCTCGATCAACTCGTGCCGGTCGACGCCAAGCGTTTCCGTCCCACAATAGATGTAAAGGCCGTGGCCGGCTTCGTCCTGCACTTTGGCCAGGAGTCCCATCTTCCGTCGCAGCGTCGGTGCACGCGTGAGCCAGTTGCCCTCGGGCAGCATGCCAACGACTTCTGAGTGCGCGTGCTGCGACATCTGCCGAATGAGCTGGCGCCGGTATTTCTCCGGCATCCAGTCTTTCGGCTCGATGGACTCACCGCGCGCGATCCGCGCCTCGAACTCGGCGCTGCGCTTCGGATCTTCGGCCGTGGCAGCTACGGCGGCTTTCTGCTCCATGGGCTGAATGTATTGGGGTCGCCCCCCCGTGTCATTCCGAGCGAAGCGAGGAATCTGCAGTCGCGGCTGGGCCAAGCTGCAGATTCCTCGCTTCGCTCGGAATGACTACGTTTTCCGCATGACGGACCTACGAACGGCAGGCAGCGTGACGGTGGAGATTCATGACTCCATCGCCTTTGTGCGCTTCGAGCACCCCAAGAGCAATTCCCTTCCGGGCGCGCTGCTGCGGTCCATGGCGGACGAGATCAACAAGCTGGCCGGCAATTCCGCCGTGAAGGCAATCGTGTTGCGCAGCGCCGGCACCGGAGCGTTCTGCGCCGGCGCTTCGTTCGATGAGCTGGCCGCGGTGACCGACGCAACCGCCGGCAAGGAATTCTTCAGCGGCTTTGCCAAAGTGATCCTGGCCATGACGCGAGCGCCGCAGTTCGTGCTGACGCGCGTGCAGGGCAAGGTCACCGGCGGCGGCGTCGGACTTATCGCTGCGTCCGACTACAGCGTCGCGGTCGAAGGTGCGTCACTCAAGTTGAGTGAGCTCGCGGTGGGCATCGGTCCGTTCGTCATCGGGCCCGTGGTCGAGCGCCGCCTGGGCACGGGCCCCTTCACCGACCTCGCGATCGACGCGGACTGGCGTGACGCGCAATGGGCCGAGCGGCATGGGCTGTACTCCCACGTCTACAAAGACGTGGAGCACATGGACAGCGCGCTCGCGAAGGTCATGGACTTTCTGGCATCGGCGAATCCCGAGGCCATCCGCCAGATGAAGAAGGTGTTCTGGGCGGACACCGAGCACTGGGAAGAACTGCTCGAGAAACGGGCCGCGATCAGCGGCGCGCTGGCCATGTCCGTGCACACGCGCGCCGCGATCGAGAAATACTCGAGCCGCTAGCCGGTCACGCGGCTGCCTTGGCGGCCGCCTTCACCAGCTGGGCATCGATCGAGATCTTGATGTCCTCGCCCACGAGGACGCCGCCGGTTTCGAGCGCAGCGTTCCATGCGAGGCCGAATTGCGTGCGGTTCAGCTTGCCCGTCGCGCTGAACGCGATCTTGTGGTTCCCCCACGGATCAATGCCGGCGCCTTCTTCCAATACCGCTAGCGTCACCGGCAGCGTCACGCCGTGCATAGTGAGCTTCCCTTCCAGGCGCCATCCGTCCCCATGACGAACCGCGCTGGTGCTGACGAAGCGAAGCTCGGGATACTTCTCGACATCGAAAAAGTCGGCCGAGCGCAGGTGCACGTCGCGCGGCTCCACGCCGGTGTTGATGGACGCCGCGCCGATAGTGATGTCGACTTTGGCGTCGCCGGACTCCGGCAACTCGAGGGTGCCCTTCACGTCGGCGAAACGGCCCTTCACAGTGCTGATCATGAGGTGCTTCACAGCGAACTCCACCGCGCTGTGCGTGGGGTCGATCTGATAGGTGCCGCTCCGGATTCTGGTTGTCATTCTGACTTCTCCCATTGGTTTGGTAGTTGAATTCTTGGTACTGAGATATTCTGGCAAGCTTCGCGATCAATAGCCCTGTTCGTTGCGCTTACGCGCTCGCTTTCATCGCGCCTGCATCGGCGCGCGCGATCGAAAGCCCAAGCTTCTTGAGCGCACCGGTCGCTTCTTCCTGCTCACGCACGGAGAGCACTGACATCATCTCTTCGATGCGCTCGGCCTGCGCCTGAAACAACCGCTTGATCAGCGTCTGCCCTTTCGGCGTGAGGACCGCGTACTTCGCCCGACGGTCGCCAGGACACTCCTGCCGTTCGACGAGTTCCTTCTCCACCAGCCGGTCCATCGTGTACGTCACGCCACCGCTCGTGAGCAGGATCTTCTCCTGCACCTCGCCCTGCAACAGCCGGCCCTTGTGCAGCAGCGCCTCGAGGATCGCGAACTCAGTCATCGTGAGTTCATTGCGGTCCGGATGCCATTCGAGATGTGCCGTCACCGAATTCATCGCCCGGGAAAGCACGATGAACAGCTTCAGTGCCCTCTCCCTGCTGGTCGACGGTTTCGTGAGCGCTGGTGTCATATGTCTTGGTACTAAGATACTGACATCGGGGCACATGTCAAGACGTTCTCGGCGGCATGCTTCGCATGCCGATTTGTCGTGGTCTCACGTGAAACCACCATGAATCGACGCGCGCAGCGCGGCGCCGAGCACCACATCGGGCCGGCGAACGCCGGCCCGCCGAGAACGCTGTTAAGACGTCGGCGGTGTAAAGCCGCCGCCGGTCGCGTCGATCCAGGAGCGCTGGTATTTCGGGTCCTCGATCGCCAGCGCCTGCGTGGCCACGCGCAACGGGCGGAATGAGTCCATCATCACGGCCAGTTCGTTCGTGTACTTGGCGCCGATGGACGCCTCTGCCCTGCCCGGATGCGGACCATGTGGAATGCCGTCCGGATGGTGCGTGATGCTGCCGAACTCAATGCCTTTCCGGCTCATGAACTAGCTGGACGCGTAGTACAGCACCTCGTCCGAGTCCACGTTGCTGTGGTTGTACGGCGCCGGCACTGCTTCCGGATCAAAGTCGAAGGGGCGCGGACAGAACGAACACACGACGAACCCGTCGCCCTCGAACGTCTGGTGGACCGGCGGCGGCTGGTGAACGCGACCGACGATCGGCTCGAAATCGGCGATGTTGAACGCCCAGGGATAGAAGCAACCGTCCCACCCGACCACGTCACACGGGTGATGATCGAGCACGACTTCATTCAGGCCGTCGTACTGCTTGATCACGAGCGGAAAGTCTCCCTTCTCGTCCTTGGTGACCAGCTGCATCGGTCGCCGGAAGTCACGTTCTGAGTAGGGTGCGCCTTCGTTGATCTGCCCGAATTCGTTGCGGTATCGCTTTGGCGTTCGCACGTGCCCCCGGCTCTCGAAGACAAGGAGCTTGTGCGGGACGTTGGCGTCCATGCGGTAGCGATGCAGGATGCCGCGGTGGATGATGAGGTAGTCGCCCTCGCGATACGGCAGGTCGCCGTACTGCGACTCGAGCGTGCCGCTGCCCTTGCTGACGTACACCAGTTCGTCGCCCTGCGCATTTCTATAGAAGTGCTCGTCGGCCTTGTTGGGCTCGACGTATAGCATCGCGATATCGGAATTGAAGAGGAGCGGGATTCGGTCGAGGGTCGGGCTGCCGCCCGGCTTCACCCTGGACGTCAGGAAATGGCGATGCCGGAGCGTCTTGTCCGGGTCAATCTCGTACGCAGTTTCCTTCAGCCGCCGCGAGGACTTCACCGTCGTCGGCGGATGAATGTGATACAACAGCGACGCGGTGCCCGAGAAGCCTTCGTGTCCGACGAGTTGCTCGTTGTAAATGGAGCCGTCGGGCTTGCGAAAGACGATGTGCCGCTTGCGCGGGATTGTGCCGAGGGTGTGGTAGATCATGTTCCTCTAGTATGTCATTCCGAGCGAAGCGAGGAATCTGCAGGGATTACTGCAGATCCCTCGCTTCGCTCGGGATGACAGCGGTCCTACAGGTTCCCGCGCAGGCCCTGCTCGCGCTCGATCGCCTCGAACAACGCCTTGAAGTTCCCCTTCCCGAAACTCTTCGCGCCTTTGCGCTGGATCACTTCGTAAAAGAGCGTCGGACGGTCCTGGACCGGCTTGCTGAAGATCTGCAGCAGGTAGCCATCCGGATCGCGGTCCACGAGGATGCCGAGCTTGGCGAGCGCGTCCACGTTCTCGTCGATCTTGCCGACGCGTCCCTGCAATTCGTCGTAGTAACTCGTCGGCACGCTGAGAAACTCCACGCCGCGGTCCTTGAGCGCCGTGACGGTCTTGAGGATGTCGTTGGTGGCCATCGCCAAGTGCTGGACGCCGGGCCCGCCGTAGAAATCCAGGTACTCATCGATCTGCGACTTCTTCTTCCCCTTGGCCGGCTCGTTGATCGGGAACTTGATCCGCTCGTTGCCGTTGGACATCACCTTCGACATGAGCGAGCTGTACTCGGTGCTGATGTCCTTGTCGTCAAACGAGATGAGGTTCCGAAAACCCATCACGCGTTGGTAGAAGGCAACCCAAACGTTCATCTGGCCCAGCTCCACGTTGCCGACACAGTGATCCACGTACAGCAGGCCTACTTCCGGCGCCTGATAGTGCGGCGTGCGGGGCACGAAGCCCGGCATGAAGAGGCCCTTGTAGTTCTTTCGCTCGACGATCGAGTGGATAGTGTCGCCGTAGATCTCGATGGCCGCCTTCACGACCTCGCCGTTCGCGTCCTTCATGAGAAGCGGCGGGTGCACGCTCTTGGCTCCCCGCTCGATCGCCTTTGCATACGCGTCCCGCGCGTCGTCCACCCACAGGGCAATGTCCTTGACACCGTCCCCGTGCGCACGCACGTGATCGGCGATGGGCCCGTCCGGCCCCATTGCAGCCGTCAGCACCAACCGGATCTTGCCCTGCGTGAGCAAATAGCTGCAGCGCTCGCGCACACCGGTCTCGGGACCACAGTAGGCCGCGATCTGAAAGCCGAACGCGGCCTGGTAGTAATGCGCCGCCTGCTTGGCGTTGCCGACGTAGAACTCGACGTAGTCGGTCCCGTTGATCGGGAAGACGTCTTGCACTTCGGTTTCGTTGGGACGTGTTGCGGTGGCCATACCGAATTGTAGTAGGCCTACTGCAACTCGGGCAGATCACGGTACAGCTCCAATGCCGCCGGATTGGCCAGGGCGTCCACGTTCTTCACCGGGCGCCCGTGGATCACGTCGCGCACTGCCAGTTCCGTGATCTTGCCGCTGATCGTCCGCGGGATGTCCGCCACCTGAATGATCTTCTTGGGCACGTGATACGGACTGGCGTTGTCCTTGAGCTGTTTCCGAATCTTCTCGCGCAGGCTGTCGTCCAGCGTCACCCCATCCTGCAGCCGGACGAACAGGACAATGCGAACGTCGATCTCGGCGTCCCTCGCGATGTCCTGCCCCACGACGACGCTCTCGACGATCTCGGGCAGTTGCTCCACCTGCCGGTAGATCTCGGCGGTGCCGATGCGCACGCCGCCCGGATTCAGTGTCGCGTCGCTGCGGCCGTGGATGATCATGCCGCCGTGCGCCGTCCACTCGGCGAAGTCGCCGTGGTGCCAGACTCCGGGGAAGCGCTCGAAGTAAGCGGCGCGATAGCGGGACCCGTCCGGGTCGTTCCAGAAACCGAGTGGCATGGACGGGAAAGGCGCCGCGCAGACCAGCTCGCCCTTCTCGCCGGTGACCGGCTTGCCGGCCTCGTCGGTCACCTCGCCACTCAAACGTCCGCGGCCTTTCCAGACCTGTCCGAACGAGGGCATGGCAATCAGACCAGTGAGCAACAGTGAGGCAAGAAGGAATCGACCAGGTATTGGACGCATCGCG
>JANNRQ010000046.1:0-4745 GCA_031401495.1 Gemmatimonadota bacterium
CGTCACCATCGAGATCTGCGAGCGCCGCGGAATAGGTACGATCCGGCGTGTTCGCGAGGGGCTCGGTGGAAAAATGTCCCTTCCCGTCGTTGCGCAGGATCACATCGTTCAGCGGCCAGTGACGGCCCTTGGCGAGTACGACGTCGAGCGTGCGATTGCCGTCAATGTCACCGAGGCTGACGCTGGCCGAGGTTTCACTCGTGGACTCGAGGAGCCGCACACGATCGAACGTGCGCGCTGTAGTTTCCTGCACGGTGAGTGCGGTGCCGCCCGCGAAGACCAGCGCGAAGAACGCGGGTGCGGTGCGTTGCACTGCCCGACCGCGTCGGGCGACGGAGCGGATTGTAACGGTCAGATTCGGATGCATGACGGCAAAGCTACGCTTACCGCGAACAGTTGGCCACTCAGCGCCACGCTGCCGCCGATCCGCCCACGCGCACTATATTCGGTATCACTCATAACTCTACCTGCGGAGAAGACATGTCGTACCGCTGCACGGTGACTCTCGGACTCCTGCTCGCATCGTTGGTCTGCACAGAAGCCAACGGACAGTCAGCCACTCCTGTCTCGTCGGCGACTGCGCTGAAGGCGGGCGAGGTTCGACTCACCTACCTGGGCAACGCGGGCTGGGAGATCACGGACGGCAGGCGGGTCATCCTGGTGGATCCGTTCCTCACGCAATTCGCGAGGTGGACGAACTCCGCGGCCGACGCCGCCGGGCCCGTACCTGATGCGCTGTATCCAGCAGATACCGCGTTGATCAATCGGCATGTGACGCGGGCGGATTACATCTTGATCACGCACGGGCATTCCGATCACGCTCTCGACGCTGGCTACATCTCGCGCAAGACCGGTGCGACTATTGTGGGACACGAGACGGCGGCGAACCTGGCGCGCGCATACGGCGTGACCGACAGTTCACTTATCACGGTGATCGGTGGAGAGGACTACGAGTTTGGCGACTTCTCGCTGCGGGTGATCCCGAACATCCATAGTGCGCTCGACAAGAAGCACTATTACAACAACACCCGCGGCATCGTCGGCACCGCGCCTCGCGGCCTGCGCGCACCCCTTCGGCGCAAGGACTACGTCGAAGGCGGAAACCTCGCCTACCTTCTGCGAATCGCGGGACACGAGATCCTGATCATGGGGTCGATGAACTACATCGAGCGCGAAATGGTAGGGCTTCGCCCCGACATCGCCCTGGTCGGCGCCAACAGCCAGCGCCTCGAGATTCACGATTTCACCGGTCGGTTGATGCGCGCACTGGGCCGGCCGGCGCTTGTCATCCCGACGCACGCGGATGCCTACGGCGACCCGAAACCGTCGGCGGCGGCGCTCGCCGATCGAACGCGATTCCAGCGCGAGGTGGCCGCGGCATCGCCATCGAGTCGCTACCTCTTTCCAAAATGGTTTGAGCCAATCGTCGTGGGGGCCCGCAAGTGAACGCGTCATTCCGTCTGCTGATCGCGTCGAGCACCGCACTCACGCTGAGCGCACTCACGCTGAGCGCATGCACGCGCGCTCCCGCTCCGCAGACGTCGGCGTTGCCGACGTCTGGACGACAGGTCCTCAATCCACCGGGACTCGCGCCGTTGGTACCCGCCTACTCCGTCGCCATCCGTTCCGGTGACCAGGTATTCGTGTCGGGAATGACCGGAATCAAACCGGGGACGCAGGACATCGTGGGCGGTGGTGTGGCCGCGCAGACGCGCCAGACGCTCGAGAACATCCGGGCGTCGGTTCAGGCCGGAGGTGCGACGATGGCCGACGTCGATGAGTGTACGGTGTTTTTGAAAGACATGGCCGATTACGCCGCCATGAACGCCGTGTACATCGAGTTCTTTCGCGTCGATCCGCCGGCCCGCGCCACGCTAGCAGTTTCCGCGCTTCCTCGCCCAGCAGCGCTGGTCGAGATCAAGTGCAGTGCGCGCATTCGGCGGCGCTGAGCAGGGTCCGGTCGAAGGAAGCTGCTTACAGGGTAGAACACTTACCGCTTCGCCTCGCCCTGCCGCAGCAGCCCCGCCCAGTTGAGCACCACGATCGGGTAGCGCGAGCTCGTGCCGCTGGGCTTCTGCATGAGCAGCGACTGCCCGTCAGGAAAGACGTCGTACTGGGCGGCAAGCGATTCTCGCCGGTACGGATCGACGAAGAGCGTATCGCGGCGCGCGACCTCGAGCGTGGCGCCGCTCGAAAGCGCCACGAAGTGCATGCGCCCGTCGCCGCGAAAGTAGAGACCGCGGCCGTCGGGGGTCCACACCGGTTCGGCACCGAAGCCCGCCGACAGCGACACGCGACCTCCCATGCCATCGGCCGCCCGCGCGTACACCTCGAACTGTCCCGTCTCGTTGCTCGCGTACGCAACCCAGCGGCCGTCGGGCGACAGGCGCGGGGTTTCCTCATCGGCGTCGGTCACCACGAACGGGCGGGCTTGCCGCACCGAGTCGCCGGCTTGTGGTGGCGGAGCAACCCACAGATCGCCCGGTGCACCGTAGCCGCGTGACCGCACGACGATGAGATCCGTACTGGTGCGGAGTGTAGCATCCTCAACCTGTGTGCCGTCTGGAATGCGCACCGGAATCCGCATTGGTGGCGTACTGAGATCCCACGGTACCCAGGCAATTATCCGCTTCGACTGCGGGGTGCCACCGTTCTCTATCGTGAGATAGGCGACGCGCTTACCGTCGGCACTCCAGCCGAGGGCGCGTACCCCCGAGTATCCGCTGGTGAGGCGCTCCAGCGAGCGGCTCGCGAGCGTGAACAGCCACACATCGTAGGCGGCGTTCGACGCCTGCACTTCGACAGCGATGCGTTTGCCATCGGTCGACACCCGTGGCCAGCTGTACGGCGCCGGCTCCCGGTCCAGCAGCTCCTCGCGGCCCCCACGATCCACTCGGGTCAAGCGGTACCGCGAACCGAAGGCGCCGCCCGCATACACCAGCGTGCCGTCATCACTGACGTCGTAGTCACTGCCCCCTGCTCGCGTCGCCACATTGCGCACCACCGAAACCGGTTCGCCGACAACCCTGTTGCGCTTAGAATCGAACGGCGCGGCAAGCAGCTCGCCGTCGCGAAGGAAAAGCAGATGCCCATTACTCCACTTCGGCCGCACACCGGTAACCGAGAGCGAGGTCGTCACGTCACCGGAAAGCGGCGCAGTGGCCAGCGTGCCGGCGAGCGGCCGTCCGACTTGATGCACGGTGAACACCGCGTGTGCTCCCCCCGGCAGGAAGCTGCCGGACGCGATGGCAGTTTCGCCACGCGCGCTGTCGGGAGCGGCTATCTCGCGCAGCGCCTGTCCTTCACGCCAGAGCATCAACCGACGGTTGCGGGTCACCAGCAACTCGCCGGCCTCGTTGCAATCCTGCACGGTTGCGGAATCGAGGACCGCCGTTGTCTGCCCGCCCTCTGGGGGCACCCGAAAGACCCCTTGCCCCTGCCCACGGTTGAAGTAGAGCCATCGCCCGTTGGGACAGAGCACAGGCGATTGGCCACGCTCTGTGCCGGGAATGCGATAGACGAGCGTATCGGCGAGATCGCGCGCGAACAGACCGTAGTTCGCGGTGGATCCGCCCACGAAGTACACGCGGCGCGAGTCACGGGAGATGGCAACGCGTCGCGACACCCCGGCGTCAAGGAGTGACGTGCTGTCGGGGAGCGTGAGGAGAAACGTGCGTGCCGGCATGACCGGTGTCGGTCGTGTGGTGAGCCACGCAACGGCGCCCACGGCCACGAGCGCAACTGCGGCGGTCACGCCGAGCAGCGCGCGTGTGCGCCGCCGTGCGCTCGCGGCGCGGCGTGGATCGGCGTGCACACCGCCAACGGCCGTACCCGTGTGCAGGCGCGACTCGCTCGCCTGCGTGAACGCAATAGACACCGCGCCCGATAGCTGCGCGGCGAACTCGCTCACGCTTGACTGTCGATCGGCCGGCAGCTTCGCGAGCGCGGTGAGCACCGCCGCCTCGACGTGCGGCGGAATGGTGTTCCGCGTAGCCGTGAGTGACGGCGGTGCCGTCGACAGCAACCGCGCCACGATCGCCTGCGTGCTGGGGCCGGTGAAGGGCGGCTCTCCCGCGAGCATCTCGTACGTGACCGCACCCAGCGCGTAGAGATCGCTGCGCGCGTCGATCACTTTTTCGCCGGTGGCCTGCTCGGGGCTCATGTACTGTGGCGTGCCAAGCGAAAGACCCGTCTGCGTCATGCGCGCTCCGCCGGCGCTTTGAACCGCGAGCGCGATACCGAAATCGGCCACCAGCGCATGCGGTGTTCCGGGCCCGCCCTGCAAGAGAATGTTCTCGGGCTTGATGTCGCGGTGCACCACGCCACGCGCATGCGCCGCCTGCAACGCATCCGCCACCTCGCGCGCCAACCGCACGGCCTCGGCGATCGGCAGCTGCGTTTCGCGCTGCAAGCGGCCGCGCAGCGTTTCACCTTCCACGTACGGCATCGCATACCAGAGCAGCCCGTCGGCACTGCCGCTGTCGAGCAACGGCAGAATGTGCGGATGCTGCAACTTCGCCGTCGTCTTGATCTCGGCGAGGAACCGGTCGGCGCCGAGCGCGGCGCCGAGGTCTGGGTGCAGCACCTTGATGGCGACGTCGCGATCAAGGTCCTCCACCCCGACCTCGGCGCGGCGCGCGGCGCCGCGCGCGTACGCAGCGCGTTCAAGAACCCCCCGCCGGAGCCCCCAGCGCCCATCCAGCCGGGGCGCGACCAGGGGAGCGGCGACCGGATGCGCAGGGTCG
>JANNRQ010000047.1:0-38912 GCA_031401495.1 Gemmatimonadota bacterium
ATGTCGGTGACCACCCAATCAATGCAACGATCCCGATGCTGCTTGCCGGCGGCTCGGTGCAGCGGACGACGCTGCTTGACGCCCGACTGATCGACGTCCCGACGACCGTCGCGTGGGCGCTTGGCGTTACGCCGCCCTCAGCGTACCGGGGGCGCGTGCTGAAAGAAGCGTTCGTTCAGACCAGCAATGCTGTCGCGATGGCGATGGCCTGACCGACGACCACGTCTCCCGGGTAGTGCACGCCAAGGAAGACCCGGGAGGCGCCGACGAGCACCGCGAGCCCGATGAGTGGCAGCGCGATTGCGGGGAACGCCATCGCATAGGCGAAGGCCACCGCCATCGCGGCACACGAGTGGCCTGACGGGAAGGAAAAGCGGTCCGGCTCGGCCACGAGTGACGTTGTCACCTCGCGCATACTCGGCCGCGGCCGATTCACGGTCCGCTTCACCACCTGGACGAGGAGGTGCGAGATGATCAGTGCTGCCGTGGCTTTCTGGGCTGCTTCGTTCAGCGCGCCGCCAGCGAGTACCAACGGAATGGTCGCGGCGGTGACACTGCATGCGGTGCCGCCCAGGTGCGTCAGCACTGTCCACACCGCGCGCAATCCGCGGCGGGTGCTGACGTGATCCACACAGCGCACGAACAGCGCCCGTTCCGAGCGTTCCATTCGATGCAGCAGCGACAGTTGGTTCATGAGGAACTCCTGATTCGGAGTACTCCAAGGCTCGCTGGGCGGTGTCAGTAACCGGTGTATGTGCAAGCAACGGTTGCGTATCAAAGCAACGCCGTCCCAATCGCAGGCCGCCGCATCGCGGCGGACTCATCGATGCTTCCTGCTACGCTCCGGAGACGCGTCTGTTACGGCCTCTGGTGACGTTTCTCCCACGTGAGTATTCGTGAAGGTGAGGCGCCGCGCATCCTGTTCTGCACGGACACGTATCCGCCGCAGGTCAACGGCGTCTCAGTCGTGACCGCGATCGCGGTCGCCGGAATGCAGGCGCGCGGATGGACCTGCGCAGTTGTATCGCCGCGCTACCCGAAGCCATACGGCGAGGCGTTCGCAGCGGAAGCGTCGGATCTATCCGCCGTGCACACGCACCTCAAGCTGCCGAGCGCTCCTCTGCCCGGGTATCCTGAGAACCGGCTGGCGCTGCCATACTTTCGCCCCGTTCTGGAAGCGGCGCGCAGGCTCAAGCCGCACATCGTGCACTGTCAAACCGAGTTCGTTGTCGGTCGCCTGGGCATGCGCGCCGCGACGGTGCTCGGCGTTCCAGCCGTGACGAGCTACCACACGGACTTCAGCCGCTATACGGAGTCGTACGGTGTGGGCTGGTTGCGACCCACAGTGGGCCGGTTCCTGGCGCGCTTTCACCAACGCGCTGCGCGCGTGTATACGCCGTCCGAACCGGCGAAACTGGAGCTGCACGGTCTGGGTGTCAGCGGCGTGGAGGTCTGGGGCCGCGGGACGGACGTGAACCAATTCCACCATGCAAAGCGGAGCATCGCGCTCCGGCGCGAACTTGGCGTCGACGATACATTCGTGTTTCTCCACGTCGGCCGGATGGCGGCCGAGAAGAACGTGCCGCTCCTGATCGACGCGTTCGCACAGTTTCGCGCTGCGCGACCGGAGCTACGCGCATCGCTCCTGATTGCGGGTGACGGCCCGGAACTGCCTGCCTTCAAGCGGCGCGCAACCGGCGAGGTCCGCTTCTTGGGCAACCTGCACCGTCACAACGCGCTGCCGCAGCTGTATTCGAGCGCTGATGCGTTTGTCTTTGCGTCGGAGACCGAGACGCTTGGCTTGGTTGTGACGGAAGCGATGGCGAGCGGGCTGCCCGTTCTCGCCGCGCCAGCCGGCGGTGTGGCCGATAACCTGCGACACGGCCAGAACGGGTTGGCGTTCACGCCGGGTGACGCGGCCGCGCTTGCCCAGTTGATGGCACGCATCGTGGAAGACGCCGAACTGCGGCGGCGGCTCGCGGTGGGCGCGCGCGCCTGGGCAGAGTCCCGCAACTGGGACGCGGAATTGGATCGATTGGACGAGAGCTATCGCGAAGTGATCGACGCGCGGCCGTTGGCCGCAACGTCCTAGCCGCCGCTTCGGGGCCAGCGGCCTCAACGGCGAACCGTGACCAATGCTAGGAAGAAGAACGCTTCCCAGCATTGGCACGGCCTCGCCTAGGAGGCCACCGGCCCCCTCCGCTCCCGATCTGACGCGATCACGATTGAGACACGTCTACCGAGCAATGCCGCAAAACGGATCAGCGTTTCAAGGGTGAACCGCTCCACCTTGCCGTGGCGCAGGTCGGAAACGCGCGAGGCGTGCACACCTAGTATCGACGCAACGTCCCACCGGCGACGCGGCCCGATCGCTCGAATCAACTCGTCAGAGAGCTGGCGTTTGAGTTCCGGGACCGGATTCGACCGCATTCCGGAATGCGTACTGCGAAGCACCCGATCAGTCGCGCACGATCATTGCGGCAGAGACCAAATGACCGCAGCGGGGCCATGGAAGCGAAGGGAGTCGTGGGACTGGAGGCGAGGCCGTGCCAAGTCTGACAAGCGGGTTCCTTGGCAGAATTGGTCACGGTTCGCCGGAAGGGCCACGACTCCCTTAGCGACCATTGATCAGCGATCAGCGATAGCGCTTTTGCAGCTCGAGATACGCGTTGACAGTGTTCGCTATCCGCGAACGCTCGTCAGGCGTGGTCTCACGAGCGATGCGGCCCGGAACGCCGAGCACGAGCGAGTTGGGCGGCACGACAAAACCCTCGCGCACCACCGCGCCTGCGCCGATGATCGAGCCCGTGCCGACCCTCACGTTGTTGAGCAGGATCGAGCCCATGCCGATGAGCACATCGTCCTCGATCGTTGCGCCGTGAACGATGGCTCGGTGCCCGATGCCAAC
This sequence comes from Gemmatimonadota bacterium, assembly GCA_031401495.1. GTDB lineage: Bacteria > Gemmatimonadota > Gemmatimonadetes > Gemmatimonadales > Gemmatimonadaceae > DASPMP01. Next base: position 2,909 of record JANNRQ010000047.1, read on the forward strand.
GCGGTTGCCGATGTGGCACGGCACGTTGTCGTCCACGTGAATGACGCAACCATCCTGCACGTTGCTGTCGTCTCCGATCGTGATCGCGTCGCTGTCGCCGCGTATCGAGACAAACGGCCAGATGGAGACGCGTTTTCCAACGGTCACGTCGCCGGCGATGTATGCAAGTGGGTGTACGAATGCGCTCGGATCGATGTTTGGCACAGGTATGTAGGGGAAACGGGAGGCGCAAAGCCTCGTTTTTCGCGCTACATTATAAGATGGCCACAACACTCAATGGCGCCGCTGCCGTTGCGGGAGCGTCCGCGACATCCACGGCTGCACAGAGCACCGCCGACGTCCACTGGCGTGAAGTTGTCGCGCCCTACCAGTCCGCAGACGTCCGGCGCTCGATCACCCAGCTAATCGTGACGACAGCGGCGCTGGCCGCCTGCTTCGTGGCGCTGGCCTTCTCGCTGCGGTTCCCGTTCTGGGTCACCGCGCTGCTGTACATCCCGACCGCTGGCTTCCTCGTGCGCTCGTTCATCCTGATGCACGATTGCACGCATTCGTCGTTCCTGCCGTGGCGCAAAGCCAATGACGCGGTGGGCTGGTTCACCGGCGTCCTCACGCTGACGCCTTTTGACCAGTGGCGCCGTGACCACGCCATTCATCACGCATCGTCAGGCGACCTGGACCGCCGCGGACATGGCGACATCTACACGCTGACCGTCAAGGAATATCAGGCACTGTCGTGGCGGAAAAAGGTGGCGTACCAGCTTGTTCGTCATCCGGTCACGATGCTCTCCGTTGGTCCGCTCTGGCTGATGTACAGCAATCGGTTTCGCCTCAAGAGCAAGGCCACGAAGGACAAACAGCAAGGCAGCGTGATGAGCACCAACCTCGCGCTCATCGCCATGCTCCTCGGCATGTACGCGCTCGGTGTGTTGCCGCAGTTCCTGATTGTCTATTTCCCTGCGCTGTACCTCGCGGGAGCCATCGGAGTGTTCCTCTTTTATGTGCAGCACCAGTACGAAGACACGTACTGGCAGGAGCACGGTGACTGGAACTACCAGGATGCGTCGCTGGCTGGCAGCTCGTACCTGGACCTCCCGAAGCCTCTGGCCTGGATCACCGGACACATCGGGGTGCATCACGTGCACCACATCAGCCCGAAGATCCCGAACTACAAGCTCCAGGAGTGCCACGACGAGAACCCGATGTTCCACCAGGTGACCACGTTGCGGTTGCGTGACACGTTCGCAACGCTGCGTCTCTCGCTGTGGGACGAGGACCAGGCGCGCTTGATCAGCTTCAAAGAGCTGAAGGCGCGCTCGGCGTAGCAGTCATTTCGAGCGAAACGAGAAATCTGCAGGGTTCAACTTCAGATCCCTCGCTTCGCTCGGGATGACAACCTGGAGCGACGCGACAGCCTAGAACGACGCGGCGACGGCAACGTACGCCGACCACGGCCTGATACCGCTAAGCAGGTTCAGGCCGACGACCGGATGTGCGACGCCCACGCGATAGCGAATCGGGCGGTCCCAATCGAGCGTTGCTGCGACCACGTTCAGCTCTGCCCCCACGGACCCGACCGTATTCGCCGCCTGATAGATGATCGGGTGGTAACTCAGGAATGTGGTGCGACCGATGTCGTAGTCGCCCTGACTGCAGAGTGAGTACGCCGGTGCGAGCCGCGTCTGGTACAGCGCCGGACACCAAGCGCTGCCGAGATCCCCGAAGATGGTGAGGCTACTGCGGTCCACGAACGCGGGCAGGAGACCCAGTCCCCTGCCCGGCAGCAGCAGTGGCGCCCGATACTCGGCGGACAACGAATAGGCGCGCATGCCGATCATCGCTGCGGCAGGAAAGCCGCGTACCGGAAACGAGCGGCGTCCTTCGCCAAGTGTGTAGCCCGGGAAGATCTCCACCGTGCCGCCACTGACTCCGCCAACCTCGAGATAGCCAGGGGCGCGACTGTCGGTCCAGCCGCCCGCTACGCGCGCCGCGAACACGTGGCGCCCGAATCCAAGGAAGCGGAGCGATTTGTAGGCCGAGAAGGCGGAGATGAACGTGGCCGCGTCACCACGACGGTCCGCCGTATCGGGCCCGGTGGGTACCGGGAGCACCGGCCGGTCGTGTCGCCACCGAAAGCGCGACGAAAACGCGAATGAGACGCCGTCTTCAGGCGACACGGCGAGTTTCGGATACTGGATGTTGCTCCAGCCCAGCGCCATTGTGACACGCGGCCAGTAGAGGGTATGGCGATACCACGAGTCCACGCGATCGATGAGGTCCGCCGGCGCGGTGTTATAGTCGCGCGCCTCGATGCCTCCGCCAACGCTGATGTATGAGGCCGCGCGTTCGCGCAGCCGGTTGAACGTCGCGTCGAAGGACGCGCTGCGGACGCGGCGGCGCAGGAACCCGATGCACTGCTTCTGCTGGCTGGCGTCGAGGACGCAGCCCAAGGTGCTACGGTCCAGTGAACCCGAGGCACTCAGCACCGGGTTGCCCAGTCCGGCATAGCTGTAGCCGAGCGATCCGGTCAGGCCCGTCATGTCGGTGGGTATATAGACGAGTGCCTCGTACGAGTGGCGGTCCACGAGATCGCGCGACGACGTGTAGGCGCCCAGTCGTACGGCGTTCGAGTCGAGCGCGGTTTCGGCAAACGGGAGCCAGTAACGAGGCACGAGCGAGCGCCATGGGCTGTATTTCGTGCTCGGTGCGTCGTGCTTCGTAATCAGCTGCGGCTCGCGCGCTGCGATGCTGTCGATGCGTTCGGCGGGCTGCGGGCGCAGCGAATCTGTCGACGTGATTCCGATGTGGTAGCCGTCGTTCCGATACGCGACCGCGACCAGCGCCCGTCCGTCCGGCGACAGCTGCGGCTCGAACAACCCCGTGCGCGTGTCGGTGAGGCGCTCGAACGCCGCCTCGCCGCCCTCACGAAATTCGACGCGATAGAGATTCGTAATACCGGTTCGATCGGAGCTGAAGTACACGTGGCGACCGTCGGCCGACCACGACGGGTCCGCAACCACGGCCCGCTCGCGCGCCACTGACTGCACGATGCGTCCAACGGTATCGACGATGACGACATCGAACGTCCCGCCGCGCGCCCAGCGCACGGCAGCGATGTGCCGGCCATCCGGAGACCAACGCGGTTCGGCCCACATCTCGTCGAGGGTCCCGGTCGTGATCGGGGTGACGACCTTCCCGTTGGGACTAACGAGCGCAAGGCGCGTGGCGGCAGGAGTGGTCTGCACAGCTACGATCATGCCGTCGCGCCGTGCGTCGGGATGGGAGAGCCGAGCGCCGTGAGTCAGCCGGCGAGCGCCGCCAGATTCCTTGTCGACGTACAGGTCGGAGCGGAGGTCATACGGATTTCTGTATTCCAGCTGACTGTACAGCAGATCGCCATTGGCGAGGAGGACATTGGCACTGCGAGTGGTTCGACGCGCCAGCCGGGAGCGCACCACCGAACCCCCAGACCCGAGACCCAAGACCGAAGACCCAAGACCCGAGTCTGACCTCAGACGAAGGCGATAGGCGCCATACGAAGTCCTGCCGCTCGTGCCGTCGTACGTCAGGGTCGAGTCATCCATCCAGCGCGGGACATTGGCGTACCCGCCGTGGTCCGTGAGGTCTGCCCATCCGGCGATCCCCGACGACGCGGTCACCGGCTCGGCGGCCACCTGGCTGCGTGTCCACGTGGTGTACGCCGACGTGAAGCTGCGGCGATAGGCGCGACGTGACGACCAGTCGAGCCAGAGTGGAATCCAGCCCGCACTCGACGCTTCCACCATCGCGCGCACGGACGAGTCGCCGTATGTACGACCGAGGTAGTCCACAAACAGCGACCCAAACGCATAGGCGCGATAGCCGTACGGAAAGTGCGGGCTCGCCAGCGACAGCTGGTCAATGCGTGGGAAATCGCGCGCCCCCGCGGCGGTGCGCGCGATCATGGCGTGATTGCTTCCCTTCAGTCTCCCGCTTCCCGTGATGAGCGATTCGTAGTAGACCGCCAACCCCTCCACCAGCCACGACGGCTGGAAGCCATTCGGGAAGTAACTGGGATCGCGTCCGAAAATCATTCGAAAGATCCGCCATACGCCAAGCGCGCGATCGAGGTGGAAGATGTGGACCAGTTCGTGCGTGATGACGAGCTCGTTGGGATCATCCACAAACCGCAGCGTTTCGTCGCCCATTGGCGGATTGGCGAATATGACGATCCGGTTTGTCGGATACGGCGTCGCGTACCCGTTGGCAAAGTCCACGTTGTCCGCGATGACGAGGTCGATCTTGCCGCGCGGCGGGGCGAGATGCGTCCTTAGGCGCACATACGCCGACTCCGCGGTGGCCGCGGCGCGCTGCGCCACCTGCACCAGTTCAGGGGTGAAGTGGACGTAGAAGTGCTCCGTCCGGATCGTTCGCCACGGCCGCGACGGGTTCACTTGGGCTGACGCCAGGTGCGCTAGCCCGAACAACAACAACGCGCCTCGTGTTGCTCCTTTCCACGCGGATGACACGGGCGCGAAGCTAGTGCGAGCGCAGCGCGCGGAAATACTTCTCGAGACCGTCGGCAGCGGCGCGCGCATAACGCTCCTGCCAGACTTCCGTGCGAAACGCGCTCTCCTGTTCGGGCACAAGCATGAATCCGCCTTCAGCGAGCACCGCCGGAAACCACGTGGCGCGCACCATCGCGAGGCTCCGGAAGTGTACGCCTTGATCCTCGAGCTGCTGCCGGGCAACAAGCTCGCTTTGCACCGCGCGCGCCAGCGGCTCGGAATGCGGGCGGTAGAAGTAGACCTCGACACCATTGGCACGCAGAAACGGGTTCACTCCGTCGGGATATGCGTTGTAGTGCAGCGACACGAACGCGTGCGCACCACTGCGGCGCGCGAACACGGGACGCATCTGTAGATCAACTGCGTCACGCGTGGTGCGCGTCATCACGACCTGTGCGCCACGCTCCTCGAGAATGCGCTGCAGGTATTGGGCAACGGGCAGGGTCGCGTCGCCCTCGAAGAGGCCGGTTGGGCCGGTGGAGCCTTGCGGAGGATGACCGGCGTCGACGGCGATCGTGAGCCCACTGAGCGCGGAACTGCGACTACGAGACCCAGGACCGGAGACCCAAGACCCAAGACCCACGGGAGGACGACGAATGCGCAACGTGAGAATGCCATTCTCGTACAACACGAGGTACCCGAAAGGCGCCGAACTCAATGCGATCGTGTAGCGCGCGCGGTCGTTCAGCTCCTGGGCCCACTCAACGTGCCGCACCAGTGAGTCCGACGTCGGGTATGTCACCAGGTCCGTATTGCCGCGCGTGCCGTACAGCGTCAGCACGAAGCTGCGATCCCGCTCTTCAACCAGGTAGGCGGGCCGTTCACTGATCGGGACGTTCACGTCCACCCAGTCCGCCGCCGACCGCACGCGCACATTCCCCGCGAAGCGGCGCGGCGGCATGGTGTCGGTCGCGAAGACTTTCGCGTCCAGCGCATCCACCCAGACCTCGAGCCCCGAATCCAGCTTCACTCGGGCAAAGCCAGGATAGCGGCCTGTGAGCTGCACACGCGTGTTCGGAAGGAAGAACCAGCGGTACGTGCTGTTCGGCTGCGGTCGTCCGATCACAACGCGGTCGGTGTCGCTCAACGAGAGCGACGTGTCGCGCAGGATGACCCACGTCGGCACGGTGTCCGTGATCGTTGGCGGCGGCGGCTTGAGCGAATCAGGCGGAGGCGGAATCATTCCGGCAACGCGCACCGGGTGCGTCAGAAGAGCGCTGTCCGGCCCGAGCCGCGCGATCAGGGAGAACTGGGCATCGGTCGGCGGCGGGTTTGCGATCCAGCCCAGGAAGGCACCGTTGGGCCAGACGCGCACATCCTGACCGTTGATGGTGAGCGACGCCAGGCCGTTCCCCACCGAACCCATGATGAAGTTCGAGTCCCGGGACGTGATCATCGCATTCCACTGCGGGTACACGATCCTGGGGTTCAGCGGCCCCTCAATCAGGGGCACTGGCGGGAGCGTCGGCGGAAGCGTTGAGAAGACCGGGAGGGCGTGATTGGGCCCCGGAGCGCCTGGCGGGTCGTTGGGACGCGGCGCCGGAGCAGGCCCCGGGCCGGTCGGTACGACCGCGCCACGGTGGCACGCAAGGCTGACCATCGCGACCCCAGCCAGGAGCGCCAAACTCGCCCGATTCATCGTGCGGGAAGGTAACGGGGCCCATTCGGGCCGGGGAGGGAAAGCAAGACGTGGCACAACCTTATAGTCCTTGGCTTCATTGACCCCCCCTTTTCCGAGACCTATATTCGCGGCCCATGCAGTTTTACCCCTTGGGGACCCGGTGAATTCTTCTCAGTCCCCATCAGGCGGCACGACGACGAGTAACTCGTGCGGCTTTTGCGGCCAGGACAACGACGTCGGGGCGCGGTTTTGCGGCGATTGTGGCAAGCCGCTCCGGGCGTCTGACGCGCGCGTCCAGGCTGCGGTTAGCCCGGCGGCGGCCGCCGCAATCAGGGCCAGCGGCAGCATGGGCGTCGTGGGAGCCACCGGACCCAACGCGGGCGCCGTCACCATGGCGGAGGCGCCCCGGTGCCGGAAATGCGGCAGTTCGGTCAACCCGAAGGAGCCGTTCTGCTCCCACTGCGGCACCAAGGTCGTCGACAAGGTCGAGGAAGGTGCCTGCGGCGAATGCGGCAACGCGTTCGAGCGCGGCCAGGACATGTTCTGTTCGCGCTGCGGGCATCGGGTTGGCCAGCGCGTGTCCATCCAGACGAAGGTCATCGGGTCGAACATGCGCGCCTCAGGCGCGCGGCTGGCGCTCCTGGACGAGCGTGGCGAGCCGTCCAAGATCTTCACCCTCGATCGTGGCGAGGCCGTGATTGGACGCGGCGACGCCGACATCAAGTTCGAGTTCGACGTGTATCTCTCGCCCCTGCACGCGCGCATCGATCTGAAAGAAGGGTCGCTCTGGCTGCGCGACCTCGGCTCCAGAAACGGCAGTTGGGTGTTCATAGACGAAGCCACCAAGCTCATCGACGGTGACCTGATCCTGATCGGTTCACAAGTGCTGCGGTTCCGCCGGCTCGGATACCCCGGACCGCATCCGCCGGAAGCGGACTCGACGCGCCGCATGGGCTCTGTCACACCGCCAGTGGATGTCGCGACGCTCGAGCAGCTGCGCGCCGACGAAAGTGTGCGGGACTCGTTCCATCTCTCACCGGCACGCAACATCATTCTCGGCCGCGACCAAGGCGACTGGATCTTCCCCTACGACCAAACGATGAGCGGCCGCCACGCTGAAATCGTTTCGGAGGACATCGAGTTTTTTGTGCATGACGCCGACAGTCGCAACGGCGTAGCGATGGCCGTGCACGGTGACCGCGAGATCAAGAAGGGCCAGCGCTTTCTGCTGGGCGATCAGATCATGAGGGTGGAGAACGTATGAGCAAGAAGATCTGCCCCCAGTGCAACACGGAGTATCCGCCGGAGCAGCTGTTCTGTCCCAAGGACGGCAGCACGCTCAAGTCGCTCGGCGGCGCGGCGGACCTCGTGGGCTCGATCATCCAGAAGGTCTACCACGTCACGAAGAAGCTGGGCGAGGGCGGCATGGGCACGGTGTATCTCGCCGAGCACGTGAAGATGGGCCGCAAGGCTGCTCTCAAGGTGATGAATCCGGGCATGGTGAACGACGCCGATGCCATCAGCCGATTCAACCGCGAAGCCGCCAACGCCAGCAAGATCAACCATCCCAACGTCGCCGCCGTGTACGACTTCGGTGAAACGGAAGACGGGATCATCTTCCTGGCGATGGAGTTCATCGAGGGCCCGTCCCTCACGAAGGTGATCGAGGATGCGGGATCGCTGCCGGCCGCCCGCGCCGCGGAAATCACGCGTCAGGCGTCCGAAGCGCTGTCCGTCGCGCACGACATGGGCATCGTCCACCGCGACCTGAAGCCGGACAACATCATGCTGGCGAAGGGCCGCGAGAACACGGACATCGTCAAGGTCGTGGACTTCGGCATCGCCAAGGCCGGCCACGATGAAGGACAGAAGGTCACCAAGACCGGCATGATTGTTGGCACGCCGGAGTACATGAGTCCGGAGCAGTTGTCGGGCGACAAACTGGACGGCCGCAGCGACACGTACTCGCTGGCGCTGGTCGCGTTCAACATGTTGACGGGCAAGCTGCCCTTCCCCGGCGCGACGTCGCAGGAGACGATGATCGCGCGGTTGACGGATCAGCCCAAGACGCTGACCGAAATGAAGCCGACGACGCCGTGGTCGCCCGACGTCCAAGCCGTCATGGACAAGGCGCTGGCCCGCGATGCCGCCGAGCGATATCTGACGGCGGCGGAGTTTGGCCGCGAGCTGGCACGCGCGGTGTCCATGATGCCGCTCACCGATGAAATGACTGCGGCGCACACCGCGATTCTTGCGCCGCCGGTGGTGGCCAAGACGGCGGCCGAGCCCAAGGCGCGCCCGGTGCCGTCGACGCGGGTTGGGTCAGCGACACCCGCAGGAGCCCCGACAGATGCTATCCCGGCCCCCGCGCCCAAATCGAAGACCGGACTCATGGTCGGCGGCGGCCTCGGCCTCGTGGCAGTCACAGTTGTGGCCGTCATGCTGTTGAAGACCGGCGACGCCGGACCCGAGACGTTCAACAAGGCGACCGGCGCGGACACGGGTGCTGGCAACAAGCCCGTCGCGGCACAAGCCCCGCCCGTGATGGTGGACATGGATGCCGTGCTGGACTCTGTCGGCAAATTGACGGACCTTATGTCTGGAACTCCGGCAGGCGCGGCGCAGGCGCTCCAGCGATTGGGGCAGCTTTCGCCCTCAACGATGACGCAGGATCAGCAGGTTCGGGCTGGACTGCTGACGGCAGAAGCCAACGTGAACCGGCAAAACGATGGTGCTGCGTGCACCTCGGTAAAGGAAATCGAGGGAAAGTCAAAGGGTACGAAGTACGAGAAGCAGGTCAGCACAATTCTGAAGAGCGCGTGTCCGTAGATTTCCTGAACCTCGTTCCTGCCTTCAAGCTTCCCTCCTCGCGATGACCGAATCGACGTCCACTGAGATCCTTGTCAACGTGTTTGGCCGCACGGACGTCGGCCGTACGCGAGAGCACAACGAGGATTCGTTCGTCGTTGCCGACCTGAACAGCAACATTGCGTCACTGCAACCGGCGGTGAGGGCCCACAAGTCGGGCCCCAAAGGCACGCTCTTCATGGTGGCGGACGGCATGGGCGGCGCCGCGGCCGGCGAGATCGCCAGCCAGATGGCAACCGATATCGTCCTGCGCGAACTGCGAGACAACTGGCTGCCTGTCGATCGCCCGTCTCCCGAGCTGTTTGCCCGCTGCCTCAAGCGCGCCACCCAAAGCGCCAACCAGCAGATCCACTCGTATGCCACGTCGCATCAAGAGTACCGCGGCATGGGCACGACGGCGACGATCGCCGGATTCCTGGACGGAATCCTCTATCTCTCGCAGGTGGGCGACAGCCGCGGCTACCTGATCCGTGGGGACAGCGTCAAGCAGATCACGAAAGATCAGTCGCTGATGCAGAAGCTGATCGAGGCCGGCGAGCTGACCGAGGAAGAAGCAGCCCAGAGCGAGCGTCGCAACATCATCCTCCAGGCGCTCGGCCCGGAAGCGCAGATCAAGGTCGACCTCACGTACCAGCCGATCTCGCGTGGCGACATCATGTTGCTGTGCAGTGATGGTCTCTCCGGCCAGATCACGAAGGACGATATCAAGAACGTCCTCACCAGCGACAAGGACCTGGTGACGGCGTGCAAAAAACTGATCGACATCGCCAATGAGAACGGTGGGCCGGACAACATCACCGTCATCCTGGCGCGCTTCGAGGGCGAAGGCCTGGTCGAATCCGAGGATGATGAAGACGTCGGGCACAAGGTGTTCTCCGTACCCGAGGGTGGTAGCGCAGCGCCAATGGGCATGGAACGGCTGAGCGAGGGCCCCACCGCGCCGATGCGTCCGTCTGCGGACCGCTCGACGATTCCGGTGGACCAGCCGAGGGGCGTCGAAGAAGAACCCGCCCGCGGACCCGAGGCCGTTTCCGGCTCGACACACAGCGATTCGGAAGACGGCGCGCAGGCATCCACGATCGACTCGATCGACACCGATGAAGTGGCCCGACTCAGGCCCAACAAGGCCGGCAGCGGCCGGGTGCTCCTGATCGGGGTCGTGATAGTCATCGTCGCACTCGCCGGGTGGTTCGGCACGAAGATGATGGGGTCGTCCGCGACGCCGGACTCGGCTGCGGTCGTCGATTCCACCAAGGCACCAGCGACAGATTCAGCGAAGGCACCAGAGGCCGCGGCACCTGCCGCGGGTTCGACAACGCCACCGGCGGCGACGACGCCCTGACGTAGGCGCAGGAGGAAGGACAAATGCTTCTCGAAGTGAAGATCCTGACCGGCGCGCGCGCCGGCCAAACCAAGCGTCTCGAGAAGCCGGTGATCACGGTGGGACGGAATCCGGACGTCGACATCCGGTTTGATCCCCAGAAAGACCTCGACGTGTCCGGCAAGCACGCAGAATTCCGTGCCAAGGGTCCGGGCTACGAGCTGCACGACCTGGGCAGCACGAACGGCACGTTTGTCAACGGGGATCGTGTCAATGGCAGCGTCGCCATTTCCACTGCGGACACGGTGCGCTTTGGCGCCAACGGACCAGAAGTCGAGGTGTCGTTCCATGTCACTGGCGCCTTCAAGGCCGTCGGCGCTACAGAGGAGCGCATCGCGTACGCCGTGAAGAAGCAGACCACTGGCCTGCGTCAGATGGTTGTGGGCGGATTAGGCGTCATCGCACTCGGCGTCGCGGCCGCGTACTTCATCGGACAGCGCGCGTCGGCGAATGAAATCGAGAAGATGAAGATTCAGTTGGCCGCCAGCGACGCGCGCGCGCGCGGGCTCGGGAGCGGCGACGCGGGCGACACCGCGCTGGCGAATTCGTTCAAGCGCCAGTTGGCTGCGCTGAGCACTCGCCTGGACGAGGCGACGACCGAGGAGGAGCGTGCGAAGATCAAGGCCGACATGGCCGAGATCGAGAACCGGGTCGTGACGATGGTGCGGATGGACCTCCCTACCGTCAACGCGAACAACGCGCCGGGTGTTGCTCTGCTCATCTCGATGATCAAGACGTCCCGCACCGACTCCGCGATGTTCTCGGGGACCGCGTTTGCCATCACGTCCACTGGCTTGATGCTCACGAACCGTCACAACGTTCGTGATGAGAACGGAAACGTCGCGACGCAGATCGCGATCAAGTTCCGCGATGACAGCACGTACACGCGGGCCCGAGTCGTGAAGTTGCCGCCGACGGGGGACAGCCTCGACCTCGCGCTGATTCAGCTCGACGACTCACTGGCGACCTGGCCGACCGTGCAGGGCATTCAGGCGCACGATGACAACGCTTCGGAAGGCTCCGCCGTGGCAATCATCGGCTTCCCGCTCGGCTACGAAACGGCTCAGGAAGGTGGCGGCGACAGGTTTATTGCAAAGACGACGCTCATCGGCGGCACGGTCAGCAAGCGCACAACGTCCATCCTTCAGATCGACTCGTTCGCCGCACACGGTTCCAGCGGCAGCCCGGTGATTAGCGCCAAGGGTCTCGTGGTCGGCGTCGTGTGGGGCGGACCGAGAGACGCAGGCGGCCGAATCGTCTACGCGGTTCCGCTGGAGCGACTCCTCGCCTTCCTGCCGGAAAACGCGCGCGGGATGGTTCGCGACTAGTCCCGCTTGATGGCGTAGTAGGCGACGTAGAACCAGCCGAAGACGCCGTGGATGATCGCCCACACGATCGACTTGTTGACGCTCCACGAAATCGCGATCGCCAGCGCACTTCCCATCCCCACACCTGACTTGGCGACCTGCTTGACGATGACGCGCTCGCGCGGCTCTGACGGCGGCGCGTCGAACACTTGTCCGGACATACGAGGGTATAGGGTATAGGGTGTAGGGTACTGCTGATCCACTACGCCATTCCACGCGGCGATAGTTTCCCAAGGACTCGCGGCCCAACCGCGCCCGTCGCTGACGGTACGTTCCCCGGCGCTCCGTCGATGAACAGTTTCGCGAGCAGCGCGAACGCCACCGCCTCCTTGGCGTCGCCGTCGAAGAAGACTTCATCGAACCGGCGCACCTTCGTCGGTGCAATGCCGGCCGAGATCATTTGCATGAGCCTGCCGTTATTGGCGCCACCGCCGGAGACCAGCACTTCTTCGACGGGCTCCGGCATGAAACGGCGATATGCATCGGCAATACTCCGCGCCGTGAGCGACGTCGCCGTGGCGACCATGTCCTCGTCGGTACAGGTGGGTTTCGCCGCCCTGCACGCCTTCACGAGCGCGGCCACGTAGTCGGCCGAGAACAGCTCGCGGCCGGTGGACTTGGGCGGCTGCATCGCGAAATACGGATGGCGCAGCAAATCCGCGATGACACTATCGATCGGCGTTCCAGCACGCGCCATCTCGCCGTTCTCGTCCATCGTCTGGCCCGGCCGCACAAGCCGCACGACAGCGTCGATTACGGCGACGCCCGGTCCGGTATCAAACGCGCGCACCGCCGACGTGTCGCCGCCCGGCGGCAGCACGGTGACGTTGCCAATGCCGCCGATATTCTGGAGGGCACGCCAGTGGCCAGCGGAGAACAGCATGGCGTCCGCGATCGGCACGAGGGGCGCGCCCTGTCCGCCCGCCGCGACGTCCCGCACCCGAAAGTCGCTCACTACGTCGATCCCAACGCGCTCGGCGATCACAGCGCTCTCGCCGAATTGCCACGTGCTGTGCGGGGGGTCGTGCCACAGCGTCTGGCCGTGCGAGCCAATGGCGCGTATCTCATCGCGCGGAACGCCGGATTCCGCGACCGCAGATACCGCGGCTTCCGCGAGCCAGGCGCCGAGGTCGAATGCGAGGCGGGAATACTCGCCAGCCGTTCCTGCCTGCATCGCCTTCAACAATCTGGCCCGCTGATCGGGCGTATACGCTTTACCGATGAACGACAGCAGCTGAAGGCCCGACACCCGAGACCCAGGACCCGAAGCCTCAGTGGAAAACCGCACGACACAGGCGGAAATTCCGTCCAGCGAGGTGCCCGACATCAGGCCGATGTACGCGTCGCCGCGCGCGGCCGCCGTCATTTCACCGGCGGTGGGTTGCGGCCGATGGCCTTTCGGATCAGGCCACCCGCTTTCTCGATATCGCGCTCAGCGTCGGCGCGCGAAACGTTGTTGAGACGCATGACGATCGCGGTCTTGACCGCGCCGCCCGCCTTCTCGATCAGCGTGTGCGCCGTCGCGCGGTCAACATCGCACACTTCCATCACGATGCGTTCGCTGCGGTCGCGCAACTTCTCGTTCGTCGCGCGCAAGTCCACCATCAGGTTGCCGAACGTCTTGCCCAACCGGATCATCGCGCCCGTCGTGATGGTGTTGAGCACGAGCTTGGTGGCCGTGCCGGCCTTCATGCGTGTTGATCCGGTGACGACCTCTGGACCGGTGATTGGCTGAATCAGGATATCCACCACGTTCAGCGTTTCCGCCGGCGGCGGCGAGCAAGCGACCAGCGCGGTTCGAGCGCCCTTCGAACGCGCGTGTTCCAGCGCGCGACGCACATACGGCGTCGTCCCCGACGCCGCGATGCCGACCACAAAGTCCTCCGCGCGCAGGCCGCGCGCGTCCAGGTCCGTCACCGCGTTCTCGACCGTGTCCTCGGCACCCTCCTGTGACCGCGTGAGCGCCGCGAGTCCGCCGGCGATGATCCCCTGCACCATTTCCGGATCGGTGCCAAACGTCGGGGGCATTTCGCTGGCGTCAAGGACGCCGAGACGGCCAGACGTTCCCGCCCCGATGTAGATGACACGGCCGCCGCGGCGAAACGTCGATTCCGCGGCTTCGATGGCGTTGGCGAGCGCCTCGCGCTGCCCGAATACGGCGTCCGGAATGCGCCGGTCTTCCGCCGCGATGATGTCGACAATGTCCAGCGCAGATGCCAAGTCGATATCGGCGGTCCGCGGATTTCGCTGCTCGGTTACTCTCGGGTCGGGTACCATCAGGGGGACCAAGGGACTCACGTGTTGTGTATATGGAGGGAAGAACTGAGAACCAAGACCCAAGACCCAAGACCCAAGACCCAAGACCCAAGACCCAAGACCCAAGACCCAACACTCAAGTTAGGGATCAGAGCAACAAACATGAAACGCATACTGTTCGCGGCGGCGATGATGGTCGGGATCACTGTAAGCGCGGGCGCGCAGATCATCCGGCCCACCAGCGTCTACCGACCAGGGGCATACACGTCAATCTCGGCCGGCTGGGTCACACAACAAGCGATCTGCGATCCGGAATCGGACGCTTGCTGGACCTTCGGCGACGGGGCACAGTATCGTGCGTCCATCGAATTGCCGCTGGGCATGGCAACGACGTTTGGTCTCTCGTACTCCCACGCGAACCTGCCGTTGCAGTGGGCGGACACCCCGCCGAACTCGGCCAACTGCGGCGGCGGCGTTTGCCCGGCGAACGCCGAGATGCACCAGGTCCTCGGACTTCTGCACTTGGGCGGCAGCGGAATGGTGACGCAGCTGATCGACGTCTCTGCCGGAGCGACGCGCTTTGCGAACTTCAAGTCGACGAACGGCACGCCGCTCGGTCCGGGTAGGCCGGTCACTGACTTTTCGTTCGCTGTGGCGATCGGAATCGGCTTCAATCTCAACCGCGCACTCCAGTTCACACTGCAACAGGAATACGGCCTCGTCATTCACAAGCGCGTGCCCGGCAGCACGACGAGAGGCACGCAGCAGCGCACGTTGCGCGCGGGACTGCGGCTGGGACTCTGACACGGGGCACCGGCGCTCGATAGAATTCGGGACCCCAGCGGAGACCTGATGCGCGTCGTGCGGTACTCACTGATTGTCGCTGCGACACTCGCGGCATGTGGACGGCCCGCCGAACCGCCGGCGCCCGTGACGGTGTTCCCTGCCAATTGGCCGCATCGGGCCTCGATCGCGCCCTCAGCGAGCGCCAAGGGCATGGTCGTGTCGGACGCGGCGACGGCCAGCCAAGTAGGTGCCGAAGTCCTCAGGCGGGGCGGCAACGCCGTGGACGCCGCGGTCGCGACCGGGTTCGCGCTCGCGGTTGTATACCCCGAGGCTGGCAACCTCGGCGGTGGCGGGTTCACGGTGGTGCGTATGGCCGACGGCCGCGTCGCCGCGCTCGACTATCGTGAGACTGCGCCTTCGGCGGCGACCCGCGAGATGTTCGCGACCGACACGTTGAATCCGAGAAAGAGCGTGGTCGGCCCGCTGGCATCGGGAGTGCCGGGGAGCGTCGCGGGACTCACTGCGCTGCACCAAAGGTTCGGGTCACTGCCGCTGCATGTGGTGATGCGGCCAGCGATCCGTCTCGCGGAAGAAGGCTTCCTTGCGGACTCGCAGATGGCGGCGTCGCTCAGCAGGTACCGGGTGCTCATCGGACGGTTCGCCGGCGCATCGGTCTTCCTGCCAAATGGCAAACCACTCGAAGTGGGCATGCGTGTCCGCCAGCCCGCACTCGCAAAGACACTTCAAGCGATCTCTGACAGTGGTGGGGCCGCGTTCTACACTGGTGGGCTGTCGCGTCAGGTCGCGACGGACCTGGCCACCGTGGGCACCATCATCACCGCCGAAGATCTCGCCGCGTACAAGGCGGAGTGGCGCGAGCCGATTCGCGGCACGTACCGCGGACACGTCCTGCTGACGATGCCGCCACCGTCCAGCGGCGTTGCGATGCTGGAGATCCTCAACATCCTCGAGGGCTTCGACCCGCTGCCCGCGTTCGGCACGCCGCGTCGAGCGCACCTGTTGGCGTCTGCGATGCAGCGCGCCTTCGTCGACCGCAACGCGTTCATCGGGGACCCGGCCTTCGGGAAGGTTCCCGTGGACCGGCTGGCGGACAAGTCGTACGCTGCCAGGCAGCGCGCCACGATCGGCTCACGCGCGACACCCACGGCGGCACTGGTCCAGCCGGGCTCCGGCGGATCGGACGGTTCGAACACCACCCACTACGCCGTGATGGACAAGGACGGCAACGCGGTGTCGACGACGACCACGATCAACGACTTGTACGGCTCCGGCGTGTACCTACCCACGGTCGGGTTCTTCATGAACGATGAGATGGACGACTTCGCCGCGCGCCCCGGAGTTCCGAACCTGTTCGGCCTGATCCAGGGTGAGCAGAACGCGGTGGCGCCTGGCAAGCGCATGCTCAGCTCGATGGTTCCGACACTCGTGCTCGACCGCGCTGGCAGGGTGATCATGGCCGTCGGCGGGCGCGGAGGGCCGCGAATCCTCAGTAGCGTGACGCAGACGATCGTGAACGTCATCGATCACCGCATGAGCATCGCGGACGCGATCAGCGCACCACGCCTGCATCATCAGGCCCTGCCCGACACCATTCGGTACGAGCGGGACGGATTGATGCCGGGGACCGTACTGGAGCTGGAGGCGATGGGCTACGGCCTTCGCACGTGGGGCTCCGGCAGGGCTGTCTCCCCGGACGGCAACCTTGGCTCCGTCAACGGGATCCTCCGCGCAGGAGATCGCCTCACAGGATTCTCAGATCCCCGTGCTGGTGGCAAGCCGGCGACACCCTGATTCGGTGCACAAGGTGAGAAATGAAAAACGGCCGCGGAATACCCGCGACCGTTTCACCTGGTTCTCAGAACTCTACACCTCAGTCCCCCTCACCTCATGACTTTGAGGTCCTGAGGTTCCAGAGGTGCCGCAAACCCATTAAGCGACCGGAACGGTAACGGCAGCCGAGAGAGTGACGGTCATCGAGGTTGCGGAGCGGACGCAGCCTTCATAGTTCGTTGTCGCCGCCGCAACGCCCGCGCCGGCAGCAGCACCGGCCGCTGCGCCAACCACGGTCGATTTCGTGTTCTTGCCAAGCAACTGGCCGGCGATCGCGCCGACCGCCGCGCCCGCCACGACTTTCTTGGCCGTCGCGCCTTGGGCGTTGGCTTTCACCTGCTCCACTTTGAAGCCCGGTGTCAATGAGCCCTCGATTGCGTACGTCTTGCCACCGAACGAGATGCTCTTGGGCACGAACACCATTTCGATCTTGTCCTGGACGTTCTCACTGCGGCTCAAGCCCGTGATGCTGAACGTCACCACGGCCCCAGCCGGAATCGCTGCGCCGTTCGTGCCGGTCACGCCCTGGTTGAGTGTGGCGGTGAAGGTATCGCCAACCTTGTTGGTGTTCGTGCAAACATCGCCCGCCGTAGCGAGGAGCAGAATGGAGCCCGACGCAATCTCACCGGTGGTGGCCTTCGCCGGGGCGGCCGGCGCCTTGGTGACGGCTGGCGTCGTCTTGGTGGCCGTCTTGGTGGCCGTCTTTGCTGCCGGCGGCGCCGCCTTGGCTACGTCCGTCAGTTCCGGCTTGGCTGCCGTGTCCTGCCCGGCCATTGCAAGGTCGCGGCCAAGCGTGGAGTCGGTCTTGAGTGCGTCGTCCTTCTTTTCACCGCAGGCTGCGGCGAACACGAATGCGCCAAGAATCATCGGCGCGCGAAACATGGTGCGGGTCATGCAATCCTCTCTGTGGATATTGGGGATACGGCAGTAACCAAAGATAATCGTTGTGCGCTTCCTGACCGCTATGCGCCGGATGCCTGAGGCTGGGGTTCCGGTATCATGATCCTGATTTCTTCACCGGTCAGCTTGGTTGGTTCCATCGAATCGCCCGAGCGCTGCTGGACGCCGCGCACCACTTTGTCGACGGTGAGGAGCGGCGCGTCGGCCTCGGGATGGATCGAGAACTCCCACTTGCCACGGTCCGGGCCTTTCAGGGTGAGACGGTAGCGCGCGGTATAGACCAGTTTGCGATCATGCTCCGGTGCGCCCGGACTAACGTTCTCGGCCGCGCGCTCCGCGCGCGGAGAACTGTTCTCGGCGGCGCCTTCCTTCGCTTCGCTCGAGGACAGGTCGGCGCCGATGTGCAGTGGTATCGAGCTCGCGACAACAGCCACGCCGGTTTCCATGATGCCCTGCTTCATGCTCTGGAAGACGTGTGCCTCATCGATCGTCCCGCCAGCCGCAAGGACGCGCTCACTGATGGCCGTGAGAAAACGCTGCCGGGTTTCGTCGTTGATCATCGGGCCACTCCCTTGCCACGCGATTCCAGTTCTTTCTCAACGTACAACCGCAGGATGTGCATGAAGTCCTGTGCGTTGGTCACGACGCCGAACGCCTGGTGTGAACCGCGGTCCTTGAGCTTGCTCACCACGAACTCGGACGAGTCCACGCAGATCGTCGGCACTTCGCGCAACTCACCGGACGCCTCGATAAGGTACGCCGGCAGCATGTTGCCGGTGGCGATCGCGTGCAGCGCGGTGGCGACCAGCACTGCCATGGTCGCCTTGCTGGTGTGCGCGCGCATGGCGTCCTGTGCCTGGAGCATGTCCGTGATCACGTCAGGCAGCGGGCCATCGTCGCGGATCGAGCCGGTGAGCACGAACGGCACCTCGCTGGTCACGCAGGCGTGCATGATCCCATCTCGTATGATTCCGGCTGACACTGCGGCGCGAATTGAACCGGCGCCGCGCACCATGTTGATCGCGCGCATGTGCAGGCCGTGCCCTCCCTTGGCAATTTCGCCCGTGCGCGTCATGCCAAGCGTCGTACCGTAGACGGACGCTTCGATGTCGTGCACCGCCACCGCGTTGCCGGCCAGCAGCGCGCCGACGAACCCGTTGGAGATGAACCAGCTCATGTCGCCCCGGGCGCGCGAGTGTACCAGCGCCGGCCCCGTGATCCAGATCGGATACCCCTTTCGATCGCGCTCGTCCACGAGCAGCGAGGCGAGCTTCTCGTAGTTGACCGGCTTCTCACGCGACACGTCGCTGGCCATGAACTCGAACTGCGAATGCTGCCCGAAGAACGGATCGGAGTGGACGTAGATGCCTTCCGTTCCGTCCTCCGCCATCGCCAGCGCCACCAACTGGCCCTTCTTGATGCGGCGACCCTCGCGCACCCACAACTCCCCGTTCTCGAGCACGACACCGCCATCCATGCGCGGCTCGCGCGGCAAGCGCCACTCGCCCTTCACCTTGATGTAGGTGGGCAGGTTCGTCGTGGAGAAGAACCCCGTGGGAAAGACGCCGTCACGCTCGGCGGGCGCGAACGTCGCTTCCGGCGCCGATTTCAGTACCGGATTCGTCCAGTCGGGAGGAGCGATGCGCACGTTGTGAAAACTAGTCGTCCTGAGGGCAGCGCAGGACATCCCCGGTACTGCAGAGATGCTTCGATCCGCTCAGGATGACAGGGCGTGCCTCGTTAGCGGACCGTCGATCGTGTCCCCGTCGGCGAGCGTGATGTAGATGTGCCCCTCCGAAAACGAGAGAGCGAACTTCATGCGCCGGTCCAGCCGCTCAGCAAGACCCGCAAGCAGTGCCCGATCCACGGCCCGGATCTCGATCGACTCGCGCTTGTGAATGCGCTCACCATCGAGCTGGCGCATGACCTGCGCAGGATCCTTGTGCGTGTAGACCACGGCGCGGGGAGCGGCCTTGCTGGCCTTGTGCAACCGCGCCGCGTCGGGACTGCCGATCTCGATCCACACCTGGATCGCGCCCGTAAGGTCCCTCACGAATACCGCCGGATCGTCCGGCCCTGCGATGCCGCGCGAGAACCCGATCCCTTCGCGGTACTCGAGGCAGTACGCGATCACGCGCGTCAGCAGGTATTCCTCCGTCTCGCTGGGCTGCTGTGCCGCCTTGAACGAGAGCGTCGCATAGACGCCGCGGTCCACGTCGGACAATTCCACCTCGAAGGTGTAAACAGTAGCAGTCTGCGCCATCCCGAAATCTGGCCGGTTGGGCTCACGGAAGTTGCCGCGACGCCACTTCTCCGACACAATCATCCCATGCTGAAACGACTCACAATGCTGATTCTGGTGGCCGCGACGACTGCCGCCGCCCAAACGGTGGCCGGAACGCCGCGCGCGTTCTCGCGCGCCGATACCCTGCGCGGCTCCAACGGGCCCGCCCGCGCCTGGTGGGACGTGGAGTTCTACGACCTGCACGTGACCGTATCACCGGTCGACAGCACGATCCGCGGCATGAACGGCATCGCCTACCGTGCCCTCCAGTCCGGCCGAGAACTGCAGATCGACCTCCAGGTACCGATGCAGATGGACAGCGTCGTGCACAACGGTCGCAAACTCACGCTCCGCCGCGACAGCAACGCGTTCTTCGTGTCGCTCCCTGTCGCTGCTGCGGCGGGGTCACGTGGCCGCGTCGACGCCTGGTTCCATGGCAAGCCGCGCGCCGCCCGGAATCCGCCGTGGGATGGCGGCTTCATCTGGCGCAGGGACTCCGCCGGCAACCGCTTCATCGCGACAGCCAATCAGGGACTGGGCGCCAGCGTGTGGTGGCCCAACAAGGACTACGGCGCCGACGAGCCCGACAGCCAGCGCGTCGCCATCACCGTGCCCGACTCGCTGGTGAACGTCTCTAACGGCCGGCTCCGCGGCGTCACGCGCAATGCCAACGGAACGTCCACGTGGGAGTGGTTCGTCTCGCGACCGATCAACAACTACGGCATCGCAGTGAACGCCGCGAAATACGCGCATTTCACGGACTACTACCGCGGCGAGGGCGGGCTCCTGACCATGGACTATTACCCGCTCGCCATCCACGAGGACACCGCGCGCAAGCACCTGCGTCAGGCGATCCCGATGATGAAGTGCTTCGAGCACTGGTACGGCCCGTACCCGTGGTACGAAGACGGATTCAAGCTCATCGAGACCCCGCACTTGGGCATGGAGCACCAAAGCGCGGTCGCGTACGGCAACGCGTACAAGAACGGCTATCTGGGACGCGACCTCTCGCGCACGGGCTGGGGCCTCAAGTGGGACTTCATCATCATCCACGAGGCCGCGCACGAGTGGTGGGCCAACAGCATCAGCTTCAAAGACGCGGCCGACATGTGGATTCACGAGAGCTTCGCGAACTACTCGGAGAACTTGTACACCGAGTGCCAGGACGGTAGCAAGGCCGGTGCGGAGTATGCGATCGGGAGCCGCGTGGGCATTCGCAACGACCGACCGGTGATCGGAACGCCCGGTGTGAACCATGAGGGCAGCGGCGACATGTACCCCAAGGGCGGCGCCATGCTGCACATGATGCGCGTGCTGGTGAACGACGACGCCAAGTGGCGCAGCGTGCTGCGCGGCGCCCAGTCCACGTTCCGCCACCAGACCATTTCCGGTGATCAACTGCGCGAGTACATCAGCAGGACGTCCGGGCAGGATTTCTCAAAGGTGTTCGAGCAGTACCAAGCAACGATCAAAATTCCCGTGCTCGAGTACCGCATCTCGGCGGACACCCTGACGTATCGCTGGACGAACGTGGTGGATGGATTCGCGATGCCGGTGGACGTGTCGCGTTCGTCGTCGCCGGAGATGTGGCGCCGCATTCGTCCGACCGCTACCTGGACGTCGACGCCTGGAGTATTCTTGCCGGGCGACTCGTTGGTTGTGCGTCGCGACTTCTACGTTGACAGCAAGAACGTCGGTCGGCCGATGGTCCCGTAACCCGGAGGCACCGTGGTCCTTTCGTTCAATCGCCCCAGCTGGGTCATCGAGTTTCGGCGCGAGAGGCTGCCGCGCGCACTCGTGTGGTCACTGCTCGCCGCGCTCGCAGCGTTTTTCGCATACGTGTATCTCGCGGATGGCTTGCCCCCGTACGGCATCTGCTACGAGAGCCGCGGCGTCACAAAGCCGTGCGGCCCGGTGACGGCGAAAGCCGTCAACGAAAGCGCCATCCCGATCGCGAGAGGGCGCTAGCACCGCTGCCTGCGGGCGGCTACTTCTGCCGCCCGGACACCTTGAGGCCGGCTTCAACCGTCTTGAAGCCGTTCTCGCCCCAGGCGATGACGAAGACGCCGAACCCTTGCGTATGGCGGAGCTCCATCACGTCCGGCGTATTCGCGGGGAACCCGCAAGCCACCTTGAACTCCTTGCAGGTTGCCAGCACGTCTTGCTGCGCTTTCTCCCACGCCTCGGCATCGTAGTTACGTGATCCATCGGCGCCGACCGTCGTGAAGACGCCACGGAGCGTGCCCGACCCGGGCGTCAGCACCGCGATGCCCGGCACGGCAGCAATCTCCTTGAGGTTGGCGAGACCTTCCTTGCTCTCGACAATCACCCACATCACCAGCTCGCCCTTCGGATTGAGCGGCCACACGTCTGCCCGCTCCTTGTATTCCTTTTCGCTGAGACCCCAGAAGGCCGGCGCCCCGCCCACATCATCGGGACGCGTACCGCCCTTGGACTTGAAGCGCATGGCAGCGACAGCGGTCTTCACTTCCGCCGCGCTCTGCACGTCCACGAGCACAATGGATGCGACGCCGAGGTTGAGCTGCTTGGCGATGTTCGCGGCGGCGAGCGCGGGATCAGGCGCGATGCGGTGCATCTTCACAGCGAGCGGATGCTTCATTCGCTCGGCCGGCTTCGCGGCCTCCATGTACCCCTTCACGAACTCCGCGAACGAGGTGTACCCGCGCTCGAAGTTCCCTTCCATGCTGCCGTCGAAGATGTAGTCGGCGTGCGCGTAACCGAGCGCGTCTTTCGCGAGTTCGGCGGGCGACTTTGGGGTCGGCGCGGGAGCGGCGGGTTGAGCGGGCGGCTGCGCGGCACCGGCGCCACCGGGGCCCCCGCCGCCCGGCCGGGGGCCGCGCGGATTCGCGGGGGCGTAGAGGCCAAAGACAGCCTGCCTCTTGGAGAGCAGGTCGACCATCGGGTTGAGGTGCTGGGCACCCGCGGTCGAACTGATGCAAAGGGCCAACAAGGCGGCTGAATAGCGCACGGTCTGCTCCGAATGCGACGGTGGAACGGAGAAGATCACTCGCGTACGACGTTTCGACAACCGGCCGGCGCCAGCGCGGTTACGACCGCCAGCCCGTGCGACCCAGGGCCTCGCCTCCAACGATCCAAGAAAGCGGTTGGAGAAATCGGCCAAGTGATCACCGGTACACCTTGAGGCTTGAGGTGGCTGGTACGCTCTGTCATCTTGGCGACCCAGCGGAGCATCGGGATCGGCCTGCGACACCGAGGACCGCATTTCGAGGAAACATTGACACGAGCGCCGGCCGGCGCCGTATGGGGCCTACTCTCTCAATGCTCGATTTATGTCAATCCGGCGGACAGCCCACATCGGAATCGCGCAGGCACCCGTTCCCAGGACGGCCATGAGGCTCACCGCGGCGACATACGAGATGGGATCGAGAGCCGGCACGTCATATATGAAATAGCGAAGCGCGTTGGCTGCTCCAAACGCGACTACAAGGCCGATAGCCAACCCGAGCAGCAGCATGGGAACTGACTCGCGAATGATCATCTTTACGAGTGTCGGGAACTTCGCGCCTAGGGCTATACGAATCGCCATTTCCCTAGTGCGAAGTGCGAGGTTGTAGGCGACCAGGGCGTAGAGGCCGACGGCGGAGAGTCCGAGCACAATAGCCGCAAAAGCGCCCACAAGGACAGAAACCTTGCGTTGCAGTCTCATGAAGCGATCTAAGTCAGCACGCATGGTCTCACCGCGAACAAAAAGGGTCGGATCGGCGCGACGCATCGCATCAACAACGGCTCGTTGCACTGCGCCGATGTCACCTTCTACACGAATGTAGATCCCGAAGACTCGGCCTAGCGACTGGTGTGCGTAGAAGTAGGCATCCAAGCTCGGACGAAAGCTTATGGTTGCCCCTGTGAGGTTGACATCATTGACGTCGTCAACGACGCCGATGACGGTATGGGCAGGGCCACGTGCGCCCACCTGGATTTGGCGGCCGAGTGGGATCTTGCCTCCCCAAAGTTCGCTCGCGAACGCGCGGCTTAGTACAACGACAGGCCTGCTTCCCAAAACATCCTGACGTGTGAAACCGCGGCCGGGCTCGACCCTTAGGCCTAGCAGCGCGAAGTAGTTCTCATCAACAACAAACTGTCTCGGCCACGGACGAACCCTGGGAGTCCGATCCCGGACGGTATCGCCATCGAGGAACAGGCGAAAGTCAGGACGTCCACCCAATGCGTCTACGGTGTCGCGCGTGCGCTCGCCGAGGTAGTAGCCGCGCGTTGCGATGCCTGCCACCCCTGCGAGCGATTCGAGTTCTGGCAGGTGGCGCTCTACGAACAACATCGCTCGATGTCGGGAGTACCCCGCCAGGTCGAACTGCGGTTCCAGTTGAAGGATGCGGGCTGCCGGGTAGCCGACGCTAGCGACGCCCAGTCGGGCGTACGAACGAACCAACAGGGCGCACCCGATCACGAGTACAACGCCCATAGCAATCTGGAATGAGGCTCCAAGGCGGCCGCTCAGGCGTGACGTCGCTGATCCGCCGCTGGCGCCTCGCAATGTTTCCATTAGCCGATCGGAGGAGCCATGCCTCGCCGGCGCCAACCCAATGCTGAGAGCGATTACAACCCCAAGGCCAACGCAGGACGCGAGCAGCCGAGGGTCAAGGTCAAAACGAACCCAAGGCGGAATAGTGTAGGTCGGAAGGAAAGCGGTCGTGAATCTCGCCATCAGCAGAGCCGTCGCGACACCGCAAACCACCGCGCCCATAGAAAGCAGCAAACTCTCAATCAGCATTAGCCTGACGAGTTGGAAGTGCGTTGCGCCAAGCGACGCTCGCAGGGCCATCTCGCCGCGCCGCGCAGTCGCTCTCGCCATGAAGAGGTTGGTCACATTAGTCACGGCGGCAAGTAGAACCAGTACTGCGATGCCGATGAGGGCCCCTGGCTGAGGAAAGACATTCTGAGCGCTTCGGTCGAGAACCTCATGCTGAAGAATGAGAGACGAAGCACCTCGTTCCGATGGCTGGAGGTGCGACGCAACCACCGCCAACTCGGCGCGCACTTGGGATCTGGTGAAGCCGCGCTTGATCTTACCCACGACAGACGCTTCGCCATCGGGTGCGCTTAGTGCGTCCTTCGCCAGGGGAAGCCAAACATCGGTTCGACTTGGGAAGCGAAAGTCAGGCGGCATGACGCCAACTACAGTGAATGACGTTCCGGCCAGCGTCAGGGCTCGGCCGATGACGGCGGCCGAATCGGCTGCAAATAGCGAGCGAAAGACCCTGTCACTGATCGCTACGACCTGGGAACCGCTCTCGATTTCCTGCCGCGAAGGAAACCGCCCCAGCCGAGGGCGGACGTCTAGGACAGCGGCGAATCCGGTGTCTACAAGGAGGACCGCGAGGTACCTCACGCCGTCGCCATCGAGCACGGGGGCCGTAGAGGCTCGAAACACCGCCAGACGCTCGAACGCGCGCTGCTCGCGCTGCAGCGCGGCAATCGTCGGTCCCGAAACGGAACTGAAGATGCGCGGCCCTCTGGGCGCATACTCGGTGATAGCCGCAAGGCGCTCTGAATCCGTGAACGGGAACGGCCTCAAATACACGGCGTAGAAGACATTTCCAATAGCCGCCAGTGCTCCGATGCCGATCGCTAGCGTCACGATCGAGGCCATCGCGAATCCGGGGGCTCGGCGAAGCGAGCGCCAAGCAGATCGAATGTCCCCGACGAATCGATCCAAAGTGCCCATGCTCAACTCTGACCAGCCGCGCGTGCTCGGTCAACTGCCGACAAGCAATGCTCCTACTCGGGTTACACATCGAACAGGGCATTCAGCCAGATCTTGGTGCCCCGGCGCCCTCAACAGCCAGCAGCAGGCAACGGCGCATGCTCTCCCTGCACTTTAGGATTCTACAATAGTGCGCTCGGATCGCGGTCTACCACGACCCGCAGTCCACCGCGCGAGGGCACCTTGAGCCGCTCCGCGAAGTAGCGACCGATGCGCGTGAGTGATGCGGGTTTGGCGGACTTCACAAGCAGGTGCCAACGCCAGCGATTCCGAATTCGCTCCACGGGGCAAGGCGCCGGCCCCACGACAATCACGTCCTCGAGCTCCGCCACGTGCGCGTCGAGTTTGTCCGCCGCGCCCATCGCGAACTTCACGACGTCCTCCTCCCGCGTGCCGCTGAAGATCACGTTCAGCAAGCGTAGCGCGGGCGGATACGGCGGCTCCTTCCGGCCCTCGAGTTCCTGTTTCACAAACGCGTGATAGTCGTGCGTCACCGCGCATTTCACCGCGTGATGACCGGGCACACGCGTCTGGATGATCACTTCGCCGCCCTTGGGCCCGCGCCCCGCTCTTCCCGCCACCTGGCTCAATAACTGAAAGCAGCGCTCGGACGCGCGAAAGTCCGGCAGGTTGATGCCGACGTCCGCGTCCACAACGCCCACCAGTGTCACGTTCGCGAAGTCGAGCCCCTTCGCGATCATCTGCGTGCCGAGCAGGATATCCGTCTCGCCGCTAGCGACCTTGTCGAGAATGTTGGCATGCGCCCACTTCCCGCTCGTCGTGTCGAGATCCATCCGCGCGATGCGCGCACTCGGCAGCGCCTCGGCCAGAATCTTCTCGACTTGTTGCGTTCCCAAGCCGCGCTGGCGCAACAATTCGCCGCCGCACTGGGCGCATTTATCGCGCAGCTCCGCAGTGTGACGGCAGTAGTGACAGACGAGACGCTCGGGCGCGCGATGCAGCGTGAGGCTGATGCTGCAGTTAGGACAGGCCTCCACGTCACCGCATTGCTGACACTGCACGAACGAGGCGTAGCCGCGGCGGTTCAGCAACAGGATGGACTGCTCCTTCTTTTGCACACGCGCTCGCAGCGCATCCTCGAGCTGCTCGCTGAGCGCAATGCGCGCCAACGCTTCGCGGGAACCCTTGGCCGGCGGCTTGCCCTTCACGCGCATGTCCACGACGTGAACCTTGGGCAGTCTTCCTCCACCGACACGATCCGGCAAGGACACGAGCCGGTACTTCCCGGACTGCGCATTCACCCACGATTCCAGGCTCGGCGTCGCGGACCCCAGCACTACCACTGCGCCCTGTTCGCGAGCGCGGACAATCGCGACCTCCCGCGCGTGATACCTGGGCGTTTCGTTCTGCTTGT
Organism: Gemmatimonadota bacterium; assembly: GCA_031401495.1. Lineage (GTDB taxonomy): Bacteria > Gemmatimonadota > Gemmatimonadetes > Gemmatimonadales > Gemmatimonadaceae > DASPMP01. The sequence goes on from JANNRQ010000047.1 coordinate 29,906, forward strand.
AGCTGGACTCGTGCTCCTCGTCCACGACAATCGCACCGACGTCGCTGATCGGGGCGAACACGGCTGAGCGCGCGCCCACGACAATGCGCTTGTCGCCGCGGCGCAGTGCGGTCCACGCGTCGAAGCGCTCACCGTCGCTCAGGGTACTGTGCAGCACGGCCACCTGATCGCCGAACACCGCGCGAAAGCGGTCTACGGTCTGCGGCGTGAGCGCAATCTCCGGAACGAGCACGATCGCGCCTCGCTTCTGATCGCGGACGACATGCTTGAGCCACTCCAGGTACACGAGCGTTTTGCCGCTGCCGGTCACACCGTGCAGCAACACGACGTCTCCAGCAGCCGCAGCCTTGAGCGACGTGATGGCGGCGAGCTGTTCGGGCGTCGCGCTGTGGCGCGGATCCGCGACGCCGGCGCGCAACGCGAACGGATCGCGTTGCACCACATCGCGACGGATCGCCAACAACCCCCGATCGCTGAGCGCCTTGAGTACCGCGGGCGTGAAGTTGAGGCGTTCCAGCAGCAGGTCCACAGACGCGCTGCCGCCCAGTGATTCGACCAGCTCGTAGAGCTCGCGCTGCTTGGGCGCTCGCTTGAAGGCGGCCTCGCGCTCAACCAGCGATTCCAGCTGTTTCTTGACCTCGACGTGTCGCTCCGTCTTCGCGGCAGGGCTTGGCTTGGCAGCCCCGGTCAGCGCCGACGGCAAAGCGGATCGCAACACAACGCCGAGCGGCGCCGCATAGTAATCGGCGATCCAGTTGCACGTCTTGAGCAGCGCGGCGTCGATCGCGGGCGCGTCGTCCGGCGCAGACAGCACCGACCTCAGCTTCATGCCAGCCTTCGCCTCGGCAGGGCCAATCACGAAGCCCATCGTGCGGCGCGTGCCCACGGGCACCACCACTCTGCTCCCCACTGCCACCCGATCGACGAGTTCGTCCGGGACCGCGTACGTCAGCGGAGCCAGCGGCAGCGGGAGTGCGACGGAGACAAGCATCGTATTGGGTGTCATTCCGAGCGAAGCGAGGAATCTGCATTACAAACTGCAGATCCCTCGCTTCGCTCGGGATGACAAGCGCTTCGCTCGGGATGACAGAGTCAACGCCCGTTTCGCGCCGTCAACGCTATGCGGTGCGACGCGCCATGCGGATCCGCTGCGACCAGGAATCCGACGAGCGCGTCCGCCAGGTCGTTGGCGCGCGCATACCGGTCACCCGGCGTCTTGATCAGGCACTTCATCACGATGTCGTTGAGCTCCTTGGGAATGTCGGAATTCACCTGCACCGCGGGCACCGGCGCCTCGTTCACTTGCTTGTACCCGACCGCAAACCCGTCCGGACCGTCGAACGGCGGAGCGCCCACCAGCGCCTCGTACATCACGACACCAAGCGCATACACATCGCTGCGGCCGTCCACCAGCTTCCCCATCGCCTGCTCGGGCGACATATAGTGCGGCGTTCCCATCGCGCGGCCGCCGGCCGTGAGCCGCCCCTGGCTCCGCGTTTCCGCGATGCCGAAGTCGGTCACCATCGCGTGGCCGTCTTCGTCGAACAGCACGTTGTCCGGCTTCACGTCGCGGTGCACAATCCCTCGCCGATGCGCGTAGTCCAGCGCACTCGAAGCCTGTGCCACCGCGGACGCTACCTCCGCCGCCGGCTGAGGCCCGCGCGCGACACGCTCCGCCAGCGACCCGCCGGCCATGTACGGCATCACCGTGAATACGACACCGCCGTGGTCTCCCGCATCGATGATCGGAACGATGTGCGGATGCACCAGCTCTGACGCGGCGCGCGCTTCGCGGCGAAAGCGCTCCATCATCTCCGCGTCTTTCGCCAGATGCGAGTGCAGCACCTTGAGCGCCACTGGCTTTCGCAACTGCACGTTCTCGCCCAAGTACACGCTGGCCATCCCGCCGCCACCCAGCCGCCGCCGCACGCTGTACCGCGCGCCGGTCGCCAGGCGCAACTGCGTGATTTCATGGTCCGGTTTCTCCAGCGGCCCGTCGACGACATCCGGCAGGCCCGCGTGGCACCGTGAACAACTCGGCGCCGACCGGCGATTCCAGGTTCCGCAATCGGGACAGAACACGTAAGCGGTTAGAGCAGGTTCTTGACGCGCAGCCAGATCAACAGCACGGCGGATAGTCCCAGCTGGATCGCCAACATGTACCAGAAGGCACTCGGATTCTCCGCCAACGGAATGTGCGCGAAGTTCATGCCCCACATGCCGCTCACAACGACAAACGGGATACTGATCGTCGCTACCACCGACAATCCCTTGGTCGTCGCACCAAGTCGGTTGGACACCTGCGTCAGGTAACTGTCCATCGTGCTGCTGAGCAGGTCGCGGTACGTCTCCAGCGAATCGTTGATCCGCAGCATGTGATCGTAGATGTCGCGGAAGTACACCTGCATGTCCGACGCCAGCAGCGGGCTTGGCCGCAACGACAGGACATTGAACACTTCGCGCTGCGGCCCGAGGTGGCGACGCAGCGACACCACCAGCCGCTTCACCTGGAAGATGTCATGCAGCGCCTCACGGTCGAACTCCTTGAAGACGCGCTCTTCAAGCCCGTCCACGAACTCGTCGATTGTGTCGAGCAACGGGAAATACGCATCGATCGCGCCGTCCATGATCGCATGCATCACACGGTCGGCACCGCGCTTGAGCACATCCGGGTGCCGCTCGACGCGATCGGCTACGATGTCGAATGCCTTCGATTGTCCGCCGTGCACCGTCACCAGGTAGTTCGCCCCGAGGAAGAATGAGATGTTGAACGTGTCCAGGTCATACGGATCTTCCGACTCATCGTCGAAGCGCACGCCACGGACGATGGCGAACAGGAAGCCGGGATACTCGTCCACCTTCACACGGCTCGCCGGGTTCTGCGCGTCCTCGATGGCGAGCGGGTGGAACGAGAAGACATTCTCGAGCAGCGCCACGCAGTGCCTGTCCGAAGCGCGAATATCCACCCACAGCTGCCCGGTTCGATTCTTCACGATGTCCGACAGCTCGGACAGCTTCACGTCGCGGCGAAGCTTGCCGTCCGGGTCCACCCAGTAGATCACCGGCCCGGATGACTCCGCGGGCGCTTTGACGGGGGCCGTCATGATCCGAAAGTAGCCATCCCGGAAAGAGCGCGCATATGGGCGACGCACGCGGCACCGAGTCGCGCGGGATCGTAGCCGCCCTCAAGAGCGCTCACGATGCGCCCGCCGCACCATAAGTTGGCTCGGCTCACGAGCTCGTTCGTCAACAAGGCGAAATCGCCCGGCTCGAGCGTGAATCCGCCCAGCGGGTCACCGGCCAATGAGTCGAAGCCGGCAGAGATGAAAACGACGTCGGGCGTGAAGTCCGCCGTGGCCGCGTCGACCGCGCCCAGCAGCGCCGACGTGTACGCGTGCGGCGGCTGCGCCGCCGGCATCGGGACGTTCCAGACGTTCTTGTTCGTGCCGCGGTCGGACGCCGGGCCGGTGCCGGGATACCACGGCCACTGGTGCATGGAGACGAAGCGAATGTCCTTCTCGCCCTCGACCAGTGCCTGCGTGCCGTTGCCGTGGTGCACATCCCAGTCGACGATGAGGATGCGTTCCATCGAGTGTTTCTTGCGCGCGTAGTGCGCTGCGATCGCGACGTTGCCGAACAGACAGAAACCCATCGCACGATTGCGGAGCGCGTGATGACCCGGCGGACGGACACCGCAGAACGCGCCACTCGCGCGCCCATCCAACGTCATGTCCACCGCGTCCAGCAGGCAGCCCGCTGCGGCGGTTGCAGCGTCCCACGAGCCCTCGCTGGCCACGGTATCGGCGTCCAATTGACCACCCCCTGCCACCGCAACCGACCGCACCGACGCGACGTACCCGGCGTCGTGCGCGAGAATCAGCTCGTCTTCGGTGGCGTGGCGCCCTTCGGCGTGCACCAGATGGCCGAACAGCTCCGGATCGTCGCGAAGCGCGCGCGGGATGGCGCGCAATCGTCCTACGTGCTCGGGGTGGCCCCACCCCGTGTCATGGCGGCCGCAGTCCGAATGCGAAACGAACGCGACGGTGCGCGTCAGCGAACCGGGCGGCGGCGGCGGTAGTGCAGCAGAAGGATCGAGCCGTCGACGGCTCCGGCATCCGACAGCGTCGCGCGCGGATCGAGAATCTCCCATCCCCGCAGCTTGGTCACGAAGTCGTCAGCCCGTTCGCCAGCAGGAAACAGCTCGGCCACGACACGCTGCTTCACTTCGGCAACCGGCGTGCTCGACAACGCGGTCACGCGAACCGTTTCCCATACGTCGCCGGCTTCCACACGAATGGTGATCGCATTCGGTCCCGACGCCACGAAGATCGGCGGACGGCCGGTCCGCAGTTGGCCGACAAACGCAGTGCTCACTGCGACACCGCCGGCAGCGTGGACAAGAAGCGGGACACCTGCATGTCGAACAGGTACGTGGACGCGGTCACAAGGGTCGCGCCGTCCTTCGTCGTTGCCGCGACCGCGATCTCTTCACCGCCCTGGCCACGAAGTGTCAGCCAGCCCGGCCCCTCTTTGTCGACAAACGTCGCGTAGAGCGGATTGCGCTGGGTGAAGAACTGCTTGGCACGCGAGAGCACTTCCTGGGGCGCCAGCGACGTGGACTGTTCCTGCATGGTACGGGCTGCGTCGGCCATGGGCGGGGTCGGTTACGACTGGTAGATCAGCGGAAGGTCTACCACAAAAGTAGAGCCTTTCCCGATCTCTGACGACAGCGTCACGTCGCCGCCCAAGAGGCGTGCCAGTTGTCTCGCTAGTGCGAGGCCGAGCCCGGAACCGCCGAAGCGGCGCGTCGCCGAGCCGTCTTGCTGCCGGAATTCGTCGAACACGAAGCCACGGGCCTCTGCGGAGATTCCGACGCCGGTGTCCGATATCCGGAAGACCAGACGGTCGCCGTTGGCCGCCATGGCCACGCGCACGTCACCTTCATCCGTGAACTTGAACGCGTTCGCCACGAGGGCGGTCAGGATCCGGGTCACCTTGGCTTTGTCGCTCGTCATCAGGGCGATCATGCCGCCGTTTTCGACATTGAGCGCCACGCCCGGCTTGCGCTGACCCGCGGCGTTGAGCGCGACCTTGAGCGCGTCGCGCGGGTCGAAGCTCGTGGACGTCACCGTGAGCTCGCTGCGCTTGAGCGCCGTGAGATCCAAGAGGTCACCGATGAGACCGAGCAGTTTCTCACTCGACAACTTCACTTCCGTCAGCGTCTCGCGCTGCTCCGTCGTCACCGGACCGGCCGCGCCCTCTTCGATGAGCGACAAATACCCCAGCACCGACGTCAGCGGCGTGCGTAGCTCGTGCGATACGTTGGCCAGGAACTCATCCTGAAGCCGGCGCGCCTCGACCACCGCCGCGTATTGGCGCTCGAGTTCGGTGTTGGTGGTGCGCAGCACATCGATCAGGCGCGCCTTTTCCGCCGCTGCCGCCATCTGGTCCGCGACCACGCGCAGGAGTCCGCGCGAGTCGGTCGTCATCGTGTCGGACGCCGCGAAGTAGAACGTGACGGCGCCGTGCAGCATGCCGCCGGTTTGCAGCGGGAGCGCCACGAGCGACCGGAAACCGAGTTCCTTCGCGACGTCGCGCCAGTCCTCGAGCGCGGGATCCTCAAAGACGTCCGGCACCTCGACCACCTTCCTCAGCGCCGCCGCAGATCCGCTCGGCCCGGAGCCCATCCGCACCCGCATGTCGTCCAAGAACTTGGCGTACTTCTTGGGCCAGTTGTGCGCCGCGGCAAGTCGCATCGTGTCGCCGTCGTCCATCACATAGACGCACGACAGCGATGCGCCCACGATCGGACTCACGTGCTGAAGCGCCAGCTCGTACACCTCAGCGGGATGGTTCGCGGTGAGCAGCGCCTTGGCGATCTCACGGACCGCCATCAACTCACGAATTCCGACGTCCCTTTCGTTGGCGGCGACACTCCCGCCGCGCGGTGCGTCCGCGTGGCCCGTGGCGGTCGTCGCCGGGGCTACGGGTGGGTTGCTCAAGGGCGCGGGCACGTCATCGTGCGGGGAATTGTAATGGATTCCCTAGCCGAGCAATGTCTCGATCTTGCGAACCAAGGGCGCAAACGACAGTTGCCTGCCCGAAACACGGGTCGCGATCTCCTGCGCCAGTTCCCGCTGGCCCTCGCCGAAGAGGTGCTCCACGACCCACGGCCCGGCCTTGGGATTGCGCCACCAGTCGGCGTCGAAACGCTCGGTGAGCGTTTCAGCTATCAGCGACTGCTGCTGCCACGCGCGCAAGTACCGGGCCGAGTAGTAGCGCAGGTCCACGTCCACAAACGCGTCCGCGCGGTTGTACCGGAACAACGTCGCGCCGGTCAAGAGGTCGACGTAGCGATCCGGCAGTGACTCCCAGCGCGTCTTGCCGCCGTATAGCTCGACTTCGTACAGCAGTTTGGCGCAATAGCGCCGGAGAAATTGGAGCTCTTCGAAACCGGCCGCGCGCATGAACCGCGGCACATCCTTGTCACCAAGCTTCGTGTAGCGCTTCAGCCAGCCCGCGTCCTGCAGCATGTGGTCGAACAACATGGCGTACGACTCGGTGACTGAGTTATCACCCAGCCGCATGTACTCGAACGAGAGGTTGTCGCGCGTGTACGCGAAGTGCAGGGCATGACCCAGCTCATGCAGGAACGTGCTCCAATCCGTTTGTCCACCATGCGGACGCAACACGAGGTACACCTCGTCCGGCACGCGCACCGGCGCGCAGAACGCGCGCGAGCGCTTTCCGGGCCGGTCGCCCGTGTCGAGCTTGATCCGTTCCGACGCCGTGGGGTCGATGCCCATCTCGCGCACCTGGCGGTGGACCTCACGCTCCATGTCGTCCGCCGGGAAGAACGCGTCGAACTCGCGCGCCCGCATGAGCGCGAGCGCGTCAGCGCGGGTGGCTTCCTCGGGCGCGATGCCGAGCACCCTGGGCACGAACTCGCGGAACGTGTCGCGCCACATGTCGGCTGTGTCCTTCAGGAACTGCGAGCACTGCTGCGCGAGGTCCGTCAGAGAAACACCGCTCAGTTCTTCCCAGCCGCTGTTGTAGTCGGCGGCAAGGCCCAGTGACTCGGTGATCTCGCGCTCACGCTGAAGGTGGTCACGCTTCATCGGAGCCAAGCCGGACTCCACCAGAATGGCGCGCGCCGCTTCGATCGCGAGACGACGGTCCCGGTCGGTTGAATTCCCGATCTCGATCGACGCTTCCTCGAACTGGAGCTTCGACCCATCGGGCAGCGTGAGCACCGCGCTGTTCTCCCACGCGATTTCCCGTTCGTCCAGCGAGGCCAGCTCGCGCGAGCTCTGAGCCTCGGCCTGCCACTCCAGCAGCAGGCGCGCGGCGCGATGGTCCTCTGATCCCGACTTCGCCGACCTGAACGCGTCCACAGTGAGCGCCAGGGACTCCTCGCTCATGACGTGCGCGTACTTCGCGTAGATCGGCTGGAACTCCGCAGTCGCCTTGTGTCCCGACGACGCGAGATAGTGCTCGCGGGAGATGTCTTCGGTGAACTTCTCGCCGTCCACCCGGAGACGGTCGAGCGTCAGCCCCCGTGCGCCCGCGGACTTAGCCGGCAATGCGCGACGCGATCCAGTCGCCAACCTTGTCCGCCGCGACGCGGTCCTGCTTCAGCGTATCGCGGTCGCGCACCGTCACGGTCTGGTCCTGCGTGGACTGACCGTCCACGGTGACGCAGAACGGCGTCCCCACTTCGTCCTGCCGGCGATACCGCCGGCCGATGGCGCCGGACTCATCGTAGAATACCGGGAACTTCGTCCGCAACTCCGCCGTGAGCTTCTCGGCGAATTCCGGCATGCCGTCTTTCTTCACGAGCGGAAATACACCCGCCTTGATGGGCGCGATGGCGGGCGCGAGACCCAGCACCGTGCGGCCCTCCTCCTCGCCTTCGACCTTCTCCTCGCGATAGCCATTCACGAGCACCGCCAGCGTCGCGCGGTCCGCGCCCACCGACGTCTCGATCACGAACGGCACGTACCGGCGATTCGTGACCTGGTCGATGTACTCGAGCTTCTTGCCCGAGAACTTCTGGTGCTGCGTCAGGTCGAAGTCGCCACGGTGGTGCACGCCTTCCACTTCCTGGAAGCCCAGCGTGCCGCCAAAGTCGAACTGAATGTCGAACGCGGCGCGCGCGTAATGGGCCAACTCCGCGGTAGTGTGCTGATGGAACTTGAGGCGGTTCGGTGAGAGACCTAGCGCACTGTGCCACTCGAGCCGCTGCGCCTTCCAGTATTCGAACCACTCCATGTCCGTCTTCGCCGGCGCCGCTGCGGACGGGTCGACGAAAAACTGCATTTCCATCTGCTCGAACTCGCGCGTGCGGAAGATGAAATTCCCTGGCGTGATTTCGTTGCGGAACGCCTTGCCGATCTGCGCGATGCCGAACGGAACGCGCTGGCGCGTACTGCCCTGCACGTTCAGGAAGTTCACGTAAATACCCTGCGCCGTTTCCGGACGCAGGTACACGACGGCCGCGCTGTCTTCCACCGGACCCATGAACGTCTTGAACATCAGGTTGAACAACCGCGGTTCGCTCAGCGAACCCTTGGTGCCGCACGCGGGACACTGCCCGTCCGGCTGCCCCGGCGTGCCCTTGATCTTCGGGTCGTCCGCGCGGAAACGCTTCTTGCACTGCTTGCAATCGACCAGCGGGTCCGTGAATCCGGCCACGTGGCCGCTCGCCTCCCACACCTTGGGGTGCATGAGGATCGCGGCATCCAGACCCTCGATGTCGTCGCGCGCCCGGACCATCGCGTTCCACCAGCGATCCTTGATGTTGCGCTTGAGCTCGACACCCAGCGGACCGTAGTCCCAGACAGAGCCGGCGCCCCCGTAGATCTCGCTCGATTGAAAAATGAAGCCCCTCCGCTTGCAGAGGCTTACGAGTTTTTCAAAGACGTCCGCTGACAAGAGAGGAGCGAGGAGAGAGGAGCGAGGAGCAGATTGCCGGAGTGGGGAAGATAGCTACTCCTCGCTCCTCTCT